>DASXYT010000072.1:0-2979 GCA_036502345.1 Pseudonocardiaceae bacterium | reverse complement strand
GATGCCACCGCCCCACTGCAAGAAGCCCAATCGGGTCCCGTTGTCGGTGTCGTTGAGCAGGGCCGAGATGCTGAACACCGCATTCGCACTCGGCTGCACCGAGGTGAGATCACTCCAGGGCAGCGCCAGCTCGTACAGCGTGGTGTTCGTGGCGTCGTCCCTGGTCACGTGCACCGCGGCGTCGGTCACCGGCCCGGTCGGCTGCCCGGCCGGAGCGGTCCACCGATACGCCTGGGCACCATTCGGAGTCAGCGCGGCCCCGTACTCGTAATGCCCCTCGATCGAGGCGGTACTGACCGTGGCCGACGATCCCGGCACCCCCGACGTGGCCGCCACCTGCACGCTGTCGCCCTGCCAGATGTCGCCCCCGGTGGCCGGCTCGGAGAAGTTGGCATCACTGATCTGGGCGGTGACGTAGAGGTGCGTGGAGTCCCAGTCGAACCACACCTTGCCGCCCAGCCCGGCCGGCGCCTGCGAACTGCCGACGCCCTCCCAGCTGCCCAGGTCCACCGACGGGCCGTCCTGCACGTCGGACAACGACCACGAACTACCCAGCGACTTCTGCACCACCGGCAAGAACGTCACGTGCCCGGACAGCGGAGCCGAGCCCTGACCGCCGGAGACCACGCTGGTAACCGTGAACGGGTAGAGCTGCCCGAGGTTGGGACTGCCCACATCCACCGACACCGTCGCCGACGTTCCCGCAGCGATGGTGGTGTTCAGCGCCTGCGTGCCCGACTGACTGCCCAGCGTCCAGTTGACGCCCGTCACCGTGGTCGGGGTGGACGACGGGTTGTTCAGGACCACCTGCAGCGACCCCGCGGCCGGGCTTTGCTGCGTGATGACCGGGGTGGCCTGTTCGGGGGTCGCCCCCGACGTGACGGTGACCTCGCTGACCGCGTCTTCGGTGTACGGCCCGGCCGCGCCGGTGAATGCCGCCGTCGCGTCGAGCTCCGTCTGGTTACCCGGACTGGCTGTACCCGGAATCGTGACGGCCCAGCTGGTCGTGACGTGCTGACCGGGACCGACGTTGGAGAACGACGCGGGTGAGCTCGCCGTCGCCGTCCAGCCGCTCGGCGCGTCCAGGCTCATCTGCAGGCCGCGGACCGGCTGGGATCCGGTGTTGGTGAACGCCGTCGTCGCGGTGAACGTGGACCCCGACTTCACGAAGTTCGGCGCCTGCACCGTGAACGGGTTGCTCACGACGATCGGGGCGGTGCCCGTCACGCCGTTCACGGTCACGTTGATCGTTGCCGCGCCGGGGGCCCGCAGCGTGACCTGGCCGGCCGGGCTGACGGTGGCCACCCGTGGGTCACTGGTCGAGTAGCGCACCCGGGCCTTGGACAGGTCCACGAACGCCTGGTCGGTGTTGACCGCCTCGACGATGTTGTCGGCACTGGCGTGCGGCTGCTCCAGCGAGGAGTTCGTATCCGGTGCGATCCACGGGTTCTTGGCGGTCAGGTCCAGCGTGTCGCCAGGCTTGAAGACGACCTGGTCCGGCTGGACCGTGACGTACTGGACCTGCGGGGCGATCGCACCGGTCACGGTGATCGTCGCCGAACCCGCGACGGTTCCCGAGTCGGGGCCGACCTGGAACTTGTACGCGCCGTCATCGACGACCTGCTCGAGGTTGCTCTCGTCCCACCGACTGAGGTCAGCGAGCTTCACGCGCAACGTGATGTGCTGCGTCTGCCCAGGGGCCAGCACGTTGGTCCGCTGGAAGCCGGCCAGCTGCTCCTTCGGCAGCTCCGTTCCGGACACGGTGAACTGCGGCGCCACGTACAACTGCGCGACGGTTGCGCCCCAGACGCCGCCGGTGTTCTTGACGTCGAAGCTGACCGGCACGGTGGCGTTGGCGTCGGCCGTGCGCGACCCGACGTTGACGTGGGAGTAGCTGAACTTGGCGTAGGACAAGCCGTACCCGAAGGGGTAGGTCGGCGGCTGGGTGGAGTACATGTACGTGCGGCCCAAGCCGTCGGTCTGGGACGGGGTCAGCCCGTAGTTCTGCATGTCCGGCAGCTGCGAGTCGTCCTTGAACCAGGTGAAGTTCAGGTGCCCGGACGGGTTCGCCTGGCCGAACAGGACCTGCGCCAGCGCGGTGCCCTGGGACTCGCCGTTGTACCCGCTGAACAGGATCGCCGGAACGTCGCCGCTGGTGTCGGTGAGGTCGACGGGGCCGTCGGACTGGATGACCATCGCCGTCCGCGGGTTGCCCAGCGCGTGCACCTGGCTGATCAGCGAGTTGTAGTTGCCGGGCATGGCGAGCGAGGCCCGGTCCTTACCCTCGCTGGCCACGTTCTGGTCCGTGCCGACGAAGACGATGACCAGATCGGCGGTCTTGATCGCGGCCTCGGTGCCCGCAGAGCACGACGCCGGCGCGGTCGTCGTGCTGGTGGTGGCGCACGAGTCGAACGTGATCGCGGCGTCGGGGTTGGCGGCCTTGACCGCGGCCGTGATGCCCTGCACCGCGTTGACCTGCAGCGACGGTTTGCCGGAGTAGCCACCCAGGGTGACCGTGTTGGCGAGGTTGCCGACGATGACGACGTTCTTCAGCTTGGCTGGATTGGCCGGCAACAGCGGCGCCGACGTGTTCGCCACGTTGTCGTTCTTCAGCAGCACGAGGTCCTCGGCGGCGACCTTCTCCGCCAGCTCTTGGTGCGCCGGGCTCTGGATGACGCTCTTGTTGATCTTGGTGTAGCCGACGTGGCTGGGTGGGTCGAACTCGCCGGTCTGCATCCTGAGCGTGAACAGGTGCACCAGCGCGTTGTCGAGGACACCCTCGGACAGGACGCCGGCATTGATCGCGGCCTGGACGTTGGTCAAGGTCGGCTCGCTACCGGTGCAGTTCAGCTGCGTGCCCGCCCGAAGCGCGAACGCCTGCGCGCCGGCCGATGGTGAAACCTGCTGCCCGGTGGTCGGGTTGGTCCAGCCGGACGTCCAGCCCGGAGGCGCCCACTGGTGGCTGTTGTAGATGTCCCC
>DASXYT010000071.1:0-4237 GCA_036502345.1 Pseudonocardiaceae bacterium | reverse complement strand
CTTAGGTGACTTAGCCAGCGCGCCGTCCGGGGCAGCGTCATCCGGGGTGGCGCCCGCAGGCACAGCGGCCGGTCTGGTCACCGACCCGGAGCAGGGCTACCAGCCGATCTACGCGTTCATCACCTCGGCGCACACGTCGCTGGACATGACGATGTACGAACTGGTGGACAAGACAGCGGAACAGGATCTGGCGGCGGACGCCGAGCGCGGGGTGCGGGTCCGGGTGGTGTTGGACCGCAACAGGGAACAGAAGAGCAACCAGCCCGCTTTTACTTACCTGACGGCGCACAAGGTCCAGGTGGCGTGGGCGAACAAGCGGTACCTGGCGACTCACCAGAAGACCATCACGGTGGACGACAGGAAGTCCGTCATCCTGACCGGCAACCTGACCAGCCGTTACTACAGCACCACAAGGGATTTCGCGGTCGAGGACCTGACGGCGACCGACGTGGCAGCGATCGAGCGGACCTTCGCAGCCGACTTCAGTGGCGCCTCGATCACCCCACCGACCGGCGCGGACCTGGTGTGGAGCCCCACCACAGCGACACCCGACATGCTGGCCGTGATCAACGGCGCCAAGTCCTCGCTCCAGGTGGAGAACGAGGAGATGTCCAGCAAGTCCATCGAGAACGCCCTGATCGCGGCGGCAGGCCGTGGGGTCACCGTGGAAGTCAGCATGACAAGGGCAACGGAGTGGTCGGACGACTTCGACCGCCTGGTCAAGGGCGGCGTGCGAGTGGCCACCTACTCGGCCAGCGCCAAGCTCTACATCCACGCCAAGGTGATCATCGCCGACGCCGGCCACTCAGGAGCGCGAGTGTTCCTCGGCTCGGAGAACTTCACAACGGCGTCGCTGAGCAGGAATCGCGAGTTGGGTCTGACGGTGGGCACGCCGACCGTGATCGACGCCCTGCATGCGACGCTGTTGAAGGACTTCACGGCGGCGACGAGGTGGACGTCGACCTGAGGCATTCCTTACCGGCGGCCGATGTAGCCTGCCGGTTGCTGGATCGTGTCGCCATCCGACTACACCCAGCCGCCGTGGCGGCGGCCGCTCAGCCCCCGGAGGCGCCAAGCCAAAACCAGAAACCGCTACCCAGCAACGAGAGTCACAAATCAACGATGACCCGGGCCAGGATCTCCACGCCCTCAGCGATCGCATGCTCGCTCACCGTCGCGAACCCGAACACCAGCCCACCCGGCCCAGTAGTCGCTATGCGGTAAGGCAGAACACCGTCCACACCGACCCCGGCACGGTAAGCAGCCTCGACCACAGTGGTCTCGTCCAACCCGTCCGGCAACCACGCCACCAGATGCAGCCCTGCCGAAATACCGGTAGGGACAAGCGAAGGCAACCGCTGCTCCAACGCGCTCAGCAACGCATCCCGCCGCCGCCGGTAAACAGGGCGCATCCGCCGCAAGTGACGGTCGAACTCGCCCCGATTCAGAAAATCCGCGAGCGCTAACTGTTCCAGGGCAGGCGAACCACGGTCGGCCGCGATCTTGGCTTCCGCCATCGGGCCGGCCAGATGACTGGGCAACACGAACCACCCGAGCCGCAGGCCCGGTGCGAGAGTCTTGCTCGCCGAACCCGCATACACGACCCGTTCCGGCGACAGGCCCTGCATCGCGCCGACCGGTGAGCGGTCGTAGCGGTACTCGGCGTCGTAGTCGTCCTCGATGACGATGGCGTCCCGCTCCGCTGCCCACTGCAACACGGCAGCCCGATTGTCCGGGGACAGCACCGCACCGGTGGGCCACTGGTGCGACGGCGCCAGGATGACGGCGTCGGCATTCGTCTGGCGCAGCAGGTCGACCCGGATGCCGTCCTCGTCCACCGGCACGCCGACCACGTCCATGCCGGCGGCCTGGGCTGCGGGCAGCGCGTCATCCGTGGACGACGGGTCCTCCAACGCGAGCCGCTTCGCGCCACGGGCCGCCAGCACTTTGATCAGCAGGCCGATGCCCTGGCAGTAGCCGGTGCAGATCACCACGTGCTCCGGGTCGGCGACGGTGCCGCGCACCCGGTTCAGGTAGTCGGCGATGGCGGTGCGCAACTGGGGCACGCCACTGCCGCTGAGGTAACCGAACAGCTCGTTCGGTGAGTCGACCAACGCTCCTCGGATGGACCGCAGCCACGCGGCCCTCGGGAAGCTGGACACGTCGGCCCGGCCGTAGCTCAGGTCGATGCGTGCCGCAGGCGGACGTGCCGTGCGCACGACGGCGGGGCGGGCCGCCGGGCCGGTCGCGACCTCGGTGTGCCCACCTGCCCTGCTGGCCAGGTAACCCTCGGCGGTCAGCTGTTGGTAGGCCTCGACCACCACTCCCCTGGACACACCGAGGTCCGTGGCGAGCGTCCGCGTCGGCGGCAGCAGGGACCCGCGCGGCAGGGTGCCCTCGCGGATGGAGTCGCGGATCGACGACGCGACCTGACGGTGCAGCGGCACCTGCCCGTCGCGCCGCAGCTCGACGAGCAGACCCGAACTGGTCCTTGATCCGGCCATCGGATTGGACCTTATCAACAGGACCACGCCCCGCCAGGCTTAGAGCTGCTAACACAACGGCGTTCGATCAGGGAGCGGCGGCCAGGTGCGCCAGCTGCAAGGCGGAGGAGGTTCCGGTCCCTCTGTTGGACCGGGGCCGAGGACAACGCCGCAGATGGTGTGGCTGGGCGTCGCGAGCCGAACAGTTGTTGTGTTAGCAGCTCTTAAGCCATCGAACAGAGACCAGGACGGAGAGTCACCATGCGTCGCATCATCAACTCCACGTACATCACCCTCGACGGTGTCATCCAGAACCCGCAGGACTGGCCCGGCAACGGCATCGAGCCCGACGCGACGGGCGGGACCGTGCAGACCGAACTGCTGATGGCCTGCGACGCGGTGCTGATGGGCGGCCTCACCTACGAGGGCATGGCATCGGCCTGGATGGCGCGCTCCGGTGACCCGTACAGCGACCGCATCAACAGTATGGCGAAGTACGTCGCGTCATCGTCGCTGACCGATCCGAAGTGGCCCAACACGACCGTCCTGTCCGGTGACGTGATCGCACAGATCCGCGAGTTGAAGGAGCAGCCGGGTCAGGACATCGTGCAGTACGGGTTCGGGCCGCTGTCCTACTCGCTGCTGGAGCACGGGCTGCTGGACGAGTTGCGACTGTGGGTGCACCCGCTGTTCTTCGGCACGGCGAGCACGTCCGACCTGCTGTTCCGGCCGACCGCGACCACGCAGTTCGACCTGGTCGAGACGAAGGCGCTGAACACCGGCATCGTCATCCTGACCTACCGCAAGGCCTGATCATGCTGGCGATCATCCTGGGGCTGGGCGCCGCCCTGCTCTACGGCGGCTCTGACTTCGGCGGCGGCCTCGCGTCGCGGCGACTCGGTTCGCTGACCGTGAACGTGGTCGGCTCGTCGGTCGGCGTGGCATTCATCTGGTCGGCGCTCGGGCTGTCCGGTGGCCCGGCGCCGACCACCCACGCCGTCGTGTGGGGCCTGCTCAGCGGCCTCGGCGGTGGCGTCGGCACGATGATGCTGTACCGCGGCCTTGCTCGCGGTCAGATGAGCGTGGTCGGGCCGGTGTCGGCCGTCGGCGCCGCAGTGGTGCCGGTCGTGGTCGGCGTGGTGCTGGGTGACCGGCCCGGTCTGCTGGGCGCGGCCGGTGTGCTGGTGGCGCTGCCGGCCATCGCGCTGGTCGCGGCCAGCGGTTCGGTGGCTCCCGGCGCGCTGCGGTCGTCGCTGTTCGACGCGCTGACCGCGGGCACGGCGTTCGGCCTGATGTTCGTCGGACTGGCGCAGGCAGGTGGGCACGCCGGGCTCTGGCCGGTCGCCACCGAGCAGACCAGTTCACTGGTGCTGCTGCTGGTGATCGCTGCCGTGACACGGACCTCACTGAAGGTGAACGTCCGCAGCCTCGGCCTGCCGGTGTTGGCCGGCGTCACGGGCAGCCTGGCCACGTTGCTGTACTTCGCGGCCACCCTGCAGGGCATGCTCGCCACGGTCGCCATCGTCACGTCGCTGTACCCGGGCGTCACGGTGCTGCTCGCCCGAATCGTCACGCACGAACGGTTCCGGCCGGTGCAGCGTGTCGGCCTCGGGCTGTGCGCCGTCGCGGTCCTCGCGATCGCGATCAGCTGACTAGTGGCGCGTCCAGTAACCCTCACCGGGTAATTTCGGTTCCAGGCAGGCACCTCGCGGCGTTGTCGTCGGCCCAGGTCCAACAGAGGGACCAGGACCTCC
>DASXYT010000070.1:0-1564 GCA_036502345.1 Pseudonocardiaceae bacterium | reverse complement strand
CTTCAGCTGTGGCTGCCTGCGCCACGATCGCCACGGATGGTGCAGCATGTGCAGCGGTGGAGCAGTGCATCACAGACGAAGGGCGAGCTGAGATCATCGCATCGCCGGGCTTGATCGCATATGAGGTGTATCGCACCCGCAAGAGTCCACCAGGGTATGTCGTGCTCCACCGATGGCGCCAGCTTACTGATCTTGAACACTTCCGAGCGGGAACCAGCCGACGTCAGGAGCAACGGCTCGCTGAGTTGGGAACCACGCTGGAACGATTCACCGGTGTCCTGGCGGCAACGTACCCTGTCGACGACACGGTCTAAGCGAGGCCCGGTCATAACCGGACGAGACCCGATCAGGCGGCTTTGAGGAAGGCTTTGAGGCCGACGCGGAGATCCTGGTCGTGCTCGAAGCGATAGAGCAGGGTCAACTGGTAGACGAAGACGGCGCCGAGGGCGAAGCGTTGGGTGCGGACGAGGCCGCGCGTGGGGACCGAGCCGTGGATATCGAAGATTCCCTTGACGTGCTCGTTGAGATTCTCGATGGCGAGAGAACGGAGTTTGTGGAAGACCCGGCGGACTTCGACGCCGTCGTCGGTGTGCGGGTAGGCGCCACGGCGGGTGGCGACCAGGAGGCGGTCGGCGCCGAAACAGTGGTCGCGGACGGCCGGGTCGTTGTAGTGGGTGTCGCCGAGGACGAAGCGGGCATCGAGCGGCAGTTCGTCGAGCAAGCGTGGGGCCGGCTCGTTGTCGGCGGTGTTGGCCGGGGTCAACTCGGCCGCAAGCGGGAGCCAGACAGCCGCGACGGTGGTGACGAGGTGGAGCTTCCAGCCGTAGACCCAGCCGTGCCAGCCGGACTTGGTCCAACCGGCCTCGGTGTCGATCGAGGTGTGCGGGACGACCCCGGCGTCGCGGTGCTTCTTGTGCCAGACGCCGCCACGTGCGTGCAGCACCGTGCTGTCGATCGCGACGGCGTGGCCGCCGGCGGCCCACGGGTCGATCAACTCGACCAGGTGCCGCCCCAAGCACCCGATCCGCGCCGGCAAGGTTCCCGGCAGCGTCGCCAACCGGCGCTCCCAGGTCCGACGACTCGGGAAGCGGCCCTGCTCGGTCAAGCGTACGCGCAGCGTCTGCATCTCCCAGGTCGGCTGCTCCAGGATCGCCAGCAGGCCGCTAACGGTCGAGACGTTGCGCACCAGCATGATCACCAGCGCCTTCAAGAACAGCCGATCCGAATAGCGCGGCGGTCGACCGCCGCGCGACCGTGTCCGTCCCGCGACGGGCGGGCTCGGGATCCTCTCGATCAGATCGACCAATGCGACCAGCAGCGACAACTGCGGTACCATGACTCTGCCCACCTGGTTTGGTCTGACAACCCCATGGTAGGCACGACAGGCCCCACCGGTCTTCTGTCCAGTGGGGCCTGCGAGTTATGGCCGGGCCTCAGCTAGCCAGAAAGACGGAAGGGCGAGCCACAGGCTCGCCCTTCCGGCGTGGCTTACTGCCCTTTCTGAAGCTACACCTGGGAGGTGCTCAGGTGCTCACGGCCCAGGGCGCCGTGCTTCCGGTACTCC
>DASXYT010000069.1:0-8773 GCA_036502345.1 Pseudonocardiaceae bacterium | reverse complement strand
GCCCCCGGCGACCCCTACTTCGCGTACAGCCCCTCGATCTCCGCGGCGAAGTCCACCGTCACCACGTTCCGCTTGAGCTTCAGCGACGGCGTCACGTGGCCGGACTCCTCGGTGAACTGACCCGGGAGAACGCGGAACCTGCGTACCGACTCCGCCTTCGAGACTGCCGTGTTGCCCTCGTCCACCGCGTGCTGGACGGCCGCCAGCAGCTCGGGGTCGGTCGCCAGCTCGGCGACGCTCGCGCCGGCCCGGCCGTGCTGCTCGGCCCAGTGCGGCAGGAACTCCTCGTCCAGGGTGATCAGCGCGGCCACGAAGGGACGCGCGTCGCCGACGACCATGCACTCGGCGACGAGCGCGTCCGCCCGGATGCGGTCCTCGATCACCGCGGGCGCGACGTTCTTGCCGCCCGCCGTCACGATGATCTCCTTCTTCCGACCGGTGATCCGCAGGAAGCCGTCCGGGTCCAGCGCACCGAGGTCGCCGGTGCGGAACCAGCCGCCGTCCAGGGCTTCCTTGCTGGCCTGCTCGTTGTTCCAGTACTCCCGGAACACCACGTCGCCGCTGAGCAGGATCTCGCCGTCCTCGGCGATCCGGACCGATGTGCCGGCCACCGGGCGGCCGACCGTGCCCACCCGCAGCGCGCCCTGGGTGTTCACGCACGCGGCCGCGCTGGTCTCGGTCAGGCCGTAGCCCTCCAGCACCGGCACGCCGACGCCTCGGAAGAAGTGCGCCATCCGCTCGCCCAGCGGCGCGCCACCGGACACGGCGGCCGTACAGCGGCCACCGAGGGCGGCCCGCAGCTTCGTGTACACCAGCCGGTCCATCACGGCGTGCTTCAGCCGCAGCCCGACGCCGGGGCCGCCACCGTCCTGCGACTCGCTGTACGCCACCGCGGTCGCCTCGGCGAGATCGAAGATCTTGCCCTTGCCCTCGCTGTGCGCCTTCTGCTTCGCGCCGTTGTAGACCTTCTCGAACACCCTGGGCACCGCGACGACGAACGTCGGCCGGAACGTGCCGAGGTCGGCGACCAGGTTCTTCACGTCCGCCGTGTGCCCCACGGTCAGCCGCGCGTACACGCAGGTCAGCGCGAGCGCCCTGGCCAGCACGTGGGCCAGCGGCAGGAACAGCAGCAGCGAGTTGCCCGGTTGCAGCATCTCCGGGAAGGCGCCGACGTTCGCCCGGACCTCGGCCAGCAGGTTGCGGTGGGTCAGCACGCAGCCCTTCGGCCGGCCGGTGGTGCCGGACGTGTACACGATGGTGGCCATCTGGTCGGCGGCCACGGCGTGCCGCCGGTCGTGCACCTGCTGGTCGCTGATGCCGGCACCGAGAGCGGTCAGTTCGTCGATGGCACCGGGCGCGTCGGTGGCCGCCGGGCCGTCGATCTGCCACACGTGCCGGACCTCGCCCAGCCGGTCCACCACACCGTCCACCACGCTGCGGTGCGCCGCGGTCTCCACGATCACCGCGCGGGCCGTCGAGTCGGACACGATCCACTCGACCTGCTCGGCCGAGGACGTCTCGTAGATCGGCACGGTCACGCCACCTGCCGCCCAGATGGCGAAGTCCAGCAGCGTCCACTCGTAGCGCGTCTTGGACATCAGGCAGACACGGTCACCGGCCTGGATGCCCATCGCGATCAGGCCCTTGGCGACGGCAAGCACGTGAGCGGCGAAGTCTCTCGCCGTCAGGTCCACCCAGGTGCCGTCCACGTGGCGTTGGAAGCTCACCGCGTCGCCGAAGCGCTCCGCGTTGGCCCACACCATGTCGGTGAGGTTTTCCTCATCGGTGACCGGGTTTGCCGTCTGAACGGTGAATTCGCGCACGTCAACCTCCGTGCCATGGAATGTTACCGGTGGGGAACTTAGCGTGTGTGTGGTGGTGCCCACCACCCCGGGCCTCTCGTGGCATTCTGCACCGCGTGCCAGCAGTGGACATCGTCGACGAGACATTCCTGGTAGTGCCGCCGAAGATCGTGGCGTCGGCCTTCGCCGATCCCGCCGCGTGGCGACGGTACTGGCCGGACCTCACCCTGACCGTGTACCTCGACCGGGGCGACGAGGGCCTGCGCTGGACCGTGCGCGGCGCGCTCGTCGGCACGATGGAGGTGTGGCTGGAGCCGGTGCTGGACGGCACGGTGCTGCACTACTTCCTGCGCGCCGAACTGCCGGCGTCGGCGGGGCCGCGGCAGATGGACATCGAGCGGCGACGCAGGCAGTTGGCCGCCAAGCGGATCGCGTTGGGGCTCAAGGCGGTGCTGGAGGACGGGAGAGCTCCCGGCTGCCCGCCCGCCTCCCCGTAGGGTCGACGGTATGCGGGTGCACGTGGTTTCCGACGTACACGGCAACGTCGACGCACTGGCCAGGGCGGGCGAGGGCGCTGACGCGCTCGTCGTGCTCGGCGACCTGTTGGACTTCGTGGACTACTACGACCATTCCAAGGGCATCCTCGGCGCGGTGTTCGGCGCCGAGAAGGTCGCGGTGTTCGCCGAACTGCGCAGGGCGCGGCAGACGGCCAACCTGGCGGCGTATTCCCGTTCGCTGTGGTCCGGCCTGGACAACGCGGCCGACGTGGTCGAGGAGGCCATCCGCGACCAGTACGCGAAGCTGTTCGGCGCGATGACGGCGCCCACCTACGCCACCCCGGGCAACGTGGACGTGCCCGCGTTGTGGCCGGAGTACACCGGCAACGGCATCCGGATGCTGGACGGCGAGTCGGTCGACGTCGGCGGGCTGCGGTTCGGTTTCGTCGGCGGTGCGTTGGCGTCGCCGGGCATGAAGCCGAGGCGGACCGGCGTGTGGGTGCCGTATCTGCGACAGCGCGAGGACTTCGACGCGTCGGTGGCCGCGCTCGGGCCGGTTGACGTGCTGTGCACCCACATTCCGCCCGCGGTCCCGGAACTCTGCTACGACGTGGTGGCCCGGCGGTCCGAGATGGCGTCCATGTCGCTGCTCGCCGCGATTCGCGAGTACCGGCCGAGGTGGTCGCTGTTCGGCCACGTCCACCAGCCACTGGCCCCGAGGATCCGGCTGGGCACCACCGAGTGCGTGAACGTCGGCCACTTCAAGCGGACCGGCCGGCCGTACGTGCTGCGCTGGTAGTTGACGGTAACCTCGCCGACATGGCCGACGAGTCCACCCAGTCCATCGTCATCGACGCCCCGCCGGAGCGGATCATGGCGGTGATCGCGGACTTCGCCGCGTATCCCGAGTGGACCAACGCGGTGAAGCAGACCGAGGTGCTGAGCGAGGGCGCCGACGGGCACGCCGAGCAGGTCCAGTTCACCCTCGACGCCGGTCCGATCAAGGACGTGTACACGCTGGAGTACCAGTGGTTTCCCAACGACGGGGGCATGAGCTGGAAGCTGGTCAAGGGCCAGATGCAGCGCTCCCAGACGGGTAGCTACCAGCTGGAGCCGCAGGGTGCCGGCACGAAGGTCACCTACACACTGGCCGTGCAACTGGCCATCCCGCTGCTCGGCCTGCTGCGCCGCAAGGCCGAGAAGGTGATCATGGATACCGCCCTGAAGGAGCTGAAGCGGCGGGTGGAGAACGGCGGCGGCTGACATGCGCGTCCTGCTGTTCACCGGCAAGGGCGGCGTCGGGAAGACGACCCTCGCCGCTGCCACGGCCGCGCGGCTCGCCGCGACCGGCCGCAAGACCCTCGTCGTGTCCACCGATCCGGCGCACTCGCTGGGCGACGCGCTCGGCGTCCCACTCGACGGCGATCCGGCCGAGCAGTCCGACGGCCTGTTCGCCAGCCAGCTCGACGTGCGCAGACTGGTGGACGGCAACTGGCAGCGGCTGCGCACCCACCTGCGGACGCTGCTGGCCGGTGCCGGCGTCGACGACCTGAACGCCGAGGAACTGACCGTGGTGCCCGGCGTCGAGGAACTGCTCGCGCTGTCCGAGGTGTACCGGCTGGCCGAGGTCGGGCCGTGGGAGGTCGTCGTCGTCGACTGCGGGCCGACCGCCGAGACACTGCGGCTGGTCGCGCTGCCCGAGGCGATGTCCGGCTACCTGGAACGGCTGTTCCCGACCCACCGGAGGGTGGTGCGCGGTCTGCTCGCCGGGCTGGCCGGCAGCCGGCAGCAGGTGGACCGCTGGGACGCGGCGGCCGACGCGCTGGGCAGGCTGGCCGAACAGGTCGACGCGCTGCGGGTGGCGCTGGGCGACCGGTCCCGCACCAGCGTTCGGCTCGTGACCACACCGGAACGGGTGGTCGCCGCCGAGACACGGCGGACGCTCACCGCGCTGGCCGTGCAGGGCATCAGGGTGGACGGCCTGATCGCCAACCGGCTGATCCCGGTGTTCGGGCCGAAGCGCGGGCCGTCCGCGACCTGGCTGCACACCAGGCAGGACGAGCAGCGGGCGGTGCTGGCCGACCTGAGTGCGGCCACCGACGTACCGGTCCGCACGGTGCCCTACCTGGCCGCCGAGCCGATCGGCGTGCCGGCGCTGTTGGACCTGGCGGAGCGGCTCTACGCCGATGCCGACCCGTTGTCCGACACGGAGAACACGCCGGTCGAGCCGCTGCTCACGGTCGCAGGCGGTGCCGGCAGCTACTCGTTGCGGATCGCCGTGCCGCTGGGTGCGGACGCCGACGTCGACCTGGCCAGGGTCGGTGACGAGCTCGCGCTGACCGTCGACGGCAGGCGCAGGCTGATCGCGCTGCCGCCGCTGCTGCGCAGGTGTTCGGTGACCGGTGCCGACGTGGACGACGGGGGAGTGCTGGTGCACTTCGTGCCGGATCCGGCGCTGTGGCCGAAGGCCGAGTCCGACAAGCAGGGATAATCAACAGATGACCACCCCCGGGAACGGCACCCCAGAGGCCGGCACCGACGAGCAGCCGCTGCCCGGCGCGCGGCTGGCCGAGGAGCTGCGGCTGCTGCTGGACGCACTCGCCGAGCGTGCCGAGCCGATGCTGAACCGGCTGGCCGCCGCGCCGACCGATGAGCACAGCGAGCACACGCCCGCCACCTGTGGCTGGTGCCCGCTGTGCGCCGGTATGGCCGTGCTGCGTGGCGAGCGCCCCGAACTGGCCGTCCGGGCCGCCGAGCACGCGGCAGGCCTGCTCACCGTGCTGCGCGCCGCGCTCGCAGAGCGCGAGCCGACACCGACGAAGCCGGATGCCGAGGAGCCGGCTGACCGCGTACAGCACATCACGGTGCACCGGCGCGACAGCAAGGCTGACGGCGAGTGCTGACCGTCGGTGTCGACGTCGGCGGGACCAGCGTGCGGGCCGGCATTGTGGACTCCCATGGTGACGTCCTGGACCTGACCAGGGCAGGCACGCCCAGCGGCGAGGCCGCGCTGGAGGACGTGATCACAGAGGTGATCTGCGAGCTGACCAACCGGCACCGGGTCAGCGCTGTCGGTCTCGCGGTGGCCGGTTTCGTGGCCGAGGACCGCAGGACGGTGCGGTTCGCGCCACATCTGGCCTGGCGACAGGCCCCGGTGGCGGACCGGATCTCCAGCAGGATCGGCCTACCGGTGGTGCTGGAGCACGACGCGAACGCGGCCGCACTGGCCGAACACCGGTTCGGCGCGGCCAAGGGAACCAGCGTGTCCGTGCTGGTGGCGCTGGGCACCGGTATCGGCGGCGCGCTGCTGATCGACGGCAAGCTGTTCCGCGGTGCGCACGGTGTGGCGCCGGAACTGGGCCACCTGACGCTGGTGCCGGACGGCAGGCCGTGCCCATGCGGCAAGAAGGGCTGCTGGGAGCGCTACTGCAGCGGCACGGCGCTGGCCACCACGGCGATCGAACTGCTGGCCCGCTACCCGGGCAACTCGGCGCTGCTGGCCAGGGAGACCGCTGCCGACTCACGGGCGGTCACCGGCCGCAGGGTGGCTGCCGCCGCCAGGGACGGTGACCCGCTGGCCGAGCGCGCCATGGCCGAACTGGCCAGGTGGCTCGGCCAGGGCCTCGCGCTGATCGCCGACCTGTACGACCCGGAGGTGGTGGTGATCGGCGGCGGTGTGTCCGAGTCGTCGCCGCTGTTCCTGGACGAGGCCCGCGAGCACTACGCGAGCATGGTCACCGGAGCCGGCCACCGCCCGCTCGCCAGGATCCGACCCGCCCAACTGGGTGACGACTCGGCGATCGTCGGTTCGGCAACGCTGGCCGCCGAGTCGACCGGCGTGCTGCGCAGGCCGACGCTGATCGCCAGCAGGGTCAAGGCGTCCCGGCGGACCAGGCCACCGCAGGCCGGCTAGTCGGGTTCCAACTCCGGATCCTCGGCATCCTCGGCCGATGGCAGGATCGCGGTCTGCTCGGCCATGTAGAAGCCGGTCAGCGCCGCGTACAGCACCAGCATGACCACCGGTGAGAACAGCCCGATCACCACGACCACCGGGTACACCAGGGTGCCCAGCCCGAACCGGTTGATCGCCTTGCGTCCTGTTTCCTCGTCCACCGGGTGCAGCAGCAGGTTCCGGTGCACCATCCGGTGCAGGATCGTCCGGTAGCTGATCGACATGCCCTCCATGGAGATGCCGTACAGCAGCACCGCGACCCGCACGTCACCGATGTCGCCACGCAGGTTCGCGGCCAGCGTGGCGGTGGTGAACGGGATCGTGGTGACGAACATCAGCAGCAGCAGGTTGTAGAACAGCAGCGGCCTGTCCACCTTGGCGAGCAGGCTGAACAGGGCGTGGTGGTTCACCCAGATGACGCCGATGACGAAGAAGCTGACCACGTAGGCGGCGAACGACGGCCACTTGTCGGCCAACTGGTGGGCGAGGCTCTCCGTGCCGCCGGTCTCCACGTGCAGGTCCAGCACCAGCAGGGTGATCGCCACCGCGAGAACGCCGTCACTGAACGCCTCGACACGGCCCTTGGTCACGAAGGCGGTGTTGTTGTTCCTAGAGTTGCGCGCCATCATCCCAACCGGAGTCCGGCGGCGGTCCCTGCTTCATCCGCAGCACCAGCCAGCCGATCCCGGAGGCCATCGCCACCAGTGCAAGCGGGGTCGCGATCCTCGGGTCCAGCCCGATCACGCTGGGCGCCGCCAGCAGCAGCACACCGATGGCCAGCAGCACGATGCCGAACACCGTGCCCGGCCGGAGCCGGGGCAGTGGCGGCGGGTCGGGTGGGACGAAGTGCTCGTCCTCGGCGACCGCGTCCGGGTCCCATTCGGTCTCCGGCGTGCGCCAGCCTGCCGGCTTGGCCACGTCGGTGTCGTCCCGGTCGGCGTCGGTCCTGGCCACCTCGGCGGTCGGACCGGTCGGGCCGGCCGGCTCCGAGGTGGTCCGCTCGCTGCCGAGATCGTCCCTGGTGAGATTGCTCTCGAACAGCGCGCCGAGCCCCTCGGCCTCCAGGCTCGCCACGATCTCGGCGAACGCCGCGTCGACGTCCTCCGGTCCGTCCGAGCCTCCCGGCCGCCTGGTCACGTCCCCTCCCTCGGCTGCGCCACCGGCTGCCCGGCTCGCTGCTGGCAGATCCGCCGGACGAACTCGACACTCCCGTCGAAGATCGTCGGCGCGTCGTTGTCCAGTGTGGCCACGTGGTAGCTGTCCGGCAGCACGACCTCCTGGACGTCAGTGGCGGGCACGCCGTCCAGGATGATCCTCGCGTTCACCGGCTCGACCACGTGGTCGACGGCGGACCGGAACAGCAGCAACGGCTGCTCGACGCGGCCGAGATCGCCCCGGACCTCCTGCCACAGCTTGCTCAGGCCGGCCGCCGCGCGCAATGGCAGCCGCCGGTAGGCCAGTTCGGTCGCGCCGGGCTTCTTGACGTCGTTGGAGATACCGGGCATCGACGGCACGATCTTGGCCAGCAGCGGCAGCAGGGCCGCGTCCTTGCGCTCGGTGGTCACCGACGGGTTGACCAGCACCAGCCCGGCCACATCGGCGCCGTGCAGTTCGGCCAGCCGCAGCGCCAGTGTGCCGCCCATGGACAGGCCGAACACGAAAACCGTGGTGCAGCGCTCGGACAGTTCGGCGAACGCGTCGTCCACAGCGCGGTACCAGTCCGGCCAGCCGGTGCGGTTCATGTCCTGCCACCGGGTGCCGTGGCCGGGCAGCAGCGGGCAGCGCACGGTCCAGCCGGCCTCGGCCAGCCGTGCTCCCCACGGCGCCATGCTCTGCGGCGAGCCGGTGAAACCGTGGCACAGCAACACGCCGACATCGGTCGATCCGTCGTGGGTGAACGGTTCTGCACCAGGCAGGATGGGCACGGTGACCGTCCCTGGGGTGGAATCGGTAGTGGCCAGCCAATCGTCGCACGGACAGGTGGTCGGTGGGCAGCGCACTTGGCCACGGTTACCTCATGCTGCCTCGATCGTTCACCGCGTGACGGGTCCGGTGGGAAAGCTGGCACCCGGTGCGTGTGACGTGCACCATGGGGAACGGACGCTGAGGAGGCTGGCCACACGGTGATGTACTCCCTGATGAAGCACGTTCTGCTCGGTCCCGTGCTCCGGTTGTTCTTCCGGCCCAAGGTGGAGGGAGCCGAGAACATCCCGACCACCGGTGGTGCCGTACTGGCCAGCAACCACCTCGCGGTGGCCGACTCGTTCTTCCTGCCGCTGATGGTGACCCGCAGGGTGACGTTTCTCGCCAAGCGGGAGTACTTCACCGGATCGGGCGTCAAAGGCCTGCTGAAGAGGTGGTTCTTCACCGGCGTCGGCCAGGTGCCGATCGACCGGTCCAGTGGCGCCGCCGCCCAGGCCGCCCTGGACACCGGGGTCCGGCTGCTCACCGAGGGCTCCATGCTGGGCATCTACCCGGAGGGCACCCGCTCGCCCGACGGCAGGCTGTACAAGGGCAAGACC
>DASXYT010000068.1:0-21136 GCA_036502345.1 Pseudonocardiaceae bacterium | reverse complement strand
TGCCGCCGCGTGGTGTCCCGGTCGATCACGTCGTCGTGCAGCAGCGAGAAGTTGTGCACCAACTCCACGCTGACCGCCGCCGGCAGTGCCGCTTCCGGTGAGCCGCCGACAGCGCACGCCGCCAGCAGCGCGAACGTCGGCCGCAGCGCCTTGCCGCCGTCCTCGGCCGCTGGTCTGCCCTCGCCGTCCCACCAACCGAAGTGGTAGCCGCTGATGCCGCGCATCGAACCGGGCAGCGTGTCCACCGCCGCCCGCAGCGCGGGTGTCACCAGATCCCTGCTCCAGGCCAGTACCTCGGCCACCGGCCTGCCATCCGTCATGGCCCTAGTCTGCTGTGCCGCCATGTCAGCGTCCGATTTCGACGTGTTCGAGGACGCCGAGCGCGTCCGGGACCAGGACGGCGACCGAGTAGTAGGCGGTGACCAGGTAGGACAGGATGGCCTGTTCGCTGATGTTCATGAACCGGACGGACAGTCCGGGTTCGTACTCGTCGGGCAGGCCGACCTGGTGCAGGCCGACGACGCCGTGGTCGTCCTCGCCGGTCCGCATCGCGATGACCGAGGTGGTGTGGTCGTCGGAGATCGGGATCTTGTCGCAGGGCAGCAGCGGAATGCCCCGCCACGCCCGCACCCGCCTGCCGTTGAGGTCGACCTCGTCCGGATAGAGCCCCCTGCCGGTGCACTCCCGGCCGAACGCGGCGATCGCCTTCGGATGGGCCAGCAGGAACTGTGTCTTGCGCCGCCTGCTGACCAGGTTGTCCATGTCGTCCGGGGTCGGTGGTCCGGATCGGGTGGGGATGCGCTGGCCGAGGTCCGCGTTGTGCAGCAATCCGAAGTGAGGATTGTTCAACAATTCATGTTCTTGTCGCTCGCGCAACGCCTGGACCGTCAGCCGCAACTGGTTCTCGGTCTGGTTGTGCGGCTGGTTGTAGAGGTCGGCGACGCGGGAGTGGATGCGCAGCACGGTCTGCGCGATGGACAGGTCGTACTCCCGTGGCCGCAGCTCGTAGTCCACGAACGTGCCGGTGATCAGCTGTTCGCCCTCGTGGCCCGCGGTGAGGTCGATGCTCGCTTCGCCGTGCTTGTTCTGGTCGGGTTTGTCGCCGCTGGTGTGGTCGTCGATGGCCGACGCGAGTTCGGGGTGTGCGGCGACCAGTCGGTCGAACGACTCTCTGGTCAGATGCAGCGTCAGCGTCCTGGTGAGTGCGACAGCGGTGTGCGGCCAGGTCGCGTCGCCGGCGAGGATCGTGTGGCCGAGGTGGTCGCCGTCGGTCAGCGTGCCGAGGTTGGCGTCGTCGCCGTACTTGCCCGGCTTGGTGGTGCTCACCTTGCCGTGCGCGATGAGGATCAACTGGTTGGCCGCGTCGCCGTGCCGCGCGATGGTGTCGCCGGGTTCGTAGGAGCCCTGGTCGAACCGGCCCGCGATGGCCTCCAGCACACCGGGATCGGTGACCACGCGCAGTGCTGGCAGTTCGGCCAGGGTCGGCGGCACCACCCTGATGTCGTCGCCGGTGACGCTGAAGCTGACCTTGCCGGTGCCGACCGGGTAGGTCAGCCGCCGGTTGACCCGGTAGGTACCGCCCGCCACGTCCACCCACGGCAGCACACGCAGCAGCCACCGTGGCGTGACCGCCTGCATCTGCGGCGGGGTCTTGCTTGTGGTGGCGAGGTTTCTGGCCGCAGCGGTACCGAGGCTGAGCTGCTGGGCCTCCTCGGTCTCGGTCTCGGCCTCGGTCGCGCTAGTCATCGCCACGTCCGAGTTCGACGTGCTCCAGCACACCGAGCGCGTCGGGGACCAGGATCGCGGCCGAGTAGTAGGCGGTGACGAGGTAGGAGATGATCGCCTGCTCGTTGATGTTCATGAACCGGACGGACAGGCCGGGCTCGTACTCGTCGGGCAGACCGACCTGGTGCAGCCCGACGACGCCCTGGTTCTGCTCGCCGACCCGCATCGCGAGCACCGACGACGTGTGGTTGTCGGCGACCGGGATCTTGTTGCACGGCAGCAGCGGAACACCGCGCCACGCCGGCACCTTGTGCCCGTTCAGGTCGATGCCCTGCGGGTAGATGCCGCGCTTGCTGCATTCCCGGCCGAATGCGGCGATTGTCTTCGGATGCGCCAGCAGACAGGCGGGGTCCTTCCACACCGCGGCCAGCAGATCGTCCATGTCGTCCGGTGTCGGCGGTCCGGATCGGGTGGGAATGCGTTGGCTGAGATCGGCGTTGTGCAGCAGCCCGAATTCAGGATTGTTGACCAGTTCGTGTTCCTGGCGTTCGCGGAGTGCTTCGACGGTGAGCCGCAACTGGTTCTCGGTCTGGTTGTGCGGCTGGTTGTAGAGGTCGGCGACCCTGGAGTGGACGCGCAGAATGGTCTGGGCGATGGAGAGTTCGTATTCTCTCGGGCTCAGTTCGTAGTCCACATAAGTGCCGTCCAGGGTGTGTTCACCCACGTGGCCGGCGGCCAGGTTGATGCCGGCCTCGCCGTGTTCGTTCTGGTCCGCGGCGGCACTCACGGCGTGGTCACGGATCGAGTCGGCGAGTTCCGGGTGAGCGGCGACCAGCCGGTCCAGTCTTTCCCTGCTCAGCGCCAATGTGATGACCGGTGTCATCGCCGTCGCCGTGTACGGCCAGGTGGTGTCCGCGTTGTTCAGCATGGCCTGGCCGAGGTGGTCGCCGTCGGCGAGCGTCGCGATCGACGTGAGGTCGCCGTACTTGCCCGGCCGGGTCGTGTTCACCTTGCCGTGCGCGATGAGGATCAGCTGGTTGGCGGCTTGGTCCTGCTGGGCGATGGTGTCGCCGGGCTGGTAGGTGGCCTGGGTGAACTGGCCCGCGATGGTCTGCAGCAGGTCAGGATCGGTGATTCCGCGCAGCGCGGGGAGTTCGGCCAGCGTCGGCGCCACGATCTGTACGTCTTCGCCGATGTTGCCGAAGGCGACCCGCCCGTTTCCGCTGGTGTGCCGCATTCGCCGGTTGACGCGGTAGGTGCCGCCGCCGACCTGGACCCACGGCAGGACGCGCAGCAGCCACCGGGTGGTGATGCCCTGCATCTGCGGTGGGGTCTTGGTCGTCGTGGCGAGATTGCGTGCGGCCGCTGTGCCGAGACTGAGTTGTTGCTGCTCGTCGTTGCCGTCAAGTTCCCGCTGTACCGACTGCGTCACTGCGCACACCACCCGTTCAACATTCAGGTTCAGATTGGGACAAATTCATGACATGATTCACCGGCCGAGGTACCGCATGGATTTGCGATATGCCCGGATTGGCCGTGTGTGGTTCTGAGAATGGCTCTTTCTGCGCTGGTAATTCCGCTGTCCGGCTTCGACAGCAGCGACGCTAGCACCGCTGATCAGATAGGCGCAGTCACCCGAAAGCGTTGTGGTGCTCCGGGATTGATGTCTCGAAAGGGTACGGCTGGATCACTCACTTGCCGGTGTCGATGAACCCACAGTAGCTATCTGTTGCAATATCACCGGGCCACGGCAATGCAACCGGACCATGGCTGAAAATGGTGATGCTAATTCGTTCCGCTGAAGGGGTGGCGTTGCTCCGAACGGGCCAGGGGGCGGCAGCCACCGAGGGTAGAGCGGCGACTCGATCAGCTGACATCCGGTTTCGGCAGGCCACGCCAGCCGGCCTGGTCGAGCCCGCCGGGGATCGGTGCGGTCGGATCATAGGGGGTGCGGGTGAGCACGAACGTGTTCAGGTCGAGGTGGCTGACCGAGCCGTCGGCTCGTCGGATGACGCGTAGTCGTTCGGCGGCGAAGTAGCTGTCCAGACCGGTCCATGTGCCGTCCAGTTCGGGTCGGAAGCGGTATCGCGCGTTGCTCTTCAGCGGGCTGAGTTCGAGCCAGTTGTCCGCCGCCAGCCGCAGGCCGTAGCCGGCCGGGCCCCAGTACCACTGGCCGGTCAGCGCGAGCAGGTCGTTGTCGAATTCGGCCAGCGGTGTCCACTCGGTCGGCTGTTTCGGTTCGTGCGTGGCCACGATGTCCAGCAGGTCGGCCACCAGCGACGAGATCGCGGCGCCCGACGTGGTGTTCGCCATGGCGACAGCGCCGGTGTTCTCGCCGGGATGCGCCCACACGGTGGCCAGGAAGCCGGGCATCGAACCCGTGTGGCCGGCCAGCCTGCGGCCCCGGTCGCGCAGGATCTGCAGGCCGATGCCGTAGCCGTCGACCCAGTACTCGCCGTCCTCGACGACGATCGGTTCCCGCATCTCGGTGAGCGTGTCGGCGGCCAGGACGTCCCCGGTGGCACCGGACAGGAAAGCGGCCCACTTGCCGAGATCGGTCGACGTCGACCACAACTGGCCTGCGGGCGCCATGCCCCGCGCGTCGTGTGCCGGTTCGGGCAGCAGCACGTCCGCCCACGGGTGCACGGCCCAACCGGTGGCGTGCGGCGCGGTCGGCATCAGGGTGGTCCTGTTCATGCCCAGCGGCACCAGGATCTCGTCCAGGACGGCGCTGTACCAGTCGGTGCCGCGCAGCCTGGCGACCACCTCACCGAGCGCGGCGAACCCGAGGTTGGAGTAATGGAACCTGCGCCCGGCCCGCGTCCTGATCGTCTCCAGCCCGGTCGCGCCGGCCAGGTCGGCCCACGGCTTGCCGTCGCTGCGCTCCCACCACTCGCCGGCCGGCTCCGAGGTGATGCCGGCAGCGTGCGCCAGTAGTTCACCGATGGTCCGGTCGCCGAACGAGGTGCCCTGCAGGTGGGTACGCAGCGGGTCGGACAGGCTGAGCATGCCCTCGTCGCGCAGCCGCATGATCATGACGCCGACGAACGTCTTGGTGATCGAGCCGATCCGGTACTGCGTGTCCTCGGTCGGTGTCGTGCCGTCCACCTTGCCCCGGCCACCGCTCCACAGCGGCACACCGTCGCGCACCACGGCCGCGACCAGGGACGGCACCCTCCTGTCACGCTGCTCGGTGGCGAGCCGGTGGTCCAGAGCCTGCTTCGTGGTGTCGAGCATGGCGATCACCTTATAGATGGGGCGATCGCCCGACACCCGAAAAACACCGGGCCGGCTGACGGCGATGTCAGCCGGTCCGGTGCTCGGTCACGGAACTCGCGACCGATCGCTACGGCAGGGTCCAGCGCTGCGCTGCCGTGCCGTTGCAGTCGAAGATCTGCAGTTGTGTGCTGACCGCCGTCGACGCCGCCGGATCGTCAAGGCAGCGACCGGACGCCGGGTTGAGCAGCGAGCCGTTGGCCTGTGGCTGCCAGACCTGCGCGCCGGTGCCGTTGCAGTCGAACAACTGCACCTTCGTGCTGTTGGCCGTGCCGGCCGCCGTCACGTCCATGCACTTGCCGAGAACCTGGAGCGTGTTGCCGGCGGCCACCGTCCAGGCCTGTGCCGTGGTGCCGTTGCACGTGAAGATCTGGATCGGGTTGTTGTTCGTGGTCAACCCGGCCCGGTCGTCGACGCACAGCGTCGGCGACACCCCGGCCACGATCGGCCCGGTCGTGGCCGGGGTGGTTGCCACCGGTTTGGTCGCCGTCCACACGAACGTCGTGCGGCCGACGGCGCCGGTGGCGTCCGTGGCGGTGACGGTCGCCGTGTTGGTGCCCGCCGTGGTGGCACTACCGGAGATCACGCCGCTGGTCGCGTTGATCGACAGGCCGGCCGGCAGCCCACTGGCCGTGTAGGTCAGTGTCTGGCCCGCTGCCGAGTCCGACGCGGTGACCGGCAGGCTGGCCGCCGTGCCGACCGGGCTGCTCATGCCCTGCGGGTTGGTCACCGTCACCGTGTTGCCGGTCGCCGTCGACGTGACGGCCAGCGTGCCGGCCAACTGCGGGCTGGCCGACGTGTCGCCGACCTGGATCCCGTAGGTGCCGGTCACCGTGTTCCACGAACTCGTCGCGTCGTTCCAGAAGGCCAGGTCGTGCATGGAGACCGGGAAGCTGACCGTGGTGCTGGCACCCGCGTTCAGCGTGACCCGCTGGAAGCCCTTCAACTGCTGCGGCGGCTCACCGGTGGTCGCCGGATCACCGACGTACAACTGGGCGACGTCCGAGCCCGCCCTGGTGCCGGTGTTGGTCACCGTGGCCGTGACGGTCGCGTTCCCGTGTGCGTCCAGCGCGCCGACGTGCAGCGCGCTGTACCCGAAACTGGTGTAGGACAGGCCGAACCCGAACGGGAACAGCGGAGCGATGCCCTTTGCCTGGTACCAGCGGTATCCGACGTCGACACCCTCGGAGTACTGCACGTTCCCGTTGACACCCGGCCACTGCGCCGTGGTCGACGCGGGCACGTCGGCCAGGCTCTTCGGGAAGCTGACCGGCAGTTTGCCGGACGGGTTCACGTCGCCGAACAGCACAGCCGCGATGGCGCTGCCGTCCTCCTGGCCGGGATACCAGTTCTCCAGCACACCGGCCACCGAACTCAGCCACGGCATGGTCACGGCGGAACCGGTGTTGAGCACCACGACGGTGTTCGGGTTGGCGGCCGCGACAGCGGAGATCAGCAGGTTCTGGTCACCCGGCAGGTCGATGCTGGACAGGTCGCTGCCCTCGGACTCGAAGTTGTTCGCGAACACCACGGCCACGTTCGACGTCCTGGCCAGGTTGACGGCCGCCGTGATGGCGGGCGTCGTGAAGCCGGGCGGGGCCCAGCCGAGACTGACCTGGCTGGCGCCGCCGTCCTGGAAGTAGTCCAGTTCGATGGACACCGGCACGCCGGCCGTGAGGCTGATCGTGCCGGTGCTCGTGGTGGCGGCCTGGTCCTGGAAGTCGTTGATGATCTCCTGGCCGTTGACGAACAACCTGCTGCCGTCGTCGCTGGTGGTGGAGAACGTGTAGGTGCCGGTGGTGGTCGGCGTGACCTTGCCGGTCCACTTGGCCGACCACTGGGTCGCGCCGATGCCGGTACCCGGCGACGCGCCGTTGAAGTTGAAGTCGACCGTGGCGTCGGTCCTGGTGAACGCGGGCGTGCCGGTCAGGTTCATGTTGTTGAAGTACTGGCCGGTCAGGCCGCTGCCGGTGCCGGTGGCCGGGGTGAGTGCGCTGGCCGGGACGTCGGGCAGCGTTTCGTTGGCCGAGTTGCCGGCCGAGAACCCGACCGTCACGCCGGCACCCGCCCGGCTGGTGATGCCCTGCAGCGGGGTCACCGTGCCGGAGGACGAGACGCCAGCACTGCCGCCGCCGTCGGTCTGCGGAGCCGTGCTGCCGTCGGTGCCGATCACCGCGATCGACTTGGTCGTCGCGCCCAGCGGTAGCACGTTTCCGTTGTTGCGCAACAGGACCGTGCCCTCCTCTGCGATCTGCGTTGCGGTCGCCTGGTGCGCGGCGCTGGTCACCGTGGCCGTCGTCGAGCCGTGCGGCGCGTTGTCGAACAGGCCGAAGGTGAACTCCTCCGTCAGGATGCGGCTGACCATCGAGTTCAGCGTCGCCATGGAGACCTGGCCGTTGGTCACCGCGGTCTGCAGGGCCGCGCCGAAGAAGCTGTCGTCGGGCATCTGCATGTCCAGGCCCGAGTTGGCGGCGGCCACCGTGGAGTGCGTGCCGCCCCAGTCGGACGTGACGAAGCCGGGGAACTTGAACTCGGTGTCCAGTGCCTGGTTGAGCAGCACCGGGTTCTCACAGGCGTCGGTGCCGTTGACGTAGCTGTAGGAGCACATCACCGAGGACGCGGCGCCCTGCTGCACGCTGGCCTGGAACTGCGGGAGGTAGATCTCCTGCTCGGTACGCGGGTCGATGACCGCGTTGTCCTGCGGGGTGTTCCGGTTGGTCTCCTGGTTGTACACGCCGAGGTGCTTGACCTGGGCCAGTTCACCGGTGCCCTGCACGCCCCTGATCTCGGCGGCACCGAGTTGGCCGTCCAGGTACGGGTCCTCCGACATCGACTCGAACGCCCTGCCCCAGCGCGGGTCCCGGATGATGTTCACGGTCGGGCCGAGGTCGATGCTGGCGCCCTTGCCGAACTCCTCGCTGCCCACCACGGCGCCGTACTGCTGCTCGGCGGCCGTGTCCCAGGTCGCCGCGACGGACACCGGAGCCGGCAGTTGGGTGACCCCACCGAGGCCCTCGCCGACACCGGCGGGCCCGTCCTCGAGGCCGATCGCCGGGATGCACAGCGTCGGGATGGCCGGTGTGTTGCCGACGTAGGCGCCGCCGGTGCCGTGCACCAGCGAGATCTTCTGCGCGGTGGTCATCTGCGCCAGTACCTGGGCGACCCGTTGGGGGACGGGTGCTGTGGAGCCGACCCACGGGCAGGTGGCGGCGACGGCGTTGGTTGCGGTCGGGCCGGCCAAGCCGGCGACGGTAAGTCCGATGATCCCGGCTAGTGCCAGCCAACGGCGAACTAACACGGACGCCTCCTCACTGAAGCGACACGATCAGGCACGTGATCGCCGGAGCCTGTACTTTCTCCGACACTTGAAGAAAGTCCCATATGTTGTGGGCCACAACAATCACAAATTGGTAAAGATCTCCAGGTCGAGGCCGGGTCGGAGGCGCGCGAAGGTGGCCGGCCCTGTCGGACCGGCCACCCTTGTCCTGCGGTGGGTCAGCTCACCGAGACGTCGTCGAAGCCGACGGTGCCCTGGGCGAACCAACCGTGCAGGAACACGGTGACGTGCGTCGTCGCAGCCCCCGTGGTGAACGTGACGGTCAGCTGGCTGAAGCCGGCCGACCCCTGGGTGAACGTGCTGGTGTCGGTGGTACCGGTGCCGGTGTCACCGATGAAGGCGAAGTTGCCCTTCACGAACGCGGACAGCGTGTACGTGTGGTTCGCCTGCACCGCAACGCTCTGTGTGCACTGAGCGTCGTCCGAGTCGGTGGCCCCCGCGGACAGCGCGTGGGTGCCGGTGTGCACCGGCGTGGTCACCGAGGAGTCGGTCGCGGCACACGACCAGCCGGCCAGGCCACTCTCGAAACCGGGGTTGCTGATCAGGTTGCCGGCGGTGGGCGGTGGCGGGGGAGCGCTGGTCGGGGGGTTGCTCGTCGGCGGGTTGCTGGTCGGCGGAGGCGGCGGTGCCGTGCCACCACCGGCGCCGGTGAACCCGGTGAAGATCTTCGTGAAGTCCAGTTTGGTCTGGGTGATCTCACTGCACGACGGCAGTCCCTGGGCGGTGCCGGCACACGGCTGGTCCCGGTCCACCGACCAGAACGCGAGCCTACCGACCCCGTTGGCGTTGGCGAAGTTCACCAGGGTGTGCGCGTCCGCCTCGGTGAAGTCCTCGGCCGCGTCGTCGTTGATGCCGATCATCGGCGTGATGCCGATGTTGGCGAACGTGTCCGACGGCCACACGGTCTTGACGAAGCTCAGGGTGTCCTGCGCCGCCTGGATGGCGTCGTTGCCCATCTCGGCCGGGTCGGAGCCCGCGCCGTAGTCCATCGTCATGATGTTGACCAGGTCGATCCGCGCGCCATCGGTCTTGGCGTCCTGTAGGAACGCGTCGCCGTTGAAGTCGGGACCGGTGGGCAGCACCGGAATCGTGACCGACACGATCAGGCCCGGGTTGGCGGCCTCCAGCGCGGCGATGGCGTGGAACCGCAGGTTGATCGACGTGGGGTCGGCGATCGAGGCGCCCTCGATGTCGAAGTCGATCCTGGTCGGGTGCAGCGTGTTGATCACCGACTGGTAGGCCGCCGTCAGCGACGTCTGGTTGGTGCAGCCCTGCGCGAGTTCCACGCCGCCCTCACCGCCGAACGACACGATCAGCCCCGCGCCCGCCGCCTCGGCCGACGAGATCTCGCCGTTGACCGTCGGGTCGTTGGTCACCGGCAGCGTGTCGCCCCAGATCGGCGTGCAGCCGCTGGAGATCACGAACGCCGCCGTGAACGCCTTGAGCCCGCCGGTGCTGATCGCCGAGCTCAGTATCGGTTCCTGGTTGTTGGTCATGTCGACGTATGGCGCCACACCGAAACCGGTAGCCGCGGCGGCGGGGGTGTTCGCCGCCATGGCCGTCACCAGCCCCAGTGGCGCGAGCAGTGCGACGGCCGCGGCCGCCAGCCTGCCCTTGTGTGCTGACAAACGTGCTGACATCGTCAACCTCTCAGTATTGGACGATGATCTTGGTGAAGTCGTAGTCGTTCTGCGCGATGTTGCTGCACGTACCGGGCGCCCACGGCTCGACGGCGCCGGCCGGGCAGGCGAAGTCGCGGTTGATCGACCAGTACGCGAACCACGCCGGATGGTTGGCCCGTGCGAAGGCAAGCAGCTGGGTGAACGTGTCCTGAGTGAACAGTTCACTCGGCTGGTCCGTGTGGCCGTTCATGATCTGCAGGCCGAGGTGCGACCACGCGGTTGCCGCGGTCCAGCCGAAGATGGTCTCCAACTGGCTGACCGCGTCGTTGGCGATCGCCTCGCTCTGCCCGATCTCGGTGCCGGCCGTGAGACCTGTGTCGAAGTCCATCGCGTTGATGATGTCCAACCGGGCGCCCGCGGCGACGGCCCCGCGGATCTCGTCGGTCCCGGTGCCGGGGAAGCCGACCGTCGTCATCGGAATGGTCAGCGACACGATCAGCTTGGGGTTGTTGCGTTCCAGGATCGCGATCGCGCCGAACCGGACCGCCGTGTTGGTGTCCAGTGCGCCGTTCTCGTAGTCGAAGTCGACGCGGGTCAGGTTGTACTTCGTGATCACCTGCTGGTAAGCGGCCGCCAACGCTGTCGCACTGCCGCACGTGGTGCCCAGTTCGGTGCCGTTGAAGCCACCGAAGGAGACGGCCACGTCACCGCCTGCCGCCCGGATCGCGTTGATGTCCGCGGCGACGGTCGTGTCGGTGGACACCGGTTCGGTGGAGAGGCCGTCCCAGGCCGGCGTGCAGCCGCCGGAGTCGAGCACGAACGCCAGGTTGAACTCCTTCTCGCCGGACGCGGTCATGATCGTGCTGATCGGCTGCGGGTTGTTGTCCAGCGGCATGAAGTAGACGGGGTGGGTGAACGCGCCGCCCGCCGGCGGTGGCGGTGCTGCGGTCGTGGTGCCCACCGGGGGAGTCGTGCTGGTCGGCGGCGGTGGTGGGGCGGTCGTCGTGCCGGTGCCCGCCGGTCCGGTCAGGCTCACGTCGTCGGCGACGTAGGTGGGCTCGGCGTACCAGCCGTGCACGAACACGGTGACGCTGGTGGTCGTGGCACCCGTGGTGAACGTCGTGGACAACTGCTGGAAGGTGGTCGCGGACGGGGTCCAGTTCAGCGCGTTGACGCCGGTGCCGGTGGCGCCGAGGTAGACGAACTGGCCCTGCACGAAGTCGGTCAGCGTGTAGGCGCTGTTCGGTTGCACGCTGACGGTCTCGGTGCACTGCGCGTCGTCCGATGACGACGGTGTGCCGGACAGCGCGTGGGTGCCGGAGTGCACCGGTGTCGCGACGGTGGTGGCGGTGCCCGCGTCGCAGGTCCAACCGGTGAGGCCGGTTTCGAAGCCGGGATCGGTGATCAGGTTGACGCCTGCTGCGTTGGCCGGATTCGCCGTTGTGGTGAGGACGGCGATCAGGCCCGCTGCGAGCGCCGTGGCGGCCGCCGCGGCGAGCCAACTGCGTGATCGCGACGAGGACGGCATGAGTTTCTCCCAGGTCCGGGGAACTAGTACCTCCGAAAGTGGACTAGACCACTTACGTCCGTCAAGGCACCGTCAACGGTCAACGGCGACGGTCTGTGATCGGCCGGACCGGTGCACGGACTGGTACGTATGGATTATCGGCGGGGCGACACCTGCTCGATCCACAGTGGACCGAGCGGCGCAGTGGGACTACCTGGCCTGATCGGTGCTGCGGGGCTCGGCCATGGCGGCCGCGTAGGCCGCCTTCAGCTCGGCGAACACCGATCCCGTCCCCGATGGGCGCTGGATGCCCAGATGCATCTCGCGCAGCTCGGCCATGAAGCGATCCCACAGCGGCGGTCCGCCCTGCTCCAGCAGTTCGGCACGCACCGACAGCTCGCGGCTGACCGGAAGGTGTCGTCGTCCCCAGGAGCCCAGCGCGGCCATCACGGGGACCAGTTCGATGCTCGGCTCGGTCAGGCTGTAGCGGATCTTCTGCCGGTGGCTCTCGTCGCCGCCGCGGCTCAGCAGGCCGTTGTCGGTCAGGCGGTGCAGCCGGGCGGCGAGGATGTTGGAGGCGATCCCCTCCTCGGAGTTCGCCAGCAGCTCGCGGAAGTAGCGCCGGTTGCCGAACATCACGTCCCGCAGCACCACCAGGGACCACTTGTCGCCAAGCACTTCGGTCGCGAGGTTGATCGGACAGCCGGACCGGTGTCCGTTCGCCTGGACGGCCATGGTGGACCCCCTCCTCGAAACCGATTGTAGAACGCAACCGGATGTGTTAGCTTCGCCGCCGACCGATTGCGAGAAGCAACCAGTTTCGGGAGCCGGGATGACACCCACGACGAAGCTCGACGACCGCTACAGCGACAACGCGGCCACGGCGATCTCCTGGCCGGACGCCCAGGAACGCCTGGCGGGTGCCGAGATGGCCTGGCTGGTGACGATACGGCCGGACGGCAGGCCACACACCACGCCGCTGGTGCCGGTGTGGCACGAGGGCCATGCGTACTTCCACACCGGCGAGACGGAGCAGAAGTACGTCAACCTGCAAGCCAACCCGCACGTGCTCGTCCTGGTCGGCGACGGCCGGTGGGACGGCGGCCTCGACATCGCCCTCGAAGGGACCGCCCGGCGGGTCACCGACCACGCGCTGCTCCAGGCCGTGGCCGACCGGTACGCCGCTCGTTGGGACGGCCGCTGGACCCTCACCGTGCGCGACGGCGGCTTCGGCAACACGGCCGATGGGGAAGGCTTCGACAGCGTGCTGTTCGAGGTGACTCCGACGAAGGCGTACGCGCACGCCAAGGGCGACCCGTTCGGGCAGACCACCTATCGGTTCTGAACCTCCATGTGTAGCGGCAGATCCTCGACGGACCGGCCCGCGAACACCGTGAAACCACCCGGCTCGGTGCGCCATCCACCGTCCTGCTCCGACCAGTGCTGCCACGCCCTCGGCGCCACAGTCACGGTCGCGGTGGCCTCGGCGCCCGCTGCGGCGGTGACCACGGCGAAGCCGATCAGCCAGCGGACCGGCCGGTCGACCGCGCTGCTCTCCCGGGACGCGTACAGCTGCACGACCTCCTTGCCGGCCCGGGGACCGGAGTTGCGCACCAGCACGGTGAACTCGCCATATCCGTCCACAGTGGTCAGTTCGAGGTAGTCCCACGTGGTGTAGCCGAGGCCGAAGCCGAACGGGAACGCGGGCGCCACGCCGGCCCGCAGCCACGCCCGGTACCCGACGTGCACGCCCTCGGTGTACGGCAGCGCGCCGTAGGTGGGCGTGGTGGACAGCACCGGCACGTCGGTCTCGGCAGCGGGCCACGTCGTGGGCAGTCGCCCGCCCGGCTCCAACTCGCCGAGCAGTACGGCGGCCAGCGCGGAACCGAGTTCCTGGCCGCCGAACCAGGTCAGCAGCAGCGCGCCGACGTCGTCCCGCCACGGGAGCAGCACCGGGCCACCCGAGTTGACCACGACGACGGTCCTCGGGTTCACGGCGAGCACAGCGCGAACCAGGTCGTCCTGGCCGTCCGGCAGCGCGAGACTCGCCCGGTCGAACCCCTCGCTCTCCACCCGCTCCGTGGTGCCGACAACGACGATCGCCAGATCGGCGTCCCTGGCCAGGTCCACGGCGGCGGCGAACTCGGCCTCCGGCGTGCGGTGCGGCCGCTCGGCACCGAGGATGTGCTCGAACACCACGGCGCCGGGCTCGACCGCGTGCCGCAGCACGATGTCGAACTCGTCGCCTGCGGCCAACAGCCTGGTCACCGACGCCTCCGGCTTGGCCCGCAGCGCGTCCTGGACGATGCCGCCTGCCGGCGCCAGGGTCGTCGCGATGACCGTCTCGCCGGCGAGATCGAGCTCGAACGTGCCGTTGCCGACCACGCCGAACCGCCACTCGCCTGCCGCGTCCGCCCGGAACCGGCAGGACACCCGTACCTCGGTGGCGTTCGGCATGGCGTCACCCAGCCAGAAGTGCCGAGCGCCCCGTCGCCGCTCGTGCCCCAGCACCGAGCCGTCGGCGGCCAGCCAGTGCACGTCCAGCCCGTGCTCGCCGTCGGCGTCGGTCACCAGTTCGATCGGCATCTGTGGCAGGCCCTCGCGCAGGCGCACGCCGATCTCGTGGTCGACCGAGTCGCCCAGTGCCGCTCGTAGGCCGTCCAGTGGCGACACCACGTGGTCGGGATCGGGCACCACGCTGGCACTACCACCGCCCTGGATGCGGGCCTCGGCAGCCAACTGCCCGATCACGGCGACCCTGCCAGGGTCGGCAGCCAGCGGCAGCAGATTGTTGTTGCGCAGCAACACCATCCCGGCCGCGGCGGCATCACGCAGCCCGATACTCAGCCGTTCCGGCGACGCGGGCACCACGGGTGCGACAACGGGCTCGACGCCGTCCAACGCGCCGACCCTGGCGGCCAGCCGGAGTATCCGGAGCACCTTGTCGTCCACAGCGGACTCGGGGACCTTGTCGTCCCGCACGGCCGCGACCAGCGACGCACCCCACGGACTCGACGGGCCGGGCATCGCCAGATCCAGCGCCGCCGACCCGGCCGCCTCCGTCGTCCTGGTCGCGTACCAGTCCGAGACGACGACACCGTCGAAACCCCACTCGTCCTTCAACGGATGGGTGAGCAGCGGATTCTCGGACATCGTGGTGCCGTTGACACTGTTGTAGGCGGCCATCACCAGCCACGCGCCGCCCTCGGTGACCATCAGTTCGAACGGCAGCAGGTACAGCTCCCGCAGGGTGCGCTCCTCCACCTGGATGTCCACGGTGAACCGTTCGGTCTCCGACTCGTTGGCCACGTAGTGCTTGGCCGTCGCGCCGACACCGGCGTCCTGCAGGCCGCGCACGTAGGCGACACCGATCCGGCCGGACAGCAGCGGGTCCTCGGAGAACGCCTCGAAGTGCCGGCCACCCAGCGGGCTGCGGTGCAGGTTCACCGTGGGCGCCAGCACCACGTCGACACCCTTGCGCCGCGCCTCACCGGCCAACAGGCCGGCCACCTCGGTCACCGCGGCGACATCCCAACTGGCCGCCAACGCTGTCGGCGAGGGGAAGCTGGCCGACGGCGACAACTCGCTCCACGTGCTGCCGCGCACGCCCGCCGGCCCGTCGGAGACCACCAGTGAGCGCAACCCGATCGCCGGTTCGGCCGGCAGTGACCACCAGTCCTGCCCGGTCAGCAGCCGCACCTTCTGTTCCAGGTCGAGTTGACCCAAGAGGGCTTCCAGGTCGGGCATCTGGCCTCCTCGCATCGGTGCGGTCGGCCCAGCCTCTCACGATTCAGTGGCGCGGATCTCCACCAACAAATCTGTGATCGCGGCCATGATCCTGGCCGTCGCCTCGGTCAACTCGGCTCGCGTCGGATCCGCGCTGGTGAAGTCCGAGAGGTCGACCGGCTCACCGACGTAGGTGAAGACCTTCTTGCGTGGCAACAGCCTGGGCAGCGTCGACCTGCGCGGCAGCACACGCTGGCCACCCCAACACGCGAGCGGCACCACGGGCACGCCGCTGGCCAGCGCCAGCCGGGCGATCCCGGTCTTGCCGCGCATCGGCCAGCCGTCCGGGTCGTCGGTGAACGTCGCCTCCGGGTAGACCATGACCGCCTCGCCGCGCTCCAGCGCGGCCAGCGCGTCGCGATAGGCGGCCTTCGCGTCCCTGGTGTCCCGGTACACCGGGATATGGCCGCCGCCGGCCAGCACCTTGCCGATCACCGGCAGTTTCCACAGGCCGGCTTTGGCCAGGTAGCGCGGAATCCGGCCGTGCGCGAGCACGAACGCGGTCTCGCTGATCGGGTCCACGAACGACACGTGGTTGGACGCCAGCAGCACCGGCCCGGTCACCGGCACCCGCTCGCCGCCGCGCCACACCGGCACGGTGAACAGCATCAGCCACGGCCACAGCAGGTCGATGGCCACGCTGTACCAGAAGCCACGCCCACGCCGGGGCGTCCTGGCCAGCAGCGCCACCCGGCGCAGTGTGTTCACGTCGTATAAGCCGAATTGATGTGCACGTAGCCGTTGGTCAGGTCGCAGCCGTAGACGGTGAATTCGCCTGCCGCGATGCCGAGGTCGACGGTGATCAGCACCTCGTCGCCCTTCAGGTGGGTCACCAGTCGCTCCATCGTCTCGTCGTCCGGCCGGGCCGGGTAGACCTCGAAGTCGGCGAACCCGATCCGGACCTTGTCCTGGTCGATGTCCTGCTCGTCCTCGCACTTGCCGACCGCCATCGCGACCCGGCCCCAGTTCGGGTCACCGCCGTGCACAGCGGTCTTGACCAGCGGTGAGTTCACGATCGCCTTGCCGACCAGCTTGGCCTGCGCTGTGTCCCGCGCCCCGGTGACCCGCACCTCGATCAGCTTGCTGGCGCCCTCGCCGTCGCTGGCGATCTCCTTGACCAGGTGCAGCGCCGCCGCGTACAGGACCTGCTCGAACTCGGCAAGGTCGACAGGGCCCGCCTGTCCGTTGGCGAAGATCGCTGCGCTGTCGCTGGTCGACGTGTCGGTGTCGACGCTGACCGCGTTGAACGTGCGCTCCACGACCGAGCGGAAGATCCGGTCCAGGTCGGGTGCTGCGATGTCCGCGTCGGTGCAGAAGAACGTCAGCATGGTCGCCATGTTCGGCTCGATCATGCCGACGCCCTTGGCCAGACCGACCACGGTCGCGTCCCCACACCGCAGGCTGATCACCTTCGGGCGGGTGTCCGTCGTCATGATCGCGGTGGCCGCGGCCAGGAAGTCGGAGCCGGTCGGGTAGTCCAGGTCGGTGATGGCCGCCCGGACCTCGGGCATCGGGTACTCGACGCCGATCACCCCGGTGGACGCGATCAGCATCTCGTCCTCGGCAACGCCGAGCGCAGCGGCGACACCGTCCCGGACCTCGGTCGCCTGGCGCATGCCGGTCTCGCCGGTGGCCACGTTGGCGTTGCGGGACAGCACGACGACGCCCCTGGCGGAGAAGTCCTGGCAGGCCGCGCGGGACAGCACCACACTCGGCCCGGCGAACCTCGACCTGGTGAACATTCCGCTGACCACGGCGGGCGTGTCCGACACCAGCACCGCGAGGTCGTCCCGGCCGTCGTGCGCGATCCCGGCCCTGCCGGTGTGCACGTGGAAGCCCCTGGGTGCCGCAGGACCCGATTCCGCCATGACCACCTGCCCCTTCCGTTCAGTCGGTTTGACTATACGGTCGAGTGCATAGTTAGTCGATAGCGTCATGATCGCTTCGGTGGCAGCGGCACGAACCCGCTGGTCGAGCGCACGTAGTCGACATAGCCGGGCCGCCGCTCCGCCATCCCCTTCTCCAGCATCGGCTTGCCGGTGCCCTTGGCCAGCAGCGCGGTCATCACCAGCGGCGAGACGATCGTCGCCAGCCCGAGCCAGCTGTGACAGGCCAGCAGGAACAGGCCCCACCACACGCAGGCGTCCCCGAAGTAGTTCGGGTGCCGGGTGTAGCGCCACAACCCGGTGTTCAGCACCTCACCCTTGTTGGCCGGGTCGGCGCGGAACCGACTCAGCTGCTGGTCGCCGACCGCCTCGAAGACCAGTCCGACGAGCCAGACGAGCGCCCCGGCATACCCCGCAACGCCGGGACGCCCGCCGTACTGGGCGACCTGTACTGGCAGTGACACCAGCCACAACAGCACGGCCTGCAGCAGATAGACCCGGATGAACATCCGGGTCTTCGGCCTGCGCGTGCCTTTGGCCAACAGGTCGGCGTATCTGGGGTCCTCCGGTTTACCGTGGTTGCGGCGATGGATGTGTACCCCCAGCCGCATGCCCCACACCACCGTCAACGCAGTGCTCAGCAGACGCGCGGTCAGATCACCGTGGCCGGACGACAGCGCGAACGTGACCACGGCGACGAGCGCGAACCCCAACCCCCACGCGGTGTCCACGGTGTCGTACCGACGCCTGGCCACCGCGATCCAGAACGTCAGCGCGAACGCCACCACGGTGACGACCGCGGTGCCGACCAGGTTGAAACCGAGCGGGCTCATCCGGCCTCGGGTGTCCGTCCGGCCAGGATCTGGTCCACTCCCATGCGGTTCTCCTCGAACGCCAGCGCGCCGCCGGCCAGGTACAGCCGCCAGACCCGCAGCGTGCCAGGACCGGACAGTGCCGTCAGCTCGGCGGCCTTCTCCTCCAGCGTGGCCAGCCACGCGCGGATGGTCAGCGCGTACATCTCGCGCATCGCCTCCACGTGCCGGACCTCGAAACCGACGTTGTTCAGATGGTCGATCGTCCTGCCCAGCGGACGCATGGTCATGTCCGGCGCGATGTAGGACTCGATGAACGCCCCGCCGCCCGGCGCGTTGCCGGCCCGCGACATCTGCTGCAACAGCAGCGAACCACCCGGTTTGAGCATGCGGAACAACGTCGCCGTGTACTCCGGGTAGTTGATCTCGCCGACGTGTTCACCCATCTCCACGGACACGATGGCGTCGAACGGCTCGCCGGTCAGCTCCCGGTAGTCCAGCAGGTTCACCCTGGCCCGGTCGCCGATGCGCTCCTCGCCGATCCGGTGCCGGACGTGCTCGGCCTGCCGTGCCGACAGCGTGATCCCGGTGACGTCGACACCGCGCTCCTTGGTGGCGTGCACGACGAACGAGCCCCAGCCGCAGCCGACGTCCAGCACCCGCATGCCCGGCCGCAGCGACAGCTTGTCGCAGATCAGGTCCAGTTTGGCCCGTTGCGCGTCGGCCAGCGGCAGATCCGGCTGGTCAGCGGGGTAGTAGGCGCACGAGTAGGCCATGCTCGGGTCGAGCAGTGCCTCGTAGAAGTCGTTGCCGAGGTCGTAGTGGTGCGCGATGGCGGCCCGGTCGCGGAACGTGGTGTGCAGCCTGCCGGTCAGCCTGGCCTCCTCGGCAGGCGGCTTCGGGCGTGGCCCGAGCACCCCGAGCCGGGCGGCTGCCGGCACCGCCCGGACCAGTTCGGCGATCCCCGGCTTGCTCAGCCCCTTGCCGTCACGGACCGTGGCCCAGAACCGGCGCAGGCCTTCGGTGAGGTCGCCGTCCACGTCCAGGTCGCCGGACACGTAGGCCCTGGCCAGGCCGAGTTCGTTCGGGTCCCACAGCAGCCTGCGCAACGCGCGCCGGGAGCGCAGCACCAGGGCCGGGCCACTGGTCGGGCCGGCAGTGCTGCCGTCCCAGGCCCGCAGGCCGATGGGCAGGTCGCCGATGAACTCGGCGAGTTGCGGTGCGATGCTTCGGGATCTCACAGTGTTGGTTCGGTGCGACGGGTCACTCGGCTTGCCGAGTGACGTGGCTCACATCTGCCCAGCTCGCCGATCCACGGCATCGAATTCCGCACGTGCACAACCAGCGAGTTGCCGTGATCGGCAGTGGCGTGGCCGGCCTGACAGCGGCCTACCTGCTGCGCAAGCACTACGAGGTCCTGCTGTTCGAGGCGGACGACCGCATCGGCGGGCACGCGCACACCCACGACGTGCTCACGCCGGACGGTCGGCTGATCGGTGTGGACAGCGGGTTCATCGTGCACAACGAGCGCACCTACCCGAACCTGCTGCGGCTGTTCGGCGAACTCGGCGTGACCACACAGGACACCGAGATGTCGATGAGCGTCCGGTGCGACGGCTGTGGCCTGGAGTATGCCGGCGCCCGTGGGCTCGGCGGCCTGTTCCCGCAGTCGAACAACCTGGCCCGGCCGGCCTACCTGCGGATGCTGGCCGAGATCCCCAAGTTCCACCGGCACGCCAGGCGGGTGCTCGCCGAGCCGGACGCCGACGACGTCACGCTGGGCGCGTTCCTGGCCATCGGCGGCTACTCGCACTACTTCGTCGAGCACTTCGTGCTGCCCATGGTGTCCGCCGTGTGGTCGGCCGACCGGGCCACCAGCAAGCGGTACCCGGCCCGCTACCTGTTCACGTTCCTCAACCAGCACGGCCTGCTCTCGGTCACCGGGTCACCCACCTGGCGGACCGTCATCGGTGGCTCACGCACCTATGTGGACCTGGCGGCGAAGAACCTGGCCGCCGTGCACGTCGGTGCGCCGGTTCGCTCGGTGCGCAGGCTCGCCGACGGTGTCGAGGTGCGCGACGACGGCGGCCAGCGCTACGAGGTGGCCAAGGTGGTCGTGGCCACCCACCCGGACCAGGCGCTGCGGCTGCTCGGCGATCCGACGCCCGCCGAGCGGGCCACGCTGGGTGCGTTCCGCTACTCGCGCAACGAGACCGTGCTGCACACCGACACCGGGCTGCTGCCCAGGAACGAGGCGGCGCGGGCGTCCTGGAACCACTACAAGCCCGCGTGCTCCACCGACCAGGGTGCCGTGCAGGTCAACTACCACATGAACCGGCTGATGCGGCTGGCCGAGCCGCTGGACTACGTGGTCTCGCTGAACGCCACGGACCGCATCCCGGAGTCGGCGGTCGTGGCGAGGATGGTCTACGAGCACCCGATGTACACGCCGGAATCCGTTGCGGCACAACGTAAGCTGCCTGACCTGAACGACGGGACGACCGCCTACGCCGGTGCCTACCACGGCTGGGGCTTCCACGAGGACGGCTGTGTGTCCGGTGTCCGTGCCGCCGAGTCCCTTGGTGTGCGATGGTGACTCCCGCGCTCTACGACGGGGTGGTGACGCACGTCCGCCGGCAGGCGCCGCGGCACTCGTTCGACCACCGGATCTACCTGTGGCTGGTGGACATCGACCACCTGCCCGACCTGCCCCGCTGGCTGCGCCCGTTCGCCGGGTTCCGCGCCGAGGACCACATCGGCAGTGCGGAGCGGAGCATTCGCGAGAACGTCGACGCGTGGCTGGCCACCCAGGACATCGATCTGCACGGTGGCCAGGTGCTGATGCTGGCCAACGCGAGGGTGCTCGGCTACGTGTTCAACCCGATCACCGTGTACTGGTGCCACCAGCCCGACGGCTCGCTGGAGTGCGTCGTCGCGGAGGTGCACAACACCTACGGCGAGCAGCACCGTTACCTGCTTCGGCCCGACGACGCCGGCCGGGCCGAGACGGCGAAGGAGTTCTACGTGTCGCCGTTCTATCCGGTGGACGGTTCCTATCGGATGCGGGTGCCCGAGCCGGGCGCCGAGCTGTCGATCACGATCACGCTGCATCGTCCGGACGAGCGGCCGTTCACCGCCACCGTGCGTGGCGTACGGCGGCCGGCAACCCGCCGCGCCCTGCTCGG
>DASXYT010000067.1:0-2863 GCA_036502345.1 Pseudonocardiaceae bacterium | reverse complement strand
CACTGTGCTGCCCGTGCTCATCCACGGCGACGCCGCGTTCGCCGGGCAGGGCGTGGTGGCCGAGACGCTGAACCTGTCGCTGCTGCGCGGCTACCGCACCGGCGGCACCGTGCACATCATCGTGAACAACCAGGTGGGCTTTACCACCGCCCCGCAGTACTCGCGGTCCAGCGTGTACGCGACCGACGTGGCCCGGATGATCCAGGCGCCGATCTTCCACGTCAACGGCGACGACCCCGAGGCCGTGGTGCGGATCGCCCAGCTGGCCTTCGACTACCGGCAGGCGTTCAAGAAGGACGTCGTCATCGACATGGTGTGCTACCGCAAGCGGGGGCACAACGAGACCGACAACCCGTCGTTCACCCAGCCGCTGATGTACGACCAGGTAGAGGCCAAGCGCTCGACCCGCAAGGTCTACACCGAGTCGCTGATCGCCCGCGGCGACATCACCATGGAGGAGGCCGAGGCGGCGCTGCGCGACTACCAGCAGCAGCTCGAGCGGGTCTTCACCGAGACCAGGGACGCGGCGGAGCGCCCGGCCGAGCCGGGCAGCGTGCTGCCGGCCGAGTCCGAGGACCGCCCGGTCAACCACGAGGCGGTGCCGACCGCGGTATCCCCCGAGGTGGTCAAGCGGATCATCGACACCCAGGTCAACCTGCCCGCCGACTTCACCCCGCACCCGCGGCTCAAGCCGCTGCTGGACCGGCGTTCCACGATGCGCGAAGAAGACGCGATCGACTGGGCCACCGGCGAGCTGCTGGCGATCGGCGCGCTGATCCTGGACGGGCACCCGGTGCGGCTGGTCGGCCAGGACACCAGGCGCGGCACCTTCGGCCAGCGGCACGCGGTGCTGGTGGACCGGCACACCGGCGCGGACTACACGCCGCTGAAGCAGCTCGAGTCGGGCGCCGCGAAGTTCTTCGTGCACGACTCCCTGCTGTCCGAGTTCGCCGCGATGGGCTTCGAGTACGGCTACTCGCTGGCCCGCCCGGACGCGCTGGTCTGCTGGGAAGCCCAGTTCGGCGACTTCCTCAACGGCGCCCAGACGATCATCGACGAGTTCATCAGCTCCGGTGAGCAGAAGTGGGGCCAGCGATCTGGCGTGGTGCTGCTGCTGCCGCACGGCTACGACGGCCAGGGCCCGGACCACTCCTCGGCCCGGGTCGAGCGGTTCCTGTCGCTGTGCGCACAGGACAACATGACCGTGGCCATGCCGACCACGCCAGGCAACTACTTCCACCTGCTGCGCTGGCAGGGCCTGTCCGGCCGGCACAAGCCGCTGATCGTGTTCACCCCGAAGTCAATGCTGCGGCTGAAGGCGGCCACCTCGGCGGTGAGCGACTTCACCAACGGCTCGTTCCAGCCGCTGATCGCGTCGGCGCAGGAATCGGACGCCGAGGTCCGGCGGCTCCTGCTGTGCACCGGCAAGATCTACTACGACCTGGCCGCCCGGCGCGAGCAGGCCGGCGCGACGGACGTCGCGATCGCCCGGGTCGAGCGGCTGTACCCGCTGCCGGTCTCCGAACTGCGGGCCGAACTGGCCCGTTATCCGGGGCTGGAGTCGGTGACCTGGGTGCAGGAGGAGCCGGCCAACATGGGCGCCCGGCCGACCTTCGCGCTCAAGCTCCCCAAGGTGCTGGGCCGCGAGGTGGGCATGATATCCCTGCCGGCCAGCTCGGCCCCCGCGGCCGGCTCGGCCAAGGCGCACGCCGCCACCCACCGGGAGATCATCGAGACGGCCATCCCCTCGGAGCACTAGGTGTACTTCACCGACCGCGGCATCGAGGAACTCGAGGAGCGGCGCGGCGAGGACCAGGTCTCGATGACCTGGCTCGCCGGCCGGCTCCGCGACTTCGTCGACCTCAACCCCGAGTTCGAGACGCCCATCGAGCGGCTGGCCACCTGGCTGGCGCGGCTCGACGACGAAGAGGACTAAACACCAAGACCTTTCTCCCGAACGAGTGCCGTTCCCGCCCCGGCACCCACCACGCCCCCACTCGGCCCCAGTCGCGATACATCTTGACTTCGGTAAAATGAGATATATCGTTAGGTGTATCGGATGCGTTAACGGGAAGACGGGTGGAATGCCGGTGGGCGACATGTCGCAGTGGAGGATCGAGACCCCCACGAAGATGGAGTTCGACGGCGTCACCGGGTTGCGGGTCAGGCTCGTCGGCGGCTCGGTGGCGGTGCTCGCCGCCGAGGGGACGTCCTCGGTCGAGGTCTCGCAACTGGAGGGCGACCCGTTGCAGGTGACCTTCCAGGACGGCGTGCTGACCGTCGCGCACGAGAAGCTCAACTGGGAGGGCCTGCTGAAGTGGCTGCGGCCGCAGCGGCACGCCGCCACGGTGACGGTGAGCGTGCCGCGGAAGACGCCAGCCCAGGTCGGCGTGGTCAACGCGGCCGCCGTGGTATCCGGCATCGGCGCGCGGACTTCGGTCAAGAGCGTCTCCGGCGAGATCACGCTGGACGGCGTGACCGGCGAGGTGGACGCCAACACGGTATCCGGGCCGCTGGAGGCGCAGGGGATCAACGGCACGCTCAGCTTCAGCACGGTGTCCGGTGACCTGACGCTGGCCGACGGCTGGCTGGAGCGCCTGGACGCGAACGCGGTCAGCGGCGACGTGACCGCGGATGTCGACCTCGACCCGCTGGGCGGTCTTAGCGTCAACACGGTATCCGGCGAGGTCGTGCTCAGGCTCCCCGCCGAAGCCGATGCCCAGGTGAACCTGCACTCGGTTTCTGGTGACGTGCGGAGTGAATTTGCCGAGCTTCGGCGCTCCTCGGCTCCGGCGTCTCGTAGCGTTAGCGGTAGCCTTGGCGCCGGCTCAGGACATGTGTCCGTTACCACCATGTCCGGCCG
>DASXYT010000066.1:0-14912 GCA_036502345.1 Pseudonocardiaceae bacterium | reverse complement strand
CAGCGCCTGCCAGTAGGTGCTGCGCTCGTTCAGCACCACGGTCTGCGACGTGAAGGACTTCAGCGTGTACGGGCCACTGCCGACCGGGTTCTTGATCGTGTCGGTCGACGGGTCACTGATCTTCGACCAGATGTGCTGCGGCACGATGAACGTCTGGGTGAGGATCTTGTACTGGTTGACGAACTGCGACGACGAGAAGTTGATCGTGGCCGTGTTGCCGCTGGTGCTGGTGGTGGTGATCGGCAGCGCGTTCGTGTTCAGCGTCGCGTTCTTCTTCAGCAGGTCGAACGTGTAGGCCACGTCGGCGGCCGTCAGGGCCTGGCCGTCGGACCACTTGACGTTGTCGCGGACGGTGGCCGTCAGCGAGCTGAAGTTGTTCGACCAGGCCCACTTCGTGGCTAACCAGGCCTTACCGGGAGCCGAGGGCTGTGCCGAGTTCAGCATCACCAGGGGCTCGTAGATCATGAACTTGTAGCCGAGCGACGAACTGGCCGACGACGGCAGGAACGGGTTGTTGTTGTCGGTCAGCGGTCCGTTGGGCATGCCGATGTTCAGCACACCCGAGTTGGCGGCTGCCGCTGTACTACCGCTACCACATGCGGCGAGAGCGGCCATCGCCATCACGCCCGCGATGGCGAGAGCAGCGGGGCGGTTGACGCGCATGAATCCTCCTTCATGTCACTGCGCGGGGTCCTGCAGAAAAACGCAGTTCGGTGGGCCGTGCTCGGGGTGCACCCGCACGCGGCCACACCTTGGGCGGGGTGGGCCGGTCGGGTGCGCCGACAGCTAGGACGTCACGGTGGACGCCCGCACGGTCAGTCGGGTTGGGATGACATTCGGTTTGTCCGATAGTGGTGTGCCCGCGAGGTAGGCCATCAGCATGCGGGCGGCGGTCTCTCCCATCTGACGTAGCGGCTGGCGCACCGTGGTGAGCGGTGGATCTGTGTGCGCGGCAAGGGGAATGTCGTCGAAGCCGACCACGGCGACATCGCTGGGCACGCCGAGACCCGCCTCGTGCACCTCTTTGATGGCGCCCGCGGCGGACAGGTCGTTGTGCGCGAACACGGCGTCGAACGGCACACCGCCGGCGAGCAGTTTGCTCACCGCGAGCCTGCCGCACTCGAACGTGAAGTCGCCCGGCGCGACCAGCACCGGATCCAGTGGCGCGCCAGCGGCGGCGAACGTGTCGGCGAAGCCGGCCAGCCGCTGCTGAGTGCAGCCGAACCGCTCCATCCCGGTGATCACCAGCGGTCTGCGGCGACCCAGTTCCAGCAGGTGCCTGGCCGCCTGCACGGCGCCGTCCCGGTTGGTGGTGGCCACCGAGGGGAACAGCGGCTGGTGGCCCCGGTCGTCGATGAGCACCACCGGCAGGCCGCGGGCGTGCAGTTCGGTGATGTAGTCGAGGGTGCCTTCCGGCTCGATCACCAGCAGGCCGTCGAACGACTTGGCGGACACCTGCGACGCGAACTGACGCATCGACTCCTCGCCGCGGTTACACGTGAACAGCAGCAACCCGTAGCGGTCGGCCTCGATCACGTCGACAGCGCCCTGCAGCACCTCGCCCATCCAGGGCCAGGTCAGCGACGGTACGAGCATGCCGACGATGCGGGTCCGTCCCCGAGCCAGGCCGACCGCGCGTGCGCTGGGCACGTAGCCCAGTTGGTCGATCACCCTGCGGACCCGCGCCGCCGTCGCCGCCCCGAGTTCCCCTTTGCCGTTGAGCACGCGGGACACGGTCGTCTTGCTCACGCCTGCCTGTGCGGCAACGTCAGCGATCGTGATCGGCACGGGCACCACCTTGGGCACGAGCGGGTCGGATGTGGGCGGCGAAACCGGTTGCGGAAGCGGTTTCGCCGGTGAGTCAACCCGAGTGAGCTGGGTCACGTCAATCACGGGCGAGTAACGAAGTTCGACTAAATTTAAGACGTTAACTTGCCGGGGCGATGTCTCCGATGACGCCCGGTAACCGCTTACCGCTGTCGGTACGTGGTGTCACCGACCTGCCGGACGGTGCTCGATCGGGGCTCGCCGATATCCTGCCGTGCCTGATGAGCAGACATGGGTCGCCGTGCTTCCGCGCGGCGGCATGGGAGCCGCATGACAAATCTGTCACCGTCGGTGACCGTTGACCGTTTCACAGCCGTTAACAAGTCGCCCGAACCGATGACGGCTGTGCCGACTGGTCCGTACCAGCACTCGTTCTGGTTCGCAGTGCTCTTGGCCACAGCCCTGACCCTGGGCGGCACCTCGGTCGCGGTGGGCGCGTACACGGCCGACGGTCAGCCCGACACGGTCGTCCGGGCCTACTTCGCCGCCCTGCAGCGGGGCGACGCCGCAGCCGCGCTCGGCTACGGCGCCGTGCCCTCGGGTCCTACCGGCTTGCTCGCTCCCGCCGTGCTCGCGGCCCAGAACTCGATCGGCCCGATCCAGGACGTCGTCGTGCGGGGCGTTCGGCGGGCCGGTGACTCGGCGCGGGTCTTCGTCACCTACACCGTCGACCTCCGATCGGGTCCGGTCGCGGTGTCCGACACGGTGCCGGTGGCGCGGCACGGGCACGGCTGGCGGCTGGTGCGGTCGGCGGTTCCGGAAAGCATCCGCCCTGGTGGCGCCAGTGCGTTGGCCAGCGTGGCCGGCTCGGCCGTGCCGACCGGGGTGGTGCCGATGTTGCCCGGTGCGGTGCCGGTCAGCTACGACTCGCCGAATCTGGAACTGGCTGCCGCGTCGCGGGTGGTGCGGTTCGCCGACAGCGGTGTGCTGCCGGTCGATGCCGCGGTCAGCGCCGCAGGCCGTGCGGCGATCGCGTCCGGTGTGCGGGTGGCGCTGGCGGCGTGTCTGGCCGGTAGGTCGGTCGTGCAGGCGCTCTGCCCGGTGCCGGACGCGGTGGCCGGCGTGCCGGGTTCGCTGCGCGGCAGCCTGACCGGCCCCGTCACGTTGTCGTTCCAGGTGGACCTGCCGGACGGTGTGATCACCGTGCACGGCAGTGCGCCTGTTGCTGGTACGTACCAACGGTTGGACGACGACAACATCCCGTCGACGCAGACCGTGCGGTCGACGGGCCTGAGCGCCGATGTCGCCGCGACTACGCCTGGCACCGTGCGGTGGAACGCGTCGTGAAGTGGCTCGGGGTTGGTGTCGCGGCGCTGCTGTTCTGGTGTGCCGTCCCGGTCGCTGCGGCGCCAGGCCCGCCCGGCCATACGGAATGGTGGTTCGACTCGTGGCACGTGCAGCAGCTGTGGGCGGACGGTGTGCGTGGCCAGGGGATCGTGATCGGTGAGATCGACACCGGCGTGAACGCGGACCTGCCGACGTTGGCGGGCAATGTGTTGCCCGGCAAGGATTTCGGCAGCGAGGGTGGCGACGGCCGGACCGACAGGGACATGGACCTGTTCGGCCACGGCACGGCGATGGCGTCACTGATGGTCGGGCACGCCGGGCAGGACGACATTCTCGGCGTGGCACCGGACGCGAAGGTGCTGCCGGTGGCGGTGCCCATCACCGGGACCACCGATGACGCCGGTGGCGAGGCGAATATGGCGTTGCTGCAGGCGATCCGGTGGGCAGCCGACCATGGTGCGCGGATCATCAGCATGTCGCTGGGTGCGCCGAGGGATCCGGGAACGGGTGTCAGGTCGTGCCCGGAGCAGGAGCAGGACGCTGTGGACTACGCGTTGACGAAGGGCGCGATCGTGGTCGCGGCCGGGGGCAACTCGGGTGCGCAGGGGAGTCCGATCGAGGAGCCGAGCGTGTGCCTCGGCGTAGTGTCGGTCGGAGCAGTGGACGCGGGCAACGTGGTGCCGTCGTGGTCCTCGCGGCACCCGTATCTGACCGTGACCGCTCCCGGGGTGAACGTGCCGACGGTGGGTCGCGTGCAGGGCCAGGCGTTCTACGGCGACGGCACCAGTCAGGCGGCCGCGATCACGTCGGCCGGTCTGGCGTTGATCTGGTCGAAGTTCCCGCGGTTGACCGGAAACCAGGTGGTGGCGCGACTGCTGGCCACCCTGGACGGTCGGCGCTCCACCCGGGACGCGGCAGCGGGCTACGGCAGCGTGAACATCGGATCGGCGATCCGCGCCACCGTGCCGGCGAACGCGCCGAACCCGGTCTATGCGGCGGTCGGGCCGTTCCTGGCCAGGGACAAGGCGGCGGCAGCGGTGTCGCAACCCGCGGTGCACCCTCGCCGGCCGCCCCTACCGACAGCGATCACGATCGTTCCTCCGCCATCCCCACTCGCCGCAGGCCCAGGACTGGCCGGCGTGACAACGGCAGCAGTGGGCCTTCTGACGGTCCTGCTGCTGATCACCGGCGCCAGACGACGGCGTTAGCCGCCTGGTTCGACTGGACGCTTTGGGAGTCGTGGCTGTTCGCCGACCTGGACACTGACACCCACGGGAAGTGGCTCGTGGTCGACAGCGGGCCATCCAGCCTGAGCGGCATTCCGTGGTGACGGGGGACGTCGGCCAGACCTTGGTTCGTATCCTACCGAACTAGTATGGCCGTGTCGGGAATCGAACGGCTGACCGGCGTCACATATCCCGCCATGTCCGGGTCTTCATCATCAGTTCACCTGCCAGGAGCCGGATCGGCACGCTGACCACACACGCCCTACCCATGGTGGCGGTGTGCGTATCGCTGTCGTCACCGAGTCGTTCCTGCCCACGGTCAACGGTGTGACGAACTCGGTCTGCCGGATCCTCGAACACTTCGCCGCCAGAGGCCACCAGGCGATGGTGATCACTCCTGGCCGGGGCCCCGACGAGTACGCGGGCCACCCGGTGGTCGGCGTGCCGGGAATAGCACTGCCCGGCTACAAGTCCTTTGTGCTCGGCCTGCCGACCGCCCGCCTGGAACGCCACCTCACCGACTTCGCGCCGGACGTGGTCCACCTGGCATCGCCGATCTCGCTCGGCGCGGCGGGCGGCACAGCGGCCCGCAAGCTGGGCGTCCCGAGCGTCGCCGTCTTCCAGACCGACATCGCGGGCTTCGCCCGCCGCTACGGCTTCCGGGGCACCGACCGGGCGATCTGGCGCTGGCTGCGGCACGTGCACCGCCAGGTGGACCGCACACTGGTGCCGTCGTCGGCCACCCTGGGCCAGCTGCGTGACCGGGGCATCGAGCACCTGGCCATGTGGCGGCGCGGGGTGGACACCACCCGGTTCGACCCGCGCCACCGGTCCGCCGAACTGCGCGGAAGCCTGGCCCCGAACGGCGAGACCGTCGTCGGCTACGTCGGCAGGCTGGCCGGGGACAAGCGGGTCCACCTGCTGAGCCACATCGCCGACCTGCCCGGCGTCCGGCTGGTCGTGGTCGGTGACGGCCCGGCGGCCGCGCGGCTGCGGGAGAAGCTGCCGACCGCGGTCTTCCCCGGCTTCCTGTCCGGCGCCGAACTGTCCACCATGTACGCCAGCCTGGACGTCTTCGTGCACACCGGCGCCGACGAGACGTTCTGCCAGGCCATCCAGGAGGCGATGGCATCCGGTCTGCCCGTCGTCGCACCGGCCGCCGGTGGTCCGCTGGACCTGGTCGTACCCGGCCGGACCGGCATGTTCTACGAACCCGACTCGGTCTACGGGCTGCGTGCCGCCGTCGGCTACCTGACCAGCCAGCCAGAACTGCGCACCGCGTACGGCCGCAGGGCGAGGGCCACCGTCCTGGACCGCACCTGGCAGCAGGTCGGCGACGAACTGCTCGGCCACTACACCGACCTGCTCGACCACCGTGCGCTGCACGACGCGACGGGCCTGGCCGGATGAGGATCGTCCAGCTCGCCAACTTCTACACACCGACCTCCGGCGGGCTGCGTACCGCCGTGGACACCATCGGCCACGGCTACCTGGCGAAGGGCCACGAGCGGGTGCTGATCGTGCCGGGCCGGCACCGGACCGAAACGGCTGGTGACCACGGATTGGTGATCACCCTTCCGGGGGTACCCGTGTCCGGTGGCTATCGGATGGTGCCCCGGCCCGCCTCGGTGCTGCGTGAACTGGACCGGCTGCGGCCGGACTCGGTCGAGGTGTCCGACAAGGCCACCATGGTGACCGCGGGGGACTGGGCGCGCCGGCACCGGGCGGGTGCCGTGCTGTTCTCGCACGAGCGGCTGGACACCTGGCTGGCGGCCCGGGCGCCGTGGCTGCGCACGGCCGGCCTGCTCGAACCGGCCGTGGCCAGATGGAACCGCCGACTCGCGGCAAGGTTCGATGTCGTCGCCGTCACGTCCGCGTTCGCGGAGGACGAGTTCGCCCGGCTCGGTGTGCGGTCCATCCACAGAGTGCAGTTAGGAGTGGACCTTGCTACCTTCCGGCCGGGCCCACGACTGTCCGATAATGGGCCGACTCGACTGGCATACGCCAGCCGGCTGTCACCGGAGAAGAACCCCGGTGCTGTGATCGAGGCGGTGAAGGTGTTGGTGCGCAACGGGACCGATGTGAGTCTCGACGTGTACGGCACCGGTTCGGCGTTGGCCGGACTGCGGCGGGCCGCCGTCGGACTGCCCGTCACGTTCCACGGCTACGTGGCCGGCAGGGCGGCGCTGGCCGACCGGCTGGCCGCCGCCGACGTGGCGTTCGCGCCGAGCGCCGCGGAAACTTTCGGGCTGTCCGTGCTGGAGGCGCTGGCGTGCGGAACGCCGGTGGTCACGGCGGACACCGGCGGCGCCGGCGAGCTGCTGGCACCGGGTGCCGGTGTCGCCGTGCCGGCCACCGGGGCCGGCATCGCCGCAGGTGTCACGGAGATAGTGTCCTGGCCGGTGGCCGCCCGCAGGGCAGCCGCACGCACCCAGGCCGAACGGTTTCCCTGGTCGGCGACCGTCGACTCGATGCTGCGCCTACACACCACGGTGGCCGACGACGATGTCGTGCCGACCGCGAGAAACGAGGTGAGGTAGTCATGTCCGCTGCGCTGGAGGCCCCTGGCAGGTCGGCCGGTTCCGGGGAGATGTTCGCCGGTCGCCGCCCGCTGGCCGCGCACCTGTCGGTCTACCTGTTCGTGGCCATCCCGATGCTCGCCCTGCTGGCCGCGATCCCGTTCGCCTGGGGTTGGGGCCTCGGCTGGCTGGACATCGGCCTGGCCGCCGCCGGCTACACGGTGACCTGTCTCGGCGTGACCGTCGGCTTCCATCGGTACTTCACGCACGGGGCATTCAAGGCGCGTCGGTGGCTGCGCGTGACCTTGGCGTTGGTCGGCAGCATGGCGGTGCAGGGGCCGATCCTGCACTGGGTCGCCGACCACCGCAGGCACCACGCGTTCTCCGACCGCGAGGGTGACCCGCACTCGCCGTGGGTGTTCGGCAGTTCGCCGGTCGCGCTGGCCAGGGGTTTCTGGCACGCGCACATGGGCTGGCTGTTCGAGCGGGACCTGACCAACCAGCGTCGGTTCGCGCCGGACCTGTTGGCGGACAAGGACATCCGGCTCGTGCACCGGCTGTTCGGCGTGTGCACGCTGGCTACCCTGGGTGCGCCGTCGCTGATCGCGGGCCTGGTCACGTGGTCGTGGTGGAGCGCGCTGACCGCGTTCTTCTGGGCCGGTCTGGTGCGGGTGGCCGTGCTGCACCACGTGACGTGGTCGATCAACTCGATCTGCCACATGGTGGGCCGTCGGCCGTTCGCGGCGCGGGACCGTTCGGCGAACTTCTGGCCGCTGGCCGTGCTGAGCATGGGCGAGTCGTGGCACAACCTGCACCACGCCGACCCGACGTGCGCGCGGCACGGGGTCGGACGTGGCCAGATCGACGTGTCGGCGCGGCTGATCTGGATGTTCGAGCAGGCAGGTTGGGTCTACGACGTGCGCTGGCCGACCCCGCGTCGGCTGGCCCGGCTCGCCGCCCGGTCGACGTGAACGGGGCGCAGGACCTCACCGAGGGCCTGTAGCGCGTAGGGCAGCAGGTCGGTGCCACGGCGGAACACCCACGGAATGCCCTTCGCCACCAGCCACGCGATGTGGTCGAACCGGCTGATCGTGGCGCTGCCGCCGCAGCGCTGTGACACCTCGCCCGGCACCACGGCACCGGCGGCGGCGAGGCAGTCGGCCAACGCTCTGGCCAGCATCCGGTGGCCCCATTCGGACGGGTGCAACCGGTCGACGCTCCAGGTGCCCGCCTGGTAGGTGCCCGGCAGCGCGCCGAGATCGACCACGCCGGCGCCGTGCCGCAGTGCCACGTCGTCGACGGCGGCGTTGAGGTCGTTGATCCGTCGGGCGAGCGCCCGACGCAGCGGGCCGGGCAGGCGGAACACCTGGCCGTGGTCGTGGTAGCGGACCATCACCACGATGGTGCCCATGCCGGTCAGCGTGCCGACGACGGTATCGAGGTCGGTGCGGATCCTGGTGACGTCGAAGTCGGAGCGCAGGGTGTCGTTCATCCCGCCGAGCACGATCGCGGCGTCCGGTCTGGCCGGGACGACGACGGGCAGTTGGTTCGCGCGGAGGCAGCCGATCCGGGCGCCGTTGCGGGAGACGTTGACGAGGTCAGTGTTGCCGAGCGCGGCGGCGAGCAGGGGCGCGAACCCCCGCCAGCCGCCACCGATCGCGGGATCACCGATCCCGACGCCGATCGAATCGCCGAGCACGGCGAGCGTGCGCACCGGGCGGGGCACCATGTACTGGTCTACTGACACGTGCTCATGGTCCGTAATGTCGGCCCACGGGCGGTGAGGTCACGGTGGACACTCGGCAACCGTCGAACGAAAACTCGGTGTAGGGGGCGGTGCAGGTGCGGAATTTCGTACTGGACAGGATTTTCTGGCCCGGTGAGGTACAGCGCAACGAGCCGTTCGCCGGCCGGTTGCGCCTGATCACCATCGTGGGGGAGCGGCTGCGCGGCCTGGACTGGCAGCCCGGCCAGCACGTCAGGGTGCACGTCGGCGAGTCGGCGCCCGGCCTGTTGCCGGGCCCGCTGCGCACCTATTCGATCTGGGACCGCCGTGCCGACGCCATCGACCTGTGCGTGCTCGACCACGGCGACGGGCCGGGCGCCCGCTGGGCCAGGAGCGCACGGCCAGGCCAGGAGGTGCTGTGCACCAAGCCGCAGGGCAACCTCGTCGTGCAGCCGGGCCCCTACCACGTGTTCGTCGGCGACGAGACGGCGTCGGTCGCGTTCGGCCCGATGCTGCGCTCCCTGCCCACGGGCGCCGACGTGCACGGCGTGATCGAGGTCGACAGCCCGGACGACCGACTGCCCCTGCCCGAGGGCGTGACGTGGCGCTACCGGGACGGCGCGTCAGCGGCGTCGTCGACGGCCCTGGTCGAGGCGGTCGCCAAGCTGACCCTGCCGGCCGAGCCGGGGATCGCGTACGTGGCGGGCGAGTTGCGCACCTTACAAGCGGTCCGCGCCCACTTCACCAGAGACCGCCGGTGGCCCCGCCGGTCGGTGGTGATCAAGCCCTTCTGGACCCCGGGCCGCACCGGTATGGACTAGGACTCACAGGCGTGGGTCCACGGGTTCGGATTCCAGGGCCAGTACGGCGAACACGCATTCGTGGACGCGCCACAGCGGCTCGCCTCGGGCTACCCGGTCCAGTGCTTCCAAGCCCAGTGCGTACTCGCGCAGTGCCAGGGATCGCTTGCCGCCCAGGTTTCTGTTCCGCAGCCGGCTCATGTTCTCCGGTGCCGTGTAGTCCGGGCCGTAGATGATCCGCAGGTACTCCTTGCCTCTTACCTTCACGCCCGGCTGGACCACGCCGTGCCTGCCTCGGGTCAGGTTGGCGGCCGGCTTGACCACCATGCCCTCGCCGCCGTTCTCGGTCAGGTCGGTCCACCAGCGCACGCCTGCCGCCACCGACGACGGATCGGTGACGTCCACGGCCAGCCGGCGCGTCGTGGTGAACAGGTCGCCGACGAGCCGGTCGGCGATCGCCAGGTGCCACGCGTGGTCCCGCTCGTGGTACGTCGCACCCTCGCTCGCCAACACCTGGAACGGCGCCAGCCGCACTCCCTCCAAGCCCGACGTCGGCCAGCAGTACGGGCGGTACGCGGCCCGGAACGCTGTCGCGTTCGCCGCCCTGGAACCCGTGCGCGCCAACAGGTCCGCAACGTCGACACCACGGTCAACAGCCGATGCGAGTGTTCGCACCGCCGCTGGCAACGCAGCCGTGGCAGCGGCACCGACCGCCGCGTACTGCTCCACGATCAACTGCCGGGCCTTCGCGCTCCACGGCATCAACTCGGCGTCCAGCAGGAGCCAGTCGGTGGCCAACTCGTCCCACAGCCCCGCCGCACCAACCGCGTCCCGCACCCTCGCCAGCAACTCGGTAGTGAGGTCGCCGGAGAAGAACGGCCGACCCGTCCTCGTCACCACGGCACCCGGACCGTCGATGCCGAACCGGGCCGGCGCCGAGTCGCGGCAGACCAGCACCACCGCCCGCGAACCCATGTGCTTCTCCTCGCACAGCACGTGGTCCACGCCCTCGGCCCGATAGCCCTCGAACGCCTCCGTCGGGTGTTCCAGCAGGTCAGGCCGCGCCGACGTGGCAGTCGGCGCCATCGTGGGCGGCAGGTACAGCAGCCACCGAGGGTCGACCGCGAACCGGCTCATCACCTCCAACGCCGACGCCGCCTGCTCGGCCCGCACCGACACCCGGCCCCGATAGCCGGTCTCCACCACCCGCCGCCCGACCACATCGGTCAGGTCCAGCACGTCCGGCTCCCGAACAGGCTCCGTAACCAACGGCCGCGCCGGCTCGTACCAGACCTCCCGCGCCGGCACCGCCACGACCTCCCGCTCCGGCCAGCGCAGCGCACTCAGCTCACCGCCGAACACACACCCGGTGTCCAGGCACATCGTGTTGTTGACCCACTCGGCCTTGGGCACCGGCGTGTGTCCATACAGGACCGTTGCCTTGCCTCGATAGTCGTTCGCCCACGGGTAGCGCACCGGCAGGCCGTACTCGTCGGTCTCGCCCGTCGTGTCCCCGTACAGCGCGAAGCTGCGCATCCGCCCGGACGCCCGCCCGTGGTAACGCTCCGCCAACCCCGCGTGCGCGACCACCAGGTTGCCGCCGTCCAGCACGTAGTGCGCGATCAACTCGTCGCAGAACGCCAACGCCTTCGCCTGGAACTCGGCCGACTCGGCGCTCAACTGGGCCAGCGACTCGGCCAGCCCGTGCGACACCGTCACCTTCTTGCCGTGCAGCGCCCTGACCAGTTTCTGCTCGTGGTTGCCGCACACCGCGAACGCCGTACCGGCCGCCACCATGCCCATCACCAGTCGCAACACGCCAGGCGTGTCCGGTCCGCGATCGACCAGGTCACCGAGGAACACGGCCCGCCGGCCGGAAGGGTGCGCAGCGCCGATCGCGACCGAACCGGTCCGCTCGATCACGTAGCCCAACGCCGAGAGCAGGTCCTCCAACTCGCCAAGGCAGCCGTGCACGTCCCCGATCACGTCGAACGGGCCCATCTCGGCACGCAGGTCGTTGCGCAGCGGTTCGACCACGATCCGCGCCGCGTCCACCTCGTCCTGGCCGCGCAGCACGTGTACCTGCCGGAAACCCTCCTTCGCCAGGTGCCGCAGCGACTTGTGCAACTCGCCGTACTGCCGGTGCACGACCCTGGCGCCGAACGTCCGGTCCGGCCGACTTTCGTTGCGCCGCAAGCATTCCGACTCGGGCAGGTCCAGCACGATCGCCACCGGCAGCACGTCGTGCTCCCTGGCCAGCTTGACCAACTGTGCCCTGGCGTCGCGCTGTGTGTTCGTCGCGTCGACCACGGTGATCCGGCCGCTGTCCAGCCGCTTGCCCGCGATGTAGTAGAGGACGTCGAACGCGTCGGCGGAGGCACCCTGGTCGTTCTCGTCGTCGGCCACCAGCCCACGGCAGAAGTCGCTGGACAGCACCTGCGTCGGCGCGAAGTGCCGGGCGGCGAACGTCGACTTGCCGGAGCCGCTCACTCCGACGAGCGCCACCAGCGCCATGTCCGGGATCGTCAGGTCACTCACTGGTGCACCACCTTCCGGAACTCGGCCAACTGGGTCGGCGGCCCGACCTCGGGATCGTCATCACCGACCGGCAGGTAGGAGACCGTGTAGCCGTACCGCGAGGCCACCGCCGTGGCCCAGTCGGTGAACGTCGCCCTGTCCCACTCGAACCGGTGGTCGGAGTGCCGGAACCGATCGGTCGGCAGGCGAGGGAACCGCACGTTGTACTCGGCGTTCGGCGTGGTCACCACGACGGTCGCCGGGCTCGCCGTGCCGAACACCGCACGCTCCATCGCGGGCAGTCGGTCCGGGTCGACGTGCTCGATGACCTCCATCAGCACGCCGGCGTCGTAGCCGGCCAGCGACTGGTCGGTGTAGGTCAGTGCGGACTGGCGCAGGGTGATCCTGGCCCGCTGGTGATCGGGCAGCCGGTCCAGGCCGAGCCTGCGCTCCGCAGCGGCCAGCGCGCCCGCCGACACGTCGATGCCGACGATCTCCTCGAACGACGGCTCGGCCAGCAGGTCCCGCAGCAACGCGCCCGGCCCGCAACCCAGGTCCAGCACCCGTCGGGCACCAACCGCGCGCAGCACGTCCAGCACCGCCCGCCTGCGCCGGACGGCCAACGGCTCGGCGACCACGACAGCGGGCTCCAACTCGTCCGGTGCCATGTCGTCCACCTCGGCCAGCCGGGCCAGCGCCGAGTTGACGTAGGACCTCTGGTGCGCCAGGTACCGGTCGCTGATCAACTGCCGCTCCGGGTGGTCGGCCAACCAGCCCTCGCCTGCCCGCAGCAGCTTGGTGACCTCGTCCTCGTTCACCCAGTAGTGCTTGCCGTCGTCCAGCACGGGCAGCAGTACGTAGAGGTGCCGCAGCGCGTCGGCCAACCGCACGGTCCCGGTCAGCCGCAGACCGGCATACGGCGACACGCCCCATTCCGGGAACGCCGGGTCCAGCGGGATCGGCGTCGCGTCCACCGCCCAGCCCAGTGGCGCGAACAGCCGGGTGACCAGGTCGATGTCGCCACCACACGGCAGCACCGGCACCTCGATGCGCAGCGGGATCGCCCGCGCGGCCAGGTCCGGGTGGCTGTCCGATCGGCCACGCATGGCGGTGCGGAACACCGAGCCCAGCGCTACGGCGAGCATCGAGCCGGCTGCGTAGGGCCGGTCGTTGACGTACTGGGCCAGGGCGAACGTGCTGTCCCGGCGATCACGCACCAGCCCGATCGGGTCGATCTCCAACAACAGTGCAGCCGTGCACTCGTCGACACCCGCGCGCGGGTAGAAGACGTGCGCGGTGCCGGCGGTGACCGGGAAGGACTGGGCCTTGTCCGGGTGCTTGTGCAGCAGGTGACCGAGGTCGGTCGCCGGCCGTTCGGTGGTCGTGAGCGTGATCAACACGACTGGCAAGTATTCCGTAGTGCCCGGTTGTCGCGCATTGCAATATGTGACATATTACTGGCGTGGACGTGGTGATCGTCGGCGGCGGCATGGTGGGCGCCGCCTGCGCCTATTACTGCGGTCAGGCCGGACTCGCCGTGACCGTGGTGGAGCGCGGCTCGGTCGCGGCCGGCACGACCGGCGCGGGCGAGGGCAACATCCTGGTGTCCGACAAGGAACCTGGCCCGGAACTGGACCTGGCACTGCTGTCCGCGCGGCTGTGGCGGGACCTCGCCGCCGAGCACGGGCCTGACTTCGAGTACGAGGCCAAGGGTGGCCTGGTCGTCGCGGCCGACGAGCACGAACTGACCGCCCTGTTGGCACTCGCCGCCAAGCAGAGCGACTGTGGTGTGGTGACCGAGCAGGTCGAGCCGGCCGACGTGGAGCCGAACATCGCACCCGGGCTGGCCGGCGGTGTGTTCTACCCGCAGGACGCCCAGGTGCAGCCGATGCTGACCGCGGCGCACCTGCTCCGTCTGGCCGCCGAGCGGTTCGGCGCCACGATCCTGACCGACACCACCCTCCTCGGCTTCACCGAAACCGGCGTGCGGACAACAGCGGGCGAACTGACAGCCGACCACGTGGTGAACGCGGCCGGCACCTGGGGCGGCGAGATCGCCGACCTGGCAGGCGCACCGGTGCCGATCCTGCCGAGACGCGGATTCGTGCTGGTCACCGAGCCACTGCCGGCCCTCGTCCGGCACAAGGTCTACGCGGCCGACTACGTCGCCGACGTCGCATCCGACACCGAGGGCCTACGCACGTCGCCCGTGGTGGAGGGCACCAGGTCCGGCACCATCCTGATCGGCGCCAGCAGGGAACGGGTCGGCTTCGACCGCACACCGTCGCTGCCGGTGCTGCGCTCCCTCGCGGCAGGGGCGATCCGACTGTTTCCGATCCTCGCCGACGTGTCGGCGATCCGCGCCTACGCCGGATTCCGGCCGTACTGCCCCGACCACCTACCGGTGATCGGCATCGACCCGCGCCGACCCGGCCTGCTGCACGCCTGCGGCCACGAGGGCGCGGGCATCGGACTGGCTCCGGCGACCGGCTCACTGATCGCCCAACTCATCACAGGTAAGGCGCCGACGTTGGACGTCACGCCGTTCCGCCCGGATCGGTTCGCCGCATGACCGAGCACATCACCTTCGACGGCCGGCAACTGCCCATCGAGCCAGGTCAGAGCGTGGCTGCGGTGCTGCTGGCGGCCGGGATCCGCTCGTGGCGCACCACGCGGGTGCAGGGTCGGCCGCGTGGGCTGTTCTGCGGGATCGGCGCGTGCTTCGACTGCCTGGTCACGGTGAACGGCACGCCGTCGGTGCGGGCCTGCCTTGCCGAGGCGAAGCCGGGAGACGTGATCGATGCGGTGTGACATCGCGGTACTCGGAGCCGGACCGGCAGGCCTGGCGGCGGCAGGCGCTGCCGCACAGGCCGGCCGGTCGGTCGCCGTGCTCGATCTCGGCACCCGACCCGGTGGGCAGTACTTCCGGCATGCCGGCAAGCCGTCGCGTGAACTCGCCAAGCTGCTGTCCTCGACAACGGGCGTGCGGATGCTGCACGGCAGACGGGTG
>DASXYT010000065.1:0-17292 GCA_036502345.1 Pseudonocardiaceae bacterium | reverse complement strand
GAGCCCATGTCGATCCCGGACACCAGGTGCATGTGCGCCGCCGCGCCGAACAACACGGCGGCGGCCAGCATCAGCCCGCCGTTGCGAACGGCCGAATGGACCTGGGCGCGGTCCGGCACCGCGACGCAGGCCGGGCGCAGCAGCGTCAGCACCGCTGCCGCCGCCAGGAACGTGAGACCGTACTCGACGTGCTGCCGCAGGTTCAGCGCGAGGACACACAGCAGCAGCACCGTGACGCCCAGCGCGACCTGCCGTCGCCTGGTCAGGCCCCAGCCGAGCAGGACGAGCAGCACCGCGAGCAGCGCGGCGTGCGGACGGGCAGGTGAGCCGTCCAGCAGGCCGTGGCTGGGCAGCCCGAGCCAGGCGGGCGGAGCACCGCGCAGCGCGACCACACCGACGCCGACACCAGCGGCGATCGTGACCACACCGAACGGCCAGACCTGACGACGCACCAAAAACACCCCCTGTGAAACAGCACGAAACCCCCGTTTCGCACCGTACAACGCTCTACCGACGGCAACCCACTCGCCGTACGGCAAATTCCCCGGTCAGGACCTTCGAGCGTGCCGAATCAGGATCCCTTGAGCTCGGGGAAGTCCTCATCGCGGTACTCCCCCGCCACCACGGCGGCCGGATCGTCGTGCAACTCGTGCTCGCGGCCGCGCAACTCGACCCTGCGGATCTTGCCCGAGATCGTCTTCGGCAGTTCGGTGAACTCCAGCCTGCGGATCCGCTTGTACGGGGCGAGGTTCTCCCTGGCGAACCGCAGGATCGCCAGGGCGGTGTCCCGGTCCGGCCGGTGGCCCGCGGCCAGCAGCACGTAGGCCTTCGGCACGGCCAGCCGCAGCGGGTCCGGCGACGGCACGACGGCCGCCTCGGCCACCGCGTCGTGCTCCAGCAGCACACTCTCCAGTTCGAACGGCGAGATCCGGTAGTCACTGGCCTTGAACACGTCGTCGGCCCGGCCGACGTAGGTGATGTAGCCGTCGTCGTCCCGGGAGCCGACGTCGCCGGTGTGGTAGAAGCCGTCCCGCATGGCCTCGGCGGTGCGCTCGTCGTCGTCGCGGTAGCCGACCATCAGCCCGGTCGGCCGCGTGGTCAGGTCGAGGCAGATCTCGCCCTCGGTACCGACCTCGCCGGACACCGGGTCCACCAGCGCGACCGTGAACCCGGGGATCGGCCTGCCCATCGAGCCCGGCTTGACCGGCTGGCCCGGCGTGTTGCCGACCAGCACGCTGGTCTCGGTCTGGCCGAAGCCGTCCCGGATGGTGATGTTCCAGGCGCGGCGGACCTGTTCGATGACCTCGGGGTTCAGCGGCTCGCCGGCACCGACCACCTCACGCGGCGGCGTACGCAGTTCCTTCAGGTCGGTCTGGATCAGCATCCGCCACACAGTCGGCGGGGCACAGAAGGTCGTCACGCCACATCGGTCCATGGTGGACATCAGGGCGGATGCGTCGAACCGTTGGTAGTTGTAGATGAAGACGCACGCCTGCGCGTTCCACGGCGCGAACACATTGCTCCACGCGTGCTTCGCCCAACCGGGCGACGAGATGTTCAGGTGCAGGTCGCCGGGCCGCAGGCCGATCCAGTACATGGTGGACAGATGGCCGACCGGGTAGGACACGTGCGTGTGCTCCGCCAGCTTCGGCTTGGCCGTCGTGCCGGAGGTGAAGTACAGCAACAGGGTGTCGTCGGCCTTCGTCACGCCGTCCGCCGTGAACTCGGCGGGCGCGGCGTAGGACTGCCGGTAGTCCTGCCAGCCCTCGACCGGCTCGCCGACCGCGATCCGCGTGTAGTCGCCTGCGATGCCATCGAACTTGGCAGCATCGGCCGACCGGACCACGACGTGCCTGGCGTTGCCACGCTCGACCCTGTCGACGAGGTCGGTCGGCCCGAGCAGCGTGCTGGCCGGGATGAGGACGGCGCCGAGCTTCATCGTGGCGAGGATCGTCTCCCACAGCTCGGTCTGGTTGCCCAGCATCAGGATCAGCCGGTCGCCCCGCCGCACGCCGAGCCCACGCAGCCAGTTGGCCACCTGGTTGGACCGGGCGGACATCTCGGCGTAGCTCAGCTTCGCCTCGGAGCCGTCCTCCTCGACGATCCACAGCGCCGGATTGTCGTTTCCGTCCGCGATGACGTCGAACCAGTCCAGTGCCCAGTTGAACTCGGTCAGTGCCGGCCAACTGAAGTCCCGGTACGCGTCGGCGTAGTCCTCCCTGTGTTCGAGCAGGAAGTCCCGGGCCGCCCGGAACTGCGAGGTCGCGGTAGTCACTTCCGAGCCCACGTCGCACTCAACTCCTTCACCGACGGCGTCGTCCGACCGGTCAGGATGCTAGTCCCCTGGTGGAGCCGGGCTCGTCACCCTCGGCACCCGCCACGCGCACCTGGTCCCGGCCCGCCTCCTTCGCGCCGTAGACGGCGGCGTCGGCGGCCTGCAGCAGGTCGGGCAGCGTGCTGGCGTTGTCCGGCCGCACCGCCACCCCGACCGATGTGGTCCGACCGGTGATCACGGCGGGGCCGCCCCGCTTGTCGGTGCTGATCACCGTGAGCGCGGCCACCCGGGACCTGATCCGCTCGGCCGCGGTCAACGCGGCGTCCCGGTCGGCGTCGGGCAGGAGCACGACGAACTCCTCGCCGCCGAACCGGCCGACCACGTCGGCCGGCCGGGTCTCGGTGCGCAGCACGTCGGCCACCGCGAGCAGCATGTCGTCGCCCGCCGGGTGGCCCCAGGTGTCGTTGATCAGTTTGAAGTGGTCCAGGTCGACCATGAGCAGACCGATGACACCTCTGGTCCGGTCCGCCCTGGCCAGTTCCTTCGTGGCGGCCTCCCGCCAGCCGCGCATGTTCAGCAGGCCGGTCTTGGAGTCGGTGCGGACGTCCACCTGCAACTGCCGGATCTCGGTCAGCCGGTTGCCCAGCACGCCGACGACCACCATCACGGCCAGTGCCGGCGGCGCGTGCACCAGGAGGACGGCGGTCACGATGCCGAGCGCGACGGTGAGCGCCTCGAGGCCGTTGTCGTACCAACTGCCGACGGCGGTGGCGAAGCTCGGCTGCTTGCTGTGCAGCGCGACCGCGATGCCGACCAGCAGGATCTGGCCGGCGACGTACACCGTACCGGCGCCGCTGGCCACCCCGAAGTCACGCAACGTGTCGAGCAGCGTGGAGCCCGACCAGACCGGCGTGCCGGCCGCGTGCACGACACCCCGTACACCGAGCAGACATGCGGCGATGACCGCCGTACCGAACACGAAACGATACAGTGGCCGCCGCGCGACGAACCACCGTTGGAATCGGACGGCCACTATGGACATCAGTGCCAGCGGGAGCGGCAGGATCAGGGCGGCCGCGAAGTTCCAGATCGACGTCAGGTCGACGTGCACGGTGTCCATCCGGTTGCGGCGGGTCTCCTCCTGTCGTCTGGACAGGAACATGTGGACACTCGCGAAACCGAGCAACAGTCCGAACCGAACCCAGTCCGACCCACCGACCGAGGTGCCGACGACAATGGCGAACACCACCGCGACCAGGGTGAGAACCTCGACGCCGAGCATGTAGATGATCGCCAGGGTGGGCTGCGACCAGAGCGCCCACCTGCTCGGATGGCGGCTGTTGGCCCATGCCCCCTGCCGGAAACGCTCGCCACGAGCGACAATGGAGGCGACCAACCCACGGATGCCGCCAACAGTCCGTGGTTGGCGCGTCGGGTCGATCGTGGGTTGCTGCCGCGTTCCCAACCGCCAAGAAGCCCGCGGAGGAGGTGTCGACAGTGTCTGACCGCGACTTCTGAGGGTACCCGTCCCGTGTTGCTCCGTGTCCGCACCGACCGCGTCCGGATCAGCGGTCGAAACAGGATCCGAAGGTGGTGTCGAGAATGTCGGACCGTGACTTCTGAGCCCAGCCGTCCCGTGTTGCTCCGAATTTCGTTGTTCTGTGTTGCCGACCGTGCCGAACTCGGCGGTCGAAGCAGGTTCCTGAGGAGGTGTCGACCGTGTCCGACCGCGACTTCTGATCGTCATGGCCCCACCGCCCTCCCCTCCCTGCGCCGTCGCACCGAGGTCCTCGGTGGACGACAGATGGCTGTCTGTCCGGCTTATCGCCGGAGGACACCCATTCGTGCCATCGACTGCGTTGTGTCCCTCCAGCCTCACTCACCGTGTGTTTCGTGTGGTTTTCCACGGTACCTCCGATGCCACACGAACGTCGCGGGCACGGCCAGCGCGACACCGGCGACGCCGGCCACCACGATCGCGCCCCGCGCCGAACCCATGACCTGAGCCAGTGCTCCACCGGCGGCGACGCCCAGCCCCTGCGCCACGCGCAGGCCGGTGCGTGCCACGCCGTACGCGCTGCCGCGGACCGCGTTGGGCACCCAGCTGGTGAAACTCGCGCCGACGGTGATCTGGTAGGCCCCGGCCGCGCCGGCCAGCGCCAGCAGCGGCAGTGCGACCGCCAGCGACGGCGTCACAGCGAACAGGATGAGCACCGCGACAGATGCCGTGGCCAGAACCCCGAGCGAGCGCAGGCGCAGTTCGGTGGACACGTACCTGGACAGCACGAACGCGCCGACGACGTAGCCGAGCGGGTCGGCGGCCAACAGCCAGCCAACGGCACTGGGTGACGCGCCCAACTGGTCGGCCAGCGGGGCGGCGAGGCCTTCCGGGACGACGGCGAGGCCGACCACCCAGGACAGCCAGAGCAGGGTGCGCAGCCGGGGCTCGGACCGCACGTACCGCAGCCCGGCGAGCCAGGACGTGTGCTCGGTGTCCGCAGGCACCGGCCGATCCCGCACGAACAGTCGCACCATCGCCGCCGCCACCGCGAACGTTGCGGCGTCCATGAACAGTGCGGTCGAACTTCCGACGGCCGCCACCAGCAGGCCGGCGCCGGCCAGGCCGAGCAACATCACCGTGTTGGTGGTGATCGCCCGCAGGTCCTGGCTGCGGTAGTAGAGGCCGTCGTCGGTGAAGACGTCCCTGGTGATCGCGTTCTGCGCGGCCAGCGCCGGTGCCTGTGCGATCCCGACGCCGACCAGCAGCGCGCACATCGCGACCAACGGCATGCCGGGCAGCGCCATCACAGCCACGAACACGGCCTGGAGCAGGGAACCGATCACCATCACGGTCCGCCGGGGATAGCGGTCGGCGAGGTGCGCGAGGCCGAGTCCGCCGGCCAGCGCGGGCAGGAAACTCAGCGCGTAGACGACAGCGGACCACAGTGCTGAACCGGTTCTGCTGTAGACAGTGAGCGCGAGTGCGACCTTGGCCAGTTGGTCGCCTGCGATCGACACGGCCTCGGCCAGCCAGAGGGCACGGAACTCCCGCCCCGCGAGCACAGCACGCATGCCCGTACGCGTAGCCGCCACCTCGCCAGCTGGTCCCTTCGCCTCGGCGCCCTGCCGTGTCCTCCGCACCGGGCGACACCCGGTACCCGGCCGACTACCAGCGGCATCCTGACACAAGATCCACCCGGGACAGTCCATTCGGACACGGCACGGGTGGAGTTGAGTGACCGGGCTACCGACAAACCCAGACCATTGTGCGCCTATTATCACCCGACAGTGGCAATGCACACTCTCAGTATCCGTACTGGCCCGTCGATTAGCCGTATCCGAGCAGCTCAGGGCAGGATAACGACGTGTCGCTGATGGTGAGAATCGGCGCGAACCGTCATGATGGGCATCCAGCCACGCGTGACGCGCGCGGATGGACTGTCCTGAATGGAAGGAAGACGACGAGTGGCTCTCCCTAACCTGACCCCCGAGCAGCGCCAGGCTGCGTTGGCCAAGGCCGCAGAGGCCAGGCAGGCTCGCACCAAGCTGCTGAACGACATCAAGGACGGCAAGGAGACCATCTCCGGCGTACTTGCCCGTGCCAAGGATGACACCGTGGTCGGCAAGACCAAGGTGGCCCAGCTGGTGAAGGCACTGCCCGGCTACGGACCCGCCAAGGTCCAGGCGGTGATGGCGAAGGCCGGTATCCCGGAGGAGCGGCGGGTCGCCGGCCTCGGGCAGCGCCAGCGCGAAGCACTGCTCGCCGAGCTGAACTGACCTCACGCAGGCGTACGACACTGACCTGGCCGGGTCCGCGAGACAGCGGGTTCGGCCAGGTCAGTCGCGTTCGTCGGGCCGATCGGTTCTGTCCGGATTCGGGGCGACGCCGCTGATCGGTCCTGTGGTGTCGCTCACGTGACTTTCCGTACCTGACACCGTGAGGTGGCAGGCTGCCCGCATGGGACTGTTCACGGTGGCCGAGGCCCGCGAGGCCCTGGCCGCGCTCCGCCCGGTACTCGACGAGTTGGTGATCGTGCGTGCCGACGCGGCGGAACTGGCGGCAGGCGTGCACGGCGGCCGACCGAGCGGGCTCGGCGGCCTGCCGGAACTGAAGGCGGCCCAGGCCCACCTGGATGATCTGATGACCACCGTGCAGCAGACGGGTGCCGAGCTCAAGGGCTTCGCTCCCCTGCTGGTGGACTTCCCGGCCACGCTGGCCGGGGTGCCGGTGCTGCTGTGCTGGCTGGAGGGCGACGAAGGGTTGTCCTGGTACCACCGGCTGGATCTGGGCTTCGCGGGCCGCCGCCGGTTGCCGGACTGAGCACCGTCCACAAGCGACGCTAGCCGTTCAGGTAGGCCAGCACGGCGAGTACCCGGCGGTTGTCGTCGGTGGACGGCGGCAGGTCCAACTTGCTGAAGATGTTGTTGGTGTGCTTGGCGATCGCCTTGTCCGTGACGAACAACTTGCTGGCGATGGCCGCGTTCGACCGGCCTTCCGCCATCAGGCCGAGCACCTCGTGCTCACGGGGCGTGAGCCTGCGCAGCGGCACGTTGCCCGCGTTGCTGGCCAGCAGCTGCGACACGACCTCCGGGTCCATCGCCGTGCCGCCGTCGGCCACCCTGCGTACCGCGTCGATGAACTGCCCGACGTTGGCGATCCGGTCCTTCAGCAGGTAGCCGACCGCGCCCCGGCCGTCGGAGAGCAGTTCCCTCGCGTAGAGCTGCTCGACGTACTGCGACAGCACCAGCACCGGCAGGCCGGGCACCTTCGTCCTGGCCTCGATCGCGGCCCGCAGCCCCTCGTCGGTGAACGTCGGCGGCAGCCGGACGTCCACCACGGCGACGTCCGGCTGGTGCTCGACCAGCGCCCGCAGCAGCCCTGGGCCGTTGTCCACGGCCTCGACCACGTCGAAGCCGTTGGCGGACAGCAGGCGGATCAGGCCGTCCCTGAGGAGGGCGAGGTCTTCACCGAGGACAACACGCACGGCAGCTCCATGGTCACGATCGTCGGCCCGCCGACCGGGCTGGCGACCATCATCGTTCCGTCAAATGCGGCCAACCGGCGCTCGATGCCGTGCAACCCGCCGTCGGCAGGCTGACGCGCACCGCCCCGGCCGTCGTCACCGACCATCACGCCGAGCCGCCCGTCAGCGTAGGTGAGCCGGATCCACGCCGAGGTCGCACCGCTGTGCTTGGCCGCGTTGGTCAGCGTCTCGGCCACCGCGAAGTACATCGCCGACTCCACCGGCGCCGGCGGCCGACCCGGCAGGTCCACGCTCACCTCGACCGGCAGCGGGCTGGCCAGCGCCAATGCCCGCACAGCACCGTCGAGCCCCCGGTCGGCCAGTACCGGCGGGTGGATGCCGCGCACCAGGTCACGCAGTTCGGCCAGGGCGAGGCCGGTCGCCTCGCGGGCCTCGGCCAGCAGCCCCTGGGCGGCGTCCGGATCGGAGGCCAACAGGTCCTCGGCCATGCCGAGGCTCATGCCCAGCGACACCAGCCTGGCCTGGGCACCGTCGTGCAGATCACGTTCGATCCTGCGCAGCTCGGCGGCCTGCGTGTCCACCGTCTCGGCACGCGACTCGGTGAGCTGGGCCACCCGGTTGGCCAGCCGGTCCCGCTCGGCAGGCGCCAGCATCCGCCGGGTCATCCGCGCGTAGGCCCGCATGATCGGCCGGGTGGTCCACCAGAACAGCGCGATGGACACCGCGGCGATCGGGATGCCCGTGGCCAGCGCGCCCGCCACGGTCGTGACGTCGAACAGGCCGTAGTTGGCGTTGAACGTGTTCGGCACGATGCTGACCACGATCGGCAGCGCCACGGCGTACCAGACGGCATTGAGCAGGAACGTGATCGGCAGGAGGGTGAGGAACACCCCGGCCGTCCCGTCGACCAGCACCCACAGCAGATCGCGCCAGGTGGCCCGGTCGGTGAGCACCGAACGCACCTTGGTCAGCGCACCGCCCTCGGGCAGCGGCCGGTAGGGCCGCGCGATCGGGATGCCCAGGTGGTCCGCCGTCCACACCCGGTGCCAGTCCGCGAGCCCACGCAGCCACGGCAGGGTGAACAACGTCAACGGGATGCCGACGGTGACCAGGACGAGGGACGCCGACGTCACCACGACGCAGAAGACCGCCACCCCGACCATCGACAGCCACGCCAGCACGAACCCCCAGCCGGCCAGCCCGAGCCTGCCGGTCTGCTGCTGATCAACTCTCTCGACCACGATTCCCCCTCCGGTACGAATAGTGCCAGTCTGTCGGCCGTCCTGCGGCATGTCGGTGGTCCTGGCACCACTCCTGCCCGGAATCTGGGACCACTCAGCATCTGGGACCACTCAGCGGGGCCGAAATGGCAGGCGACGGGTGGCGGGGCGTCGTAGGCTCGGGGCGTGTTCACTCCGGCCTTCCCGATCCTGACCGACCGGTTGTCGTTGCGCCGCTTCAGCATGGACGACCTCGACGCGCTGTACGCGATCCAGTCCAGGGAGGACGTCGCCCGCTACCTGTACTGGGGGCCGCGCACTCGCGGCGAGGTCAGGGAAACGCTCGTCCAGCGGGTCAACCAGTACCGGTTGGACCAGCTGAACGACGGGCTCGCGATGGCCGTCGTACGCAGGGACACCGATCAGCTGATCGGCTCCGCGAACCTGACCTACACGAGCAGGGAACACGGCCAAGCTGAGATCGGGTACGTGCTGCACCCCGACCAGCACGGCAACGGGTACGGCACGGAAGTGGCGATCGTGTTGCTGCGCCTCGGTTTCGAGGGCGTCGGTGTACACCGGATCTTCGGCCGGCTGGACGGCCGCAACATCGCTTCGGCACGGGTGCTGGAGAAGGCGGGCATGCGCAGGGAGGCGCATCTGCGGGAGAACGAGTTCGTCAAGGGCGAGTGGACCGACGAGATGATCTACGGTCTGCTGGCCAAGGAATGGCGGGAACGCTAGCGCGCCAACAGAAGGCGACCCGGCATCCCCGCGCTGCGCTGGGCACCGCCGGGCGATGTGGCCCGCCGCATCGGCACGATGCGGTCCTGCCCGCTCCCTCGCACGAAGCGGGCACTTGACGATCCAGCGTTGAACACTCAACGCGAGGGAGCGGGCAAACCAACCCCAAAACCCACGAAGCCCGGCCCGGACAAGCCCCCGGCCGGCATCGATTCGGCGCCGGGGCCGATACTGCTCAGGTGGTCCACCCGCTCGACACAATCCTGCTCATCGCGGCCCTGATCTGCGCCGTCTGGTCACTGGTGCTGCTCATGCTGTCCCGCCCGGTGGGCAAACGGTGGCTGCTGGGCGCACTGCTGCTGATCGAACTGGCCCTGCTCGTCCAGGCGGTGCTCGGCGTCGTCCAACTCGCCACGACGCACCGGCACGTGTCCGGTGTGACGTTCGTCGGCTACCTGATCGGCTCGCTGCTGATCCTGCCCGCTGCGGCCTGGTGGGCGATCACCGAGAAGAGCCGGTGGGGTGTTGGTGTCCTGCTGGTCGGCTGTCTCGTCATCCCTGTCATCATTGTGCGCATGAACCAGGTGTGGTCCGGTGTCTGATCCCGGCCTGCGCGAAGCGACCCGCAGCGGCCCCGGGCGGGTGCTGATCGCGGTGTACGCCGTCTTCGCCCTCGCGGCCACGGCCCGCTCCGCGGTGCAGATCGCCACGAAGTTCTCCGACGCCCCGCTGGCCTACGTCCTGTCCGCGGTGGCCGCCGTCGTCTACATCGTGGCCACGGTCTGCTTCACCCGAGGTAGTCGCACGTCCCGCCAGGTGGCCACGGTGTCGTGCACGGTGGAGCTGATCGGCGTGCTCGCGGTGGGTACGGCGAGCGTGCTGGCCCCGAGTGCGTTCCCGGACCAGACGGTGTGGTCGGTGTACGGCGACGGCTACGGCTTCATCCCCGTGGTGCTGCCGATCCTGGGCCTGCTGTGGATTCGCCGATCGGCGAAGGTGCCTGTTCAGGTTTAATGCCCGCATGGCATATCAAGCGGGGTCAGATCGATACAACGAGATGAGCTACCGGCGTTGCGGGCGCAGTGGCCTGCTGCTGCCGGCGATCTCGTTGGGGCTGTGGCACAACTTCGGCCCGGACCGTCCGCTGGACACCCAGCGTGCCGTGTTGCGCAGGGCGTTCGACCTCGGCGTCACGCACTTCGACCTGGCCAACAACTACGGCCCGCCGCCCGGCTCGGCCGAGCAGAACTTCGGCCGGATCTTCGCGCAGGACTTCGTGCCGTACCGGGACGAGCTGGTGATCTCCACGAAGGCCGGCTACGACATGTGGCCCGGCCCGTACGGCGAGTGGGGTTCGCGCAAGTACCTGCTGGCCAGCCTGGACCAGTCGCTGAGCCGGATGGGCCTGGACTACGTCGACATCTTCTATTCGCACCGCCCTGACCAGGACACTCCGCTGGAAGAGACGATGGGCGCGCTGGACACGGCCGTCCGCTCGGGCCGCGCGCTGTACGCCGGTATCTCGAACTACTCGGCCGACGACACCCGGCGGGCCGTCGCGATCCTGCGTGACCTGGGTACTCCGCTGCTGATCCACCAGCCGTCGTACTCGATGTTCAACCGGCACCCCGAGCCCGATCTGCTGGACGCGCTCGGTGAGCTGGGTATCGGCTGCATCGGGTTCTCGCCGCTGGCGCAGGGCATGCTGACCGACCGCTACCTGGGTGGTGTGCCGGCCGGTTCGCGGGCCGCCACGTCACAGTTCCTGCGACCGGAGCAGCTGACCGACGACCGGCTGGCCAGGGTCCGCGCGCTGAACGAGTTGGCCAGGACGCGCGGTCAGTCGCTGGCCCAGCTGGCACTGGCGTGGACGCTGCGGGACGCGCGGGTCACGTCGACGCTGATCGGCGCGAGCAGTGTCGCCCAGTTGGAGGACAACGTGGCGACCGTGGCGAACCTGCAGCTCAGCGAGTCGGAGTTGGCCGAGATCGAGCGGTACGCGGTTCCGCAGGGCTCCGATATCTGGGCAGCGGGCTGATTTCCGACCAAAGGGACGCCGATCGAGTGAACGGACCGAACCGGCGCTGCCCTTGACGCAATTCGTTGCGGGCGACAACATATCCACGCTTGCCTTCGGCTGGGAAGAGGCGTGGCTATGAGGTCGATGAGGTCAACGAAGACCGCGAGGACCAGAGCTGGCTGGGTGTTCGCCGGGGTGGTGTCGCTCGCGTTGGCCACTGTGCCGGCCGTCGCGATCGCCGCGCCCGCTGCCGGCACCGCGACCGGCGGACCTGGTGCCTCCTCGTTCTTCGACCTGGGACGGAAGGACTGCGTCGGCACGGCGACCGGGACCCGCTCGAAGGTCTGGTACACGGTGGCCGGCGGCGTGCTCTCCGACGTGTACGAGCCGACGATCGACAACACCGACGTGGGCACCCTGCAGTACGTGGTGACCGACGGGCGCGGGTTCACCGACCTGCAGACCCGCGATCTCACGTACACCGTCGCGGCCGACGCGAGTGGCATGGCCTGCACGGTCACCGCGACCAGCAAGCAGCACGGGTACCAACTGGTCACCACGTACCTGACCGACCCTGGCCGGGACACGGTGCTGATGCACACCCAGCTCAAGGCCACCAGGGGCAGCCACACCAACGTGGACGCGCTGCGCGTCTACGCCCGGCTGGACGCACACGTGAACGGCAACGGCGGTGGCGGCACCGACAACGGCGGCGCCGACTCCGGCGTCGTCACGTCGTCCGGACCCGTCGTCTTCGACACCGGCACGGTGAGCCAGTCGACCAACCGTGACTACGCGGTGCCCACGTTCATGGCGCTGCGCTCGACCAGCCGCGGCACGTCGACCGTCGGCTACGCCGGTACCGCGAGCGACGGGCTGACCTCGCTGGACACCAGCCACTCGCTCGGCTCGACGTTCACCAACGCGCCGAACGGGCACATCGTCGCGGTGTCCGACGTGACACCGGCCCACGGCGGGGACATCACCCTCGCGCTCGGTTTCGGCCGTACCCAGCAGGCCGCGACCAACACGGCAGGTGCGTCGCTGGCCACGTCGTTCGGCCACGTCCAGAGCGCCTACCAGCAGGGCTGGCACGCCTACGACGCCACGCTGCACCGGCCGCCATCGCACCTGGCCGGAGTCAAGGACACCGACGTCACCAGCCACTACTACCTGTCCGCCAACGTGCTGAAAGCCAGTGAGGACAAGACGTTCCCCGGCGCGATCGCGGCGTCGCTGGCCAGCCCGTGGGGCCAGGCGGTGAACGCGGGCACGCTGGTCGGCGGCAAGCCGGTGTACTTCGGGTCCTACCGCGAGGTGTTCTCGCGGGACACCTACGAGGTGTTCACCGGCCTGATCGCCGACGGCGACATCGCGACGGCGCGCGACACGACCCGGTTCCTGCTGGAGAAGCAGCAACTCGCCGACGGCCGGATCCCGCGCAACTCGCTGGAGAACGGCAAGGCGGCCCCGGACACCGGCGGCGACCAGTTGGACGAGACGGCCTACCCGATCCTGATGGCCTACGAGTCCGGCCTGTCCGGGGACACTTCGCTGTGGCAGCAACACATCCGGCCGGCCGCCGACTTCCTGGTGGCACACGGGCCGAGCTTCGGCGTGGAGCGGTGGGAGGAGCAGTCCGGGTTCTCACCGTCCACCATCGCGGCCGAGATCGCCGGGTTGACGGCGGCGGCGCACATCGCCGCCCTGCACGGTGACGCGGCGCGGGCGCAGGTGTACCAGGCCACCGCCGACGACTTCCAGCGCAACATCAAGACGTGGACCGTGACGACGACCGGCCCCGACGGGCCGCGCTACTTCATCCGGCTGTCCAAGACCGGCGACCCGAACGCCGCGATCACCTACGGCCTTGGCAACGGCGGCCCGACGGTGGACCAGCGGCAGGTCATCGACGGCGGATTCCAGGAACTGGTCCGGCTCGGCGAGCTGTCGCCGAAGGACCCGGACGTGACCGCTTCCCTTGCGGTCCTGGACAAGCAGATCTCGGTGAGCACGCCCAGCGGCACCGGCTTCTACCGGTACGGCACCTCGGCGGCGGACGGCAGCGCCGACGGGTACGGCGACTGCTTCCAGCCGAGCCAGACATCGTGCACCGTGCCGGGTCAGCCGTGGCCGACCACCGACGTCGGCACCGGGCACCTGTGGCCGGTGTTGTCCGGTGAGCGGGCCGAGTCCGACCTGGCCACCGGCAATCCGGCGGCCGCCGGGCAACTGTTGACCGCGATCACCAAGTTCTCCTCCGGCGTGGGCCTGGTGCCCGAGCAGGCGTGGGAGGACCCGGACCTGGCCGCTTCGCCGTTCGGCAGTGACCCGACCACGGCGTCCATCGGCTTCACCGACGGCGGCGCGGCAGGCTCGGCGTCCCCGCTGTCCTGGGCGCAGGGCCAGGAGGTCCGGCTGATCACCGACCTGGGCAACGGCAAGATCGGCGACCGGCCCGACCTCACCACCAACAGGTACGTGAACCACCCGGCCCCGGGCACCGCGCCGCTCACGCTGACCGGGCCGACCGCGAACGGCACCGTGGAGAGTTCGAGCACCGCCGTCACCGGCACCACGACGCCGGGCGCTCACGTGGTGATCGAGTCGACCGACATCGACACCGGTGCGGCGGCCAGCACGGCCACCGCGACCGCAGGCAAGGACGGTTCGTTCAGCGTGACCGTGCCGATCGGTTTCGGCACCGACGTGCTCACCGCGACGGCGGCCACGAAGGCGGGTGCCACCGGCTACGCGCAGGTCAGCGTCGTCGGCGACATCGTCGGCGGGACCACGGTGCTGGACGTGACGGACCCGACCGGCGACGACAACGGCCCTGGCACCTTCCAGTACCCGACGGCTGCGGACTTCGTCGCAGGCTCGTACGACGTGACCCGGTTCCAGGTGATCACGTTGGGTTCCACCGTGTTCCTGCGGACCACGCTGAAGACCCTCGTGCCGACGTTCGGCAACGTGATGGGCGCGCAACTGCTGGACATCTTCGTGCACACGGCGGACGCGACGACCACGTCGACGGCAGCCGCGTTCCCGTCCAGGAACTACTCGGTCGACCCGTGGAACCAGCGCATCGAGGTGCAGGGCTTCGCGTCACCGGTGTGGGTGGACCCGAACGGGAACTCGCTGGGCACACCGGCCGTGGTCGCGTCGACCGTGGCGAACACGATCACAGTCGCGCTGCCGGCCTCGGCCTTCGGCACCCCGGCCGCCGGCTGGTCCTTCGGTGAGGTGCTGACCGGCCAGGACGGGTTCAGTTCCGACCAGGCGCGGGCGTTCGCGGCCACACCGCAGGACTTCTCGTTCGGGGTGTGCGCCGCCGGCGACACCAGTCCGATCTGCGCCGTCGATCCCGGCACGGTGCCCAAGGCGATGGACGTGCTGACACCGAACGGGGTGAACCAGGCCACCGAACTCGATCCGACGGCGGGGCCGGTGCACATCGCCGCGGTGCCGGTCAGCTAGCCGATCCCGACCAGACTCCGAGGTCAACGATGTCCGACAGCCCAGAAGGCGAGTCCGTCGCCAGCAGTGTCACCTTCCAACTGGTCAGGTTGGGACAGTTGGCCAACCACCGGTTCGTGGACCAGTTGGCGCCACTGGGCCTGCGGCCCCGACACTGCGCCGTGCTGGAACTGCTGCGCGACGGATCGATGGCGCAGTTGGACCTGGCGCACTGTCTCGGCGTCGCGCCGAGCGTGGTGGTCGACATGATCGACGAGTTACAGGACCTGCACGCGGTCGACCGGGTTCGGGGCACGACCGACCGGCGGCGGCAGTTCGTGGAACTGACGGCGCACGGCCGTTCGCTGATCCGGCGGGCGGCCAACGCGGCCCGTGCGCTGGACGCGGATCTGTTGCGGAACCTGGACTCCGCGCAGAGCGAGGGCCTGCGGGCCGGGCTGTACCAGGTGACCGAGGGCACCCGACCGGCCAAACCGGCCAGGGCGGCGGGCTAGGACTTCGTGATCGCGCCGTAGCGCTCCAACGCGACCTGACGTTCGTGGGCGTGCTCCACGATCGGTGCCGGATAGTCGGCAGGCGGTCCGTCCGGTAGCCGCCACGGCTCGTGCACGCGCTTGCCTGCGATGTCCCGCAACTCGGGCACGTACCTGCGCACGTAGTCCCCTGATGGGTCGAACTTGGTGCCCTGCGCCACCGGGTTGAACACGCGGAAGTACGGCGCGGCATCGGTTCCGCTGCCCGCGACCCACTGCCAGTTGAGCTGGTTGGACGCCAGGTCGCCGTCCACCAGGTGTCGCATGAAGTGTCGGGCGCCGCGCCACCACGGCAGGTGCAGGTCCTTGACCAGGAAACTGGCCACCACCATCCGGACCCTGTTGTGCATCCAGCCCTCGGAAAGCAGTTGCCGCATTCCGGCGTCCACCAGCGGATATCCGGTCCGGCCCGCACACCACGCCTCGAACGCCTCGTCAGCCTCGGCGCCGGACTCGTACCGCACGCCGTCGAACCTGCGGTCGTAGTTGTGCCGTGCGGTGCGGGGCTGGTGCCACAGCACGTCGGCGTGGAACTCGCGCCACGCCAGTTCGGCCTGGAACGCGCCCGATCCGATGTCGGCCAGCAGCGTGCGCGGATGCACACAGCCCCACCGCAGGTAAGCCGACATCCGGCTGCTGCCAGGCAGGTCCGGCCGGTCCCGCGCGTCGTCGTAGTCGGCGAGGGCGTTGTCCAGGAAGTCGGCCCACTGACGCAGTGCCGCCCGCTCCCCCGCCGCCGGCAGGTCCACGGGCACCGACTCGGTCGGGATCTCCACCCCGCCTCTCGGCTTCAACCATTGCACAGTCGACGGCCCTGTTTCCGCAGGTCGGCGCCAGCCGTGCGTAACCCACGCCCGGTAGAACGGTGTGAACACCCGGAACGGTGTGCCGTCCTGTTTGCGCACCCGACCCGGTGTCACGGCATACGGCGATCCGCTGCGCACCAACTCGACGTCCCGGGCCGCCAGCGCCTCGGCGACGGTCTCGTCCCGCACCCGCCCGTACGGGCCGCAGTCGGCGGACACGTGCACGCTGGTCGCGCCGACCGAGTCGGCCACCTCCGGCAGCACGTCGGCAGGACGGCCACGGACCACCAGCAGCCGTCCGGACAGCTGTTCGTCCAGATCGCGCAGGCAGTCGAACATGAACGCACGCCGGATCGCACCAGCCGGTCGCAGCAGGTCCTCGTCCAGCACGAACACGCCGAGCACGTCGGCGGATCGTTCCGCCGCGGCCAGCAGGGCGGGATGGTCGCCGGTACGCAGATCCCGCCGGAACCACAGGACAGCGGTGTCAGTCATCGGTGCCGACGGTACGGGGCCGCGAGGTTTCCCAATACCGGACCGGTCCTCCGATACCCAGTCGGTCGGGCATCGAGGCCATCGCCCTGTCCAGCACACCGGGATGATCGCGGTCCAGCGCGTCGTCCAGTGCCGCGATCCGTTGCCGGACCGGCGGATGCCGGCACTCCGGCGCGTAGCGCAGTAGTTCGGCGAACAGGCCGCGCAACCGCCGCAGCACCTGCACCGAGCTCGCGCCGTAGTGCCGGATCTCGTCGGTGGCCAGAGACAGGTAGTCGGTCCAGTCGGGCAGCCGGTAGTCCAGCAGCGGAGCGCCGTCCCGCCCGCGCAGGGTCACCGGACCGAGTGCGCGGTCGGCCAGCGCGACCAGCAGCATCTCGATCTCGTCCAGCGCCTGGGTCGCCGTTGTCGGGTCGTTGATGCCCGGCGACAGCGCCTTCAGTGCGATGTCCACCAGCACCCGCAGCATCGCCGACGGGTGCCGCCCGGAAATGGCGTGTTCCTCGGCGAACGCGACCAGCCGACGCACCCGGCGCCTCCGGATCCGGCCGGCGCCCCACACCTCGAACAGTGCGCTGTCGGGTCGTACGTATTCGCCGAGTGCCGGGGTGAGCGTGAGCCGCACACCGGCTCGGCGGGCCAGCCTGGCCAGCGCCGGTGCGTCCAGGTCGACCAGCACGCCGGGCCGTTCCAGGTGCCTGACCTGCGTGCGAGGCTGGTCTTCGGGCATCGGC
>DASXYT010000064.1:0-2970 GCA_036502345.1 Pseudonocardiaceae bacterium | reverse complement strand
GTTGCAGGGCCGGTCGAGCGTTCACACTTGTCAACGGCTTGTGCGGGCGACGGCCAAGTCATGCCCAAAGATCAAATCAAGTTGATCTCTATCCGGTTGTTCCTGCTGGTGAGAGCGAGTGGGGCCGGCGGCAGTCGAACCCGCACTAGCTGGAACCTACTGCGCGAGCGTTCATCGGATGAGGGCTGACCGGCTGCGGGGCGAGTCGACTGGCCATCGGCGAGTTGGCAGTCCGCGTGCGCGAGCCCTCAGAGCCGTAGCCAGCCCGTGCCTACAGGGCCGCCGCCGTCGGCCGCAGTCACCCGGATTCTGGTCGGGCCGCCCGGCAAGCCGGCCACCGTGAACGAGCCGGCATCGTCGATCCGGACGCTGCGGGTCTCGTCGGGTGTCTCGACCACAGCGGGCCCAGCAGTGCCAATCGCGAGGCCGCGTACGAACGTTCCGTCCTGCTCGACCTGCAGTTCCAGCGTCACGCCATCGGTTTCGAACGACAACAGCCGAATCTCAGACCCGTCCGCACGAACCGAGTCCGCGCCGACCAACGCCGAGTCCAACAGCAGTCTCGCCAGTTCCTCGTCCAGCCTTCGGGTAGCCAGCGCCGCGCGGGCCGACTCGTCAACCGCGGCCGGTACCGGGTCGGCGAGTGAAGCGCTCCGGGACAGGGCGGCCATGAGCTCGTCGTCCGGTGTCATGCTCCCTCTCCCGCCGTCCGGAGCACGGTGTCCTCCAGCGCCACCTTGCGCAACTGGTCGAGGCAGCGCTGCCGAGTCGGGCCGATGCTGCCGATCGGCATGTCCAGCGCGTCGGCGACCTCCGAATAGGTAGGCGCCGGTGACGCCATCAGCACCCGCAGCAGCCGCTGGCATCGCTCGCCCAGCATTCCCAACGCCCGCCACAGCGCCTCGTCCCGCTCGGCCAGCAGCACGGCGTGCTCCACCGGGGGCGCAGGGTCGGCCACGTCGGTGACCACGTCGGTGGGCTGGTCACGCCGGGACCGGCGCAGCATCTGGAGGCATTCCCGGCGCACGGTCGTCGCCAGCCAGCCGGGCAGCCGCGCCGGATCCTCGATCCGGTCCAGGTGCTCCACCAACTTCAGCCAGGTCATCTGCACGACGTCATGGGCGTCCGCGGTGTCCAGCCGGTAGCCGCGGGCCACCGACCACAGCAGCGAGTTGTACCGCGCCACCAACGTGTTCCACGCCGCCTGGTCCCCGTCGGCCGCGGACGCGAGCAACACAGTCACGTCGTCCACTCGACCTCCCCACGAAGTCCTTCATGGTACTGAGGCACGACCCACCCCGCCTGATGCATTCCCGCTGGATGTATCAGCGCGCCCCGCCGCCGCATCGGACTGGCAACTGGGGAGGAGATCGACATGGGTGTGGTTGCTGTGGGGATCTTGGTCGGCGTTGTCTGGCTGCTCATCGTGCTGCTGCGGCGCCGGACAAAGCGCAGAACCAAGGACACGATTGTCGACCCGCTGCACGTGCCGACGCTGAACGTCGTGTCGGTCGGCATGCAGGGCTCCGGCAAGACCATCCTGCTGGCCAGCATGTACCGCTGCATGCAGACACCGGCCGGCCGGGACTACTACCTGCGCGCACCACACGAGCAGGTCATCGAGCTGGGTAGTTGGTACCACGACGTCGCCGACCCGGGCGGCCACTGGCCCGCCGGCACCAGCAAGGCCGAGATGCGTGAGTTCCGGTTCGACGTGATGGCCAGGACCAGCGGTGCGTCAGCGGCCGTGCTGCGGCTGAACTACCTGGAGTACGCCGGCGAACTGCTGACCGACGTGCAGGCACCCGGCGCCACGGCACAGACCAGGCTGCTCACCGCCGTGGAACAGGCGGACGCGCTGATCGGCATCATCGACGGCCTCCGCGTGTGGCGCGCCTACCAGGGTGACGGTCGCAGCGCCGCGATGCTCCAGCGCAGCGTGGACACCATGGTCAGCACGATGTACCAGGCCCGTGGCCCGATCACGTTCGTCATCACGAAGTGGGACCTGCTCACCGACCTGCACCCGGACGAGAACACCCGGCTGCGGATGGTGCGGACGATGCTGCTGGACTCGCCGGGGTTCCGTGACCTGGTGCGCGAGCACAGCGCCCGGCGGGTGCTGCGGCTGATCCCGGTGACCGCAGTCGGGCACGACTTCGCCCAACTGCGGGACGATTCGGTGCAGAAGAAGCCGGGCGGAAAGCTCAGGCCGGTCAATGTGGACCTGCCGCTGTCCGGTGTCGTGCCGGACGTCCTGCTCCAGTTGGAGCTGTCGCTGGACCGGGCCACCAGAGCGACCATCATGGCCGAGGCACGCAAGCGGGCCGGCATGCGGCCTGCCGAGGCGGCCGCCACGCTCGGCGCTGTCGTGGCGCAGGTCGCGGGCCGGACGCTGGCCGCCGTGGTGGGACCGGCCGCCATCGGACTGTTCGTGGAGGCCGGCATGTCGCTGCTGATGGATCTGCGTGACCGGCGTGATCCGCAGCAGGGCAGCGCCGCGCTCGACGCCGCGGACACCAGGGTGGACGAGTTCATCATGGCCCGGCGCAAGGTGATCCGCGCCCTGCACGACCAGGTGAGCAGGCTGGAGGCCACACTGCCCAGCTCTCGCCTTGAGATCGAGGTCTGACATGGGCGCGCAACAGCCGGCACTGGGCTGGCCGTTCCTGGTGGCACGGGGCAGGCAGCATGGCTACGCGGTGCTGCTCGCGCCGGACTTCCTGGTGGACGGCGAGGAGTACGGCTTCCTGGAAGAAGTGGCCGGCCCGACGCGGCAGGGCTCACCGGTGCGGATCACGTCAGCCACGACGCCAAGCGGGCGGCCCGTCTGTCTCACGTGGACGGAGTACGAGGTGACCCGGGCCGACCTGTCGGACAATGGGCCGACGGTCGACGAGCACAGTAGGCCGCTCCGGCTGACGCACGGTTTCCTGTGTCCCGCAACACGAATGGTCGACGTGGCCGCCG
>DASXYT010000063.1:0-7686 GCA_036502345.1 Pseudonocardiaceae bacterium | reverse complement strand
CGGCCGCGCAGGAGTGCTGCGACCGCACGCGGGCCGACGAACTCGCCGACTACTCACCGCAGGACGACCGAGAGTCCACATTGGACGAATTCGCCCGCAAGCTGAGCCGCGAGCCGTGGCAGATGGAACCAGCTAACTTGCAGGCGTTGCGGGATGTCGGCTATCCCGAGCTGGCACTGCTGCACGCGATTTCCGTGGTGGCCCTGCAGAACGCCGAATCACGGCTGGCCATGGGTCGAGCCCTGATCGCCGGGTAGCCGTGCGATGGCTGGTCGCGTTGCGTTTGGTTTGGGGTTGGTTGGCCCGCTCCCTCGCGTTGAGTGTTCAACGCTGGGTCGGCGGCCTCAAGGGCGCCTTCGGCGTCGCCTCCGGCGATGCTCGCACCCTTGACCCCGCCGCTCCAGCGTCAAGTGCCCGCTTCGTGCGAGGGAGCGGGCAGGACATCGTGCCGATGCGGCGGGCCACATCGCCCGGCTTCGCCTGGCGCCAGCGCGAGGGAGCGGAGGCACCAAGCCCAAACCCGAAACGCAACCAGCCAACGGGTCCCGAGCCTCAGCCCCGTCGCACAGCGAGCACTGCGATGTCGTCGTCCTTGTTCTGTCCGAACTGGACCAACAGGCGCCGGCAGATCTCCTCGGGCGACTCGGTGACCGACATGGTCAGCCGGAGACGTTCGAGGTCTTCGGTGATCGACACTCCTGGCCGTTCCACCAATCCGTCGGTCATCAGCACGATCGTCGTGTCGACCGGCAACGGCAGCATGGTGGCCGCCGGGTGAGCAAGGCCCATGCCCAGCAAAGGCCCGGACAGTGAGATGTATCGGGCACCGTCATCGTCGATGAACAGCGGCGGCAGGTGTCCCGCGTTCGCGATCTCCACGGTGCCAGCGGCCGAGTCGATCAGCATCAGGCACACCGTCGTGTAGCCGCCGGGGTGAAACCGCTGCAGCATCGTGTCCAGCCGGGACAGGATGCCGGTCGGGTGGTGGCCCTCCAGGGCGTAGGCGCGCAGCGCGTGCAGTACCTCGCCCATCACGGTGGCCGACGTGATCGAATGGCCGGTCACGTCGCCGATGGCCACCAGGACCCTGTTCTCGTCCAGTTCGGTGACCTCGTAGAAGTCGCCACCGACCTCCGCCTCGTCGGTCGCCGGGATGTAGTCCGCCGCCATCGTGAGATCCGGCCGCTCGGGCAGGCTGCTGGGCAACAGGCTGCGTTGTAGCGTGAGGGCGAGGGTGTGCTCTGCGGTGTACGCGCGCAGCCCCTGAGCGGCGACGGCGGCCGCCTGGCCCAGCTGGGTCAGCAGGTCACGGTCCTCCGGCAGCGTGATGGCCGCATCGGGGACGGCGACGCAGCATGCCGGCTGGTCGGTCTTCGCCCTGGACAGCACGGCGAACGCCGGGCCCTGGCCCGGCCAGTCCCCGGCAGCCAGTTCGACCACTCTGGCCCCTGGGCTGGACCCGAGCGCGAGCGTGGCGAGTCGGCCGACCAGACCGGACTCCCGCTCCTGCACGCTGGCCAGTAGGTCGTCGGGCCCCAGCAGAGCGCGTTGTTCACGGCCGTCGGCGAGGGCGATGCTGACGAACGCCGTGCCGCCGAACAATGCCGCGGCCCCGGTGGCGACGGCCTCGACGAGTTCGGGGAACGAGGAGGCCGTGTTGGCTGCCAGGCTGGTCCCGGTGAGCTGGCGCAGACGCGCGGCCAACCGTTCGGCCGCCGCGCGGGCACGGTAGTACCGCAGCGCCGCGGTGACGGTCGCGATCAGCTCGTCGGGGTCGACCGGCTCGCTGAGGTAGGCGTCGGCGCCTCGGGTCAGGCCGCGCGCCCGGTCACTGGCGCCGACATAGGTCGCCGACACGTGGACGACCGGCAGCGCAGCCGTTCCCGGGGTGCCCTTGATGTGTTCGCACACCTCGAAACCGCTCATGTCCGGCAGGTTCACGTCCAGCACGACGAGTTCGAACTGGCCTTGGTCGACCAGGGTCAGCGCTGTGGTGCCGTCGGTGGCTTCTGTGACGTCGTGCCCGTGGCGGCGCAGCCAGCTCGCGGTGATGTAGCGACTCGCCTCGGAGTCGTCAACGACGAGGATCCGCGCCGGCTTGTCTGGCGCGTTGAGCGGTGGGATGTGCGGGCTCATGGCCGTCACCGTTGTCCGATCGGCTGAATGGCATGTCGCAGGCCGTCGCGTACGACATCGGGAGACAGGCGCGACCTGTGCAGGAGCACGGGTTGGTGGTCGCTCCACGCTTCGGCGGTGTCGTTGTCGCCCGAGACGAGCAGCATGACCGGCACCGCTGCCAGTTCCTCGTCCTGGCATAGTTCCTCCAGGCAGTCGCGGGTGTCCGACTCCGGTGAGGACAGTCCGATGACGATCACGTCGGGATGGTGCTCCACGCAGGCCGCCTTGGCCAGCTCCCAGTTCGGCGCCTCGGCCACCGTGTGGGCCAGTGGCGTGGTGAGGTGGCGCATCCTGGTGCGCAGTGTGTCGTCGTCCACCACGAGCAGGACGGTCTCGACGACGCTGGGCGCGACCGTGACGGCGGGCAGTTCGAGCACCACCTGGGTGCCCGAGCCCGGGTTGCTGGTCAGCGTGAGCGTGCCGCCGAGCAGTTCCGCCAGCTTGCGCGCGTAGGGCAGCCCCAGGCCGGTGCCCTGGTGGTGTTTCTGCAGGCGGTTGGGCACCTGGTGGAACTCCTCGAAGACGCGGTCCTGCTCCTCGGGTGGGATGCCGATGCCCGTGTCGGTGACCATGAACCGCCACCGGTTCCATTCGTCGTCGTAGGTGGTTTCGAGCCGGACCTCACCATCCTCCGTGAACTTGAGCCCGTTGGACAGCACGTTCCTGAGGATGTGCACCAACATCGACTCGTCGGTGACCAGGCGTGCCGGTGGCGGCGGGTCGGACAGGCGCAGAGTGACGGCCGCCGAGTGCGTTGTCGGGCGCAGCGCGTCCGCCAGGCCGGCCAGCAGCAGCCGGAGATCCACCGATGTCGGCGCGACGACCAGCCGACCGGACTCCGCCCTTGCCACGTCGAGCAACTGGCCGACCAGGCCGAGCAGCGTCTCGGCGGAGCCGTTGATCAGTTCCACCTGCCTGCGCTGCTCGGCGCCGAGCGGTTCGGAACCCGGCGCCAGCAACAGCCTGCTCAGACCGACGACCGAGTTGATCGGGGTGCGCAGTTCGTGGCTCACGTTGGACCAGAAACGGGTCTTGGCCTCGCTGCCTCTGGCGAGCTCCTCGGTCTTGGTGTCCAGTTCGGCGTACAGCGCCACGACGCCCTGGTTGGTCTGCTCCAACTCGGCGGTGAGTTCGCCGTAGAGCGCGAGAACGCCCCGGTTCGTCTCGGTGAGTTCGTCGTTGACCCGCACCAGTTCCCGCTGGTTGCGTTCCAGCGCTTCCAGGGTGGTCAGCAGTTCCTGGTTCTGGGCACGTAGTTCGTCCAGCGCGCTGCCTCGGGTCAGCTTGCCGAGTTCATCGCGCAGTTGGTCGATGCGGGCCTCGGAGAACGGGCGGCTGTGTCCCGGCAGTCGCTTGCGCAGGTCGACCGACTGCATGCCCTCCCGCGCGCCCGTCTCGGCGCCGTCGACGAGTCGGCCTGCCGCGCGCCAGCCGAGTTCGCCGGTCGGGACAGGCGCTCCCCGCCATTCGAGTTCGATGTGCAGCGCCATCGGTGCCGCGGCGGTCAGGCGGAAGGTGGCCGACACGGTGGTGTCGCCGGTGAGCAGGATCCGCCCCACGTCGGACAGCGCTGTCGCCACCCGGATCTGGTCCTGGGTGTCCAGGCCGACGGCGGCGGCGACCTCCCGTCCGCGTTGGCGCAGCAGGAACAGGTCCGGTTCGTCGTGCAGGCTCAGCGACAGCAGTGGCGCGGTGCTCGGGGGGTGTGTCATGGCGTGCCCAGTCGGGCGACGACGACGCTGGCGTCGTCGCGGTGTACGCCTGCGTCGCGCAGCAGCGCGCCGGCGATCAGTACCGGTTCGGCGGCCGTGACCCGGCGGCGTCTGTCGAGGGTCCACCTCTCGGTCAGGCCGTCGGAGTGCATGACCAGCAGGGTCCCCGAGGGCGCCTGGTACTGGAACACCTGCACAGGACGCGCTCGGTAGCCAGCGATACCCGGCAGCGACACCATGCCCTGCCGATCACCCGCCGTCACCAGCGAGCCACTGATGTTGCCGATACCCGCGTACCGTACGGTCGTCGTGGTCGGGTCGTAGTCGGCCACCGCGACGGCGCCGCCCCGGGTGCCCTCCAGTGCCGCGTGGATGCGCGCCACAGCGACCTCGGCCGGGAACTGCTCACCCGTACAGAACACCCGGGCCGCGAGTTGGGACGCCGCCGCGGCGAGTGGGCCGTGGCCGGAGCCGTCGCACATCATCACCGACAGCCGGTCGCCGTCGCGCCGCACCGCGTAGGTGTCGCCGCACACGGACTCACCTTTGACCGCGCGGGTCACACCGGCGATCGAGTCGGTGGGTGGCGTGCTTGTCCGCTTCTTGGAACGCAGGCGTGCCATGAAGACGCTGCCTCGCTCCGGCTCGGACAACAGGCCGTACGAGTCGGCCAACCTGGCCACGGCGCCAAGGCCGATGCCGAGGCTGCCCGCTGTGGAGCGGCCGTCCTGCCATGCCCGGTCCGGCTCGGCCATGCCGGGGCCGCTGTCGATCGTCAGCATTTCCACCAGGTCGTGCGGGTCACCGGTCGGTGCCGACCTCAACAACAGAACGCCCTGGTCGGCGTGCTTGCGCAGGTTCGTCGCCAGCTCGCTCGCCACGATGCCGACCTCGGCGACCCGCTGCTCTGGGAACGCCAGCCGCTGCGCCAACGCGGACGCCGCCCGGCGCACCGCGCCGACGGCGCTGGCATCCTCGACGGGAAACCACAGGAGATCCTGGGCCGGCGGCAGACAGCCCGGCTCGACAGGCGGGCTGTGTGCGGGTCCTACCGGGCCCACTTGACGATGCTGACGGTCGTGCCGCGTCCCACTTCGGTCTCCACCTCGAACTCGTCGACGAGCCTGCGTGCACCACTCAGGCCAAGACCCATTCCGTTGCCGCTGGTCCAACCGTCGGTCAGCGCGAGGTCGATATCCGGTATACCCGGTCCTTCGTCTACGAAAACCGCACGAATTCCCCGGCGTCGGACATTGCTCACCTGTTCGATCGTCGCGGTCCCGCCACCGCCGTAGTTCAGCGTGTTCCGCGCGAGCTCACTGGCCGCCGTGACCAGTTTCGTCTGGTCGACGAGGGACAGTCGGGCCTTCAGCGCGAAGGCGCGGACCAGTTGCCGCACCTTGACGACGTCGTCGTCACCGACGATGGGCAGCTCGTCCCGCTCGCCGGCGGGCGCCGTCACGACTCGGTCCGAACGGTCCCGTCGTCGGAGTCCTCGATCTCCTCGGACAACAGGCGGTCGGCGGCGCTGCGCCGGAGGATGGACAGCCCCTTCTCCAGGTCCAACGCGGTCCGGACGTTACCCAGCGTCAGGCCGAGCTCGACCAGCGTGATGGCCACGGCCGGTCGCATGCCGACCACGACGGTGTCCGCGTCGAACAGCCGGGACATCGACGCGATCGTGGCGAACATCCGGCCGATGAACGAATCGACGATCTCCACCGCGGAGATGTCGATGATCACACCGTGCGCGCCGGTCCTGGTGATCTGCTCCGCGAGGTCCTCCTGCAGCGCCAGTACGGTCTGGTCCTGCAGGTCGAGCTGGATGGAGACCAGCAGCACGTCGCCGATCTTGAGGATCGGTACCCGGTCCATCAGTTGGTCCGGGTGACGCGCTTGCGGACCACGTCGACACCTGACCTGCGCATGGCGTGCAGCAGCGCGTCGGCCAGCGTCGCCTTGGTGGTGATGTCGCCGAACTCGATGCCCAGCTGCACGATCGTCTGCGCGATCTGCGGCCGGATCCCCGAGATGGTGCACTCGGCACCCATCAGCCGGGCCGCCATGACGGTCTTGAGCAGGTGCTGCGCGACCTGGGTGTCCACGGCGAGCACGCCGGTGATGTCCACGATCGCCTGCTCGGCGCCCGTCTCGACCAGCGCTTCGAGCAGCTTCTCCATCACCACCTGGGTGCGCTCGGAGTCCAGTGTGCCGACCAGCGGGACCGCGAGCACGCCGTCCCAGAGCCGCACCACGGGCGTCGTGAGCTCGAGGAGTTGCTCGGCCTGCTCGCTGATGACCTCCTCGCGGGCCTTCGCGTAGCTCTCGAAGGTCCACAGGCCCAGCGAGTCCAGCAGCAGCGAGAAGCCCATGACCTCACGCAGTCGGCTCGCGTCGTCGTCGCCGGAGGCCAGTTCGAACAGCGCCTGCCGCAGGGCGAACACACCGACCGCCGTCTCGGACGGTGTGAAGCCGAGCCTGGCCCGGCTGCGGGACAGGTCCTCCAGCAGCGCCCGCACGTCGGTGAAGGCGGACTCCTGGGTGTTGCGACTGCCGGTCTCGACGGCGGCGACGAGCGCCGCGAACAGCTCCCGGCATTCCCTGGCCAGTTCGGCCTCGCTGAGCCGGCCGCGCAGGGGAACGCTGATCAGCGAAACCCATCGCTCGATCAAGGTCTCGGTATTGGCGCGCAACAGCGCCACCATCCCGTCGACGTTGCCCGTCTCGGTTGTCACGCTGCCTCCTTGGACCGTGAATGCTGCGTCACCCTACTTGGTGACCAGAGGGCCCCTCGCGCACGGAGAGAATGTGCCTCCACGGTGTTTGCCGGTCACTCACAGTGCTTGGTAACGACGGCCTCGTTCTGGGTATTCAGTAAGGGAACGCCCGGTCGCGGGCCAGACGGAGGAGACATCGTGGATCACGATGGCGGCCCGGGTATCCCGGACCCGTGTACGAACGAGATGTGGTTCCCCGCCCAGCGTCCCGGTATCGGGAGCACGCTGGTCCGCGGGCCCAGGGCCGATGATCCGCTGGTGCTGCTCGGCACCGCACTGCGTACCGCCACACACGAACTGGCCGAACCGGCGGACAAGCAACGGACGCAGCGGACGATCGTCGCGTTCCTGGACAGGATCGCCCCGATCCGGCTGACCCTCCATGTGAGTGCCCGCGCCGAGCCGGCCAGCCGCCTGGCCGTCGTGCTGGGCTATGTGTACAACGCGGTGGCGCACCTGGACGCGGGTGACATCGATGCGGCGAGGGCGGCGGTGGTCACCGCGCACAGCGCGATGGGTTCAGTCGTGGCCAGCGAAGCGGACTGAGCGCTTGTGGTTGCCATGCATCGAACCTGCGGGCCGATGGCCCGCAGGTTCGATGTCTCAGCTATGTCCCGGCGATCCGGTCGCTGTCGCGTGTGGAGGTTCTAGAACCAGTGGGCGCGGCCACCGATGGCGCGTCCGGTACCCCCGAGCACGGCAAAGACGACGCCGACCAACGCGAGGATGATGCCGATGGTGTACAGCACCGGTATGCCGACCAAGAAGCCGATGACGATCAGGATGACACCGAGAATAATCATCTTGCTCGCAACTCCTTCCGGGATCTAGGCGGGCGAAACGGCATGTCCGCCCAATCCGGGGTGTCCCGGTCCCGCGCTGGTTCAAACATGGAGTTGCGCAGGCGGTTTCGGATTGGGTGCCGGGCATTGGTGTCCGTCGAGTTCGTAGTGGGTATTCGACGGGCATGCCGACAATTGGTCAGATCGATCTCACCGCACCACCCGCACCTCCCGAAC
>DASXYT010000062.1:0-5829 GCA_036502345.1 Pseudonocardiaceae bacterium | reverse complement strand
TGGACGTGCAGGCCCCCTACCGGTGGAAGATCCGCTCGCTGTTCGGCGACCGCGAGGTGCTGGACGTCGGCTGCGGCCTCGGCCGGTGCCTCGGTCACCTCGCCCCGCACGGCGTGGGCGTGGACCACAACAAGCACTCGGTGCAGGTGTGCCGGGACCGTGGGCTGACCGCGTTCACCACCGACGAGTTCGCCGGCACCGGGTACGCCAAGCCGGGCCGGTTCGGTGGCCTGCTGGCCGCCCACCTGATCGAGCACATGCCGAGGCCGGAAGCCGTGGACATCCTCGGCGGCTACCTGGAGTACCTGGCGCCCGGCGCCCGCGTGGTGTTCATCTGCCCGCAGGAGCGCGGCTACGCTGCCGATCCGACGCACGTGGCGTACACCGACCTGGACGGGCTGGCCGACGTGGCGGGGCAACTGGGCCTGACCGTCCAGGAACGGCTGTCGTTCCCGCTGCCCCGCGCCGCCGGGAAAGTGTTCCCCTACAACGAGTTCATCGTCGTTTCGAGCAACTAGAAGCGGTCGAGGCGGCAGCCCGCCAACGCCGGCTCGACGATGCCGTCGAGCAACTCCCGCGCGACAAGGCGGCCCACGGCCGGGGCCTCGGGCGTACTCCCAGACGTGTGCTGAGCAGCTCGACGCTGCCGGCACCGCGGAAAGTGGACCGCACGGCGGCAAGGGTCCGTTCCGGCGAGTCCGCGGCGGCGATCAGCCGGTCCTCGGCGACCTGCCGCAGATCGAAGTCCTCGGTGTTGGCCAGGGTGCGGACCAGACCGGCCGGCGCGCGCAACCGGAACAGCGGACACGGCGACGGCTCGACCGGGACACGCACGCCCACCGACACGCCCAGCGCCGGCAACCCGGCCCGCCGCATCCCGCGACCAGCCGCTCGGTCACGCCCACCGAGTCGACTGCGCCCTCGCCGGGTGCCCAGATGGCCCACTCCGGGCTGCTGAGGTTGAGCTCAAGAGTCATTGCGGTGGCCGCTAGGTCGCGCTGCTGCAGGCGGTGAGCTGGTAGAGCTTCAGCTTCGGACCGGACGACGCGACCAGCTGGAAACCCTTGCCAGGACCGGGATCGGTCATGCCGGGGTACTTCTTGGTCCGGTTGTCCCACGGCCAGAACGTGTGGTCGCCGATCAGCAGGTACTGCACGTGCAGCTTGTTGGCGATCGAGCAGACCTGCGGGTCGGTGGCCGCCTGGTTGAGGTGGGCGGCCAGGTAGAGCTGGTCCTTGGTGACGCGGATGCTCAGGTGTGGGAACAGCACCCTGCGGTCGGCCAGCGCCCACAGCAGCGCGCTGCCGTCCCACGGGTTGTTCGCCACCATCACGTCCGGCGGCACGATCTTCTTCACCTGCTGCTCGAAGAACGCCATCTCGGCCGGGCCGACCAGTTGTTCGGACGGGATGGCCGCCGCGAACACGTACAGGTTCTGCACCACCTTGGCGTTCTTGTGGACGTAGAACCCCTCGGTGAGCAGGCCGAACAGCACGATGACGATCAGCGTGGACGCGGCGAACGCCCGGCCGCGCAGCGCGGTCGCGAACTGCGGCCTGCGTTCCACCAGGGTGGCCAGCCTGCGGCCCAGGTAGAGCAGACCGGCGACGGCCAGCGGTACCGCGGTGATCGGCAGCATCGCGGACAGCCGGTGCGGGTCGTTGTACCAGTAGCCGGTGAACTCCGACGTGTCCGGCCGGTTGAACGCGGCCGCGATGACGTAGAGGAAACCGGTGATGGCGAAGCTGCCCACCACCCAGCGCAACGCGGGCTGGCTGCGGCACAGCAGGATCGCGCCGAGCACGACCAGCGCCAGGATCCACAGGGCGTTGTAGCCGTTCATCGACTGCAGCAGCACCTCACCGACCGCGCGGGCCGGGGTGTCGAACGGGGCCCAGACGAACTTGCGGACCGTGGCCAGGGCGGGCGTGGTGGCCGCCCAGGCCCAGAACGCGAAGAACACCACGAGCCCGACGACGCAGTCGATGATGCCGCGGCGCAGCCTGCCCTCGGAGCGCAGCCGCTTGGCCCGCATGACCAGCGCGACGCCGATCGGGACCAGGGACAGCGCGATCACCGCGAAGATCGAGTTCGGATGCGCGAACGCCGCCCCGACGAATGCCACCGGCAGCAGCAGCCACGCTCGGCCCCTGCCGATCGCGTCGTCGTTGGCCTGGCCGGTGATCGAGATGACGAGCGCGAGGATCGCCGGTGTGATCGACATGCCGAGCAGGTTCGGCCACAGCACCCCGAAGCCGAGCAGGTCCCACGGGAACGCGGTGAACGCGATGCTGACGACGCCGGTGATGGCCAGGCCGGTGGCCGACTTGCCGATGATCTGGCGGACCAGCAGCAGGCACGACACCGGCCACACCAGCAGGCCCATCGCGCCGGAGATCATGTTGACGCTGACCGGAATGCCGAAGTGGCCGGACAGCACCACCAGCGACGTCAGGTCGTGCCAGGCGGCCGGGTAGGAACTGCCCGCCTCACCGGGAATGTCCAGCGTGCCGATGGTCAGCGACGAAGCATCCCTGGTGTCCAGAATGGACGCCACCGCGTTGTAGTGCAGCACGGCGTCGTAGGTCTGGGACAGCGCGTCCGCATGGCCGATGCCGTGCATGAAGGTGATGATTCCGACGATCAGCGCGGGAATCAGGCCCAGCGCCGCGGCCAGCGTCACCTTGCGCGGGTCGGCGGGCAGCGCGGGCCACCTGCGGCGCAACAGGAAGAAGATGACGGCCACCACCAGGGCAACCACCAGCGTCACGATCAGCACCAGGGGCACCGACCACGCGACGCCCGCCTTCTGGGCCACGATCGCGGTCGCCGCCACGAGGGCCACGGTCACCACCGGCGCGAGCGCCCAGGCGGCGAGGCTACGTAGGCCGAACCCGTACGTGACGAGCAGGCCGGGGGCGAACAGCCAGGCAGCGGACAGCAGAGCAACCGGCACGGCGTCGAGCCAACTCATCAAGCCTCACAGACACTGTCGAGTGCACCCCGGTGAGTGGGGGTCACACCTCTGGTCCTCGCTGGTAAAGGCGCCCGTTCGGCCCAAGCCCGCGCAGGCCGGACGCATCGGCAATGGAGTCTAGCCCGGGCGTTTCGATCACTGTTTCGGCCGTTCCGCCAGCACCGCGCCCAGGCGGGCGATGGCCGCCGTGTAGGTCGGGTCGGTCGGGGTCGCGTAGCCGACCACCAGCGCTGGAGGGCGACGGCGGCCACCACGGTGGTATTCGGACAGGCCCTCCAGTGCCAGTCCGTGATCGAGCGCCCTCGTTGTGACGTCGTCTTCGGTCACCCCATCGGGTAGTTCGACCACGGCGTGCAACCCGGCTGCCACCCCGGTCACCGGGGTCCTGCGCAGTTCGGTGATCAGGCGGTCCCGCCTGCGGCGGTAGGCCAGGCGGCAGCGGCGGATGTGCCGGTCGTAGTCACCTGACCAGATGAACTCGGCCAGCGTGAGTTGGTCGATGGCGCCGCAGAGCAGGTCGGCCCGATACTTCGCCTCGGCCACCTCGTCGACCAGGTCCGGCGGCAGGACCAGCCAGGCCAGCCGGATGCCGGGCGCCAGGCTCTTGCTCGCGGTGCCGGCGTAGATGACGTGGTCAGGGGCCAGCGCCTGGAGGGCGCCGACCGGATGGCGGTCGTAGCGGAACTCGCCGTCGTAGTCGTCCTCGATGACCAGGCCCGGCCGGGCCGCCGCCGTGGCGCGGCGGTGGGCGGCCAGCGGCACGCCCAGCGGGAACTGGTGGGCCGGGGTGAGCAGCACGCAGTCGGCCCGGTCGTCGACGTCGGCGCCCTCGTCGTCGACCGGGATCGTGGTCACCCGGAGACCGGCCTTGACGGGGATCGTGCGGTGGCTGTGGTGGCCGTACGCCTCGATGGCCATGGTGGTGTGCCCGCGTGCTGCCAGCACTTCCGACAGCAGGCCCAGGGCCTGGGTGAAACCGGAACAGATGACCATGTTCTCCGGGGTGACCCGCACTCCCCTGGCCCTGGCCAGGTAGCCGGCCAGGGCCTGGCGCAGCGCCGGTTGGCCGCGTGGATCGGTGTAACCGAGGGTGTCGGCCGGTGCCGTGGTCAGGGCCTTGCGGGCGGCGGTCAGCCAGGCCGTGCGCGGGAACGCGGTCAGGGTGGGGGCGCCTGCTCGCAGGTCGTACTTGACCTTGGGCGTCGGGGTTCTGGTGGCCGGGGCGGTGTCGGCCCTGGGCTGCGTGGCCACGCGGGTGCCCGAGCCGACCTGGGCGATCAGCCAGCCCTCGGCGACGAGTTGGCCGTAGGCGTCGGCGACGGTGTTGCGGGCCACGCCGAGATCGCCGGCCAGCGCCCGCGACGACGGCAGTTTGGTGTCCGGCGCCAGCCGGCCGGTGGTCACCGCATCCCGCAGGGCCGACTCCAGGGCTGAGCGGACCCGCGTACCGGACAGGTCCAGGTGCAGGTCCAATGCCGAAATGGCCCATGTTTCTGCCATGGACATGGACCATACTCCTGAGCCGATTCGCGGATAGGTTCATCACATGACAACGACACAGCAAGCCCCGGTCCAGATCGCCGTTCGCCTCGACTTCGACACCCACGCCTCCGTCTTCTCGAAGGCGATGAGCCACCTCGACAACGCGGCCACCAAGGAACTCGACAAGGCCGACATCGACGCGAAGCTGCGCGAACTGATCCGCATCAGGGCCTCCCAGCTCAACGGCTGCGCCTACTGCGTCGACATGCACACCAAGGACGCCCGCGCGGTCGGCGAGACCGACCAGCGGATCTACGGCCTGCCGGTGTGGCGGGAGATGCCGCTGTTCACCGAGCGGGAGCGGGCGGCGCTCGCGTTCACCGAGGCGGTGACGCTGGTCGCCGACAACCACGTGCCGCAGGCGGCCTACGACGAGATCGCGGAGCAGTTCCAGCCCAACGAGATCGCGGCGCTGGTCAGCCTGATCGTCACGATCAACGCGTGGAACGCGATTGGAGTTTCCACGCGGACGTGGGCCGTGTAGAAGAACAGGCATGACCGACAGGGTCGGCGCCGAGCCGCAGTACGAGGTGTTCGCCGACGACTTCGACGATCACGCCGGCAAGAGTCTCTACAACGCGCACTACGACCGGCCCGCCTGCCTCGCGCTGCTCGGGGACGTGGCGGGCCGGACTGTGCTCGACGTGGCGTGCGGCCCCGGCTACTACGCCGAGGAGTTGACGTCACGCGGCGCGCGGGTGATCGGCCTGGACCTCAGCCCCCGGATGGTCGAACTGAGCCGGCAACGCGTGCCCACCGGGGAGTTCCGCCTGCACAACGTGGCCGATCCGCTGGACTGGCTGCCGGACGCGTCGGTGGACCTGGTGCTGTTCGCGCTGGCCATCGACTACGTGGACGACAGGGTCCCGGTGCTGCGCGAACTGCGGCGGGTGCTGCGGCCGGACGGCGCGCTGGTGTTCTCCCGGCAGCACCCGACCAGCGACTGGCTGCACAAGGGCGGCAGCTACTACGACGTGAAGGTGGTCGACGAGGTCTGGAGCAAGGGCTGGCAGGTGCGGTACTGGCTGCTGCCGCTGGAGCGGACGTGCGAGGAGGTGCACGAGGCAGGCTTCCTCATCGAACGGCTGCACGAACCCCGGCCGACCGAAGCAGGAGCACTGGTCGACCCCGAAGGCTACGAGCGGTTGCAGCGCGAGCCCGGATTCCTTGCCATCAGGGCGATTCCGGACCCGCGGCTGCGGTAAGCGCTTTGGCACGGCGAGGGGCCGCATCCCGGCGCGGACGCGGCCCCTCGGTATCGATGACCAGCGGCTGTATCAATGGCTCTGGAACTTGGCGCTTTCGTCCAG
>DASXYT010000061.1:0-2887 GCA_036502345.1 Pseudonocardiaceae bacterium | reverse complement strand
GTCTGGGAACTCCAGCTCCCGATCGGCTCCCCCGGTTCCCCCACGACGATCCTTCCGTCCCAGCTCGAGGGGGCCAACGGGTACCAGAACCCGTCCTACTTCTGGACGGACAAGAACGACGGTTCGATGACCTTCTGGGATCCGGAGTCTGGCGTGACCACGCCGAACTCCAATTACCCTCGGACCGAGCTACGGGAAATGAACAGCAACGGCACCGCGGCAAACTGGGCACTGTCCGGCAATAGCACGCTCAGCGCCGAGCTGCGCGTGGTTTCGGTGACCTCGAACGTCTGCGTCGGCCAGGTACACCTGGGCACCGGCGGCACGTCGACCAAGCCGCTGGTCGAGCTCTACTACCACAGCAACGGCGACATCTACCTGGGCACCGAGAATTCGCCGAGCGGCGGGCAGACCCTGCACTACATCACCAACGTGGCGCTCGGTGTCCACTGGACCTACGTCATCAACGTCAGCGGCAGCACGATAAACCTGACCGTGAACGGGAGCGAGACCCACTACTCAATCCCGTCCTCCTTCGACGCTTACGACATGTACTTCAAGGCCGGCGACTACAACCAGTCGGCGTCCAGCAGCACGACCAACGGCGCGAAGGTGAAGTTCTACAGCCTGACCGTCAGCCACAGCTGACGCTGACCGGGTGCGGTGCGGTGCGGGCGGCCGCCAGCGGGCCCGCACCGTGGCTGCCGCGGCTCGCGGCAACGCGTTCTCGGGCTTGACCCCGAACTGGCAACCTTCTTGTCAATAACGACGAATCGGCCAGGATCAGGTTTATGAAACTCTTCATACCTGCACAAAACTTCACACGCACACGCACACGCATCGGCGCTGTGGCGGTGGCCGCCAGTACGGCGCGACCACAGTCACGCTTAACCTCGGCGGCAGCTTCCGGTCCGGGCGACTCACCGCGCTGACGACCTCGTCCTCGGCCGGCCTGTCGGCGACGACGGACATCACGCTGGGCGGACAGCAGGTCGGCCCGCACGGCACCTTCCTGCCGCCGCGGTCCACTCCTGTTTCCGTCCGCAACCAGACCGCCACCGTCACGCTGCCCGCGGGCAGCGCCGCGATCATCCAGCTCGACTGAGACGTCCTGACACGCAGCCTGAAAGCTGCGGCGGACGCTTAACGAAGTACTCACCCAATCGGAGTGGTGATGAGAAAGCAGAGACTGCTTACCATCATGGGCGTTGCCATCGTGTGTGCTGCCTTGATCACGGCGGCCGGCAGCGCCTTCGCGGTGAAGAGCGCGGCTGCGAGCATCCCCTGGACGGGCACCTGGTCAGTATCACCGGAGAGCGGCGGCCAGTCGTTCGGCCAGCAGACGTTGCGCCAGATCGTGCATACCAGCATCGCCGGCACCTCCGCACAAGTGCAGGTGTCTAATGTCTTCGGCAGCGCGCCGCTGGTGGTCGCCGACGTGCACGTCGCGCTGCGCTCATCCGGGTCCACCAGCGTGTCGGGCTCCGATCACACGGTCACCTTCGGCGGTCAGACCTCGATCACGATTCCGGCCGGCGGGCTGGCCATCAGCGACGCGGTCGCGATATCGGTCCCGGCGCTCTCCGACGTCGCCGTCAGCATGTACCTGCCGCAATCCGCCGGCGCGTCGACGTACCACGCGCAGGGCACGGCGACCAACTACATCGCGTCAGGAGACGTCAGCGGCAACGGGACCCTGTCCGGCGCCCAGACGACCAACAGCTACTTCTTCCTGACCAACCTGAACGTGCAGAACACCGCCGCACAGGGAGCCGTGGTGACATTTGGCGCCTCGATCACCGACGGCTACGCATCTACGACGGACGCCAACGAGCGCTGGCCCAACGACCTGGCCGTCCGGCTGGCGAACTCCGGGCGCACCATCGGCGTGCTCAACCAGGGAATCAGCGGCAACAGGCTGCTGGTGGACTCATCCGGGTCATCTGGCCAGAGCGCGCTTGACCGCTTTAACCGCGACGTGCTTTCGCAGCAGGGCGCCAAGTGGGTGATCTTCTCCGATGACCCGATCAACGACCTGGGGAGTACCAGTCCGCCGCCCACATCGGCCCAGCTGATCGCGGGGCTGCAACAGCTGATCTCGATGGCTCACCAGAACGGGATTAAGCTCCTGTGCTCGACGCTGACCCCGTATCAAGGCGCGGGCTACTGGACCCAGCAGGGCGAGACGGCGCGCGAGGCGTACAACGCCTACGTGCTCGGCCCGGGCAGCGGCTGCGACGGCGTCGTTGACCAGGCCGCGGCGGTGAGCAACCCATCCGACCCCACCATGTACCTGCCTGCCTACGACAGCGGCGACCACCTGCACCCGAACGACGCGGGCTACCAGGCGATCGCGAACGCGGTGAACCTGAACCTGCTCGGCTCGGCCCCGACCTCTTCGAGCCTGGCGGCCACGTTCAACAACGTGGGGATCACCGCGGACAATGACACCGCGCCGGGTAACTTCGACGGCAACGACGCCAGCTTCTCCGAGACCGCGCTGACCAACGCCGGAGCGGCACCGGGCGCTTCGATCACCTCCTCCGGCGCGACGTTTACCTTCCCGAACGTGTCCGCCGGCACCGACGACAACACCGTCGCCGAAGGCCAGGCCATCAGCATGTCCGGCAGCGGCACCCTCGCGTTCCTACTCTCGGCCAGCTACGGGCCCGCCTCGGGCACCGGGACCGTCACCTATACCGACGGCAGCGCCCAGAGTTACACTCTTGACGCCCCGGACTGGTGGTCGGCGGCGGCACCGTCCGGCGGCGCCGTGGCCGTCAACTCCGCCTACCAGAACCGGCCGGGCAACATCACCTACGCCCACACTGGTGACATCTTCTCCGAAACCGTCACGCTCACCCCGGGCAAATCCCTCTCCTCGGTC
>DASXYT010000060.1:0-18485 GCA_036502345.1 Pseudonocardiaceae bacterium | reverse complement strand
GATACGGATGGTGTTGAAGAAATCGGCGGTCGGTACGAATGTCGTGAACTGCAGCTTGGGCACGTTTCCGCTGTTGCCCGGCACGACCAGGATGGATGGGATATCCATCTTGTCCAGGCCGGGACCGTCCATCCGAATGTGCAGCGGTGTGCCGTCGGTCGCCCGGGTGAACCGCTGCAACGCCGAGAGGTGGCCGATGCGGTGCGCGTTGCCCAGCGTGTCGATGCCCTGGGCGTTCTGGGCGGCGTCGTCGATGCCCTTGAAGAGATTGGGCAGGATGGCGGGGCCACCGCCGTTGAGGAACGGGTCGCTGCCGTTGCCCAGTGACGGTGGCGGGTTCGAGCGGAACATGTACTGGACGCGCTCCAGGTAGGTCTCGTCCTCGACCGCACCGGCCTCACCCGCACGCGCGTAGAACGCCTCAAGGTCCAGGATCACGTGCGACATGTGTTGGATCGCGCCGTTGTCGAAATAGCTCCCTGGCTGCGCCGTGGTCAATTGCATACCGGCATTGCCGCCACCGAAGGTCACCGCGGTGGCAGGGCCGGTACTGCTGGTCTGCTGGTCGGCGAAGCCCATCCACATCGGTGACTCGGGGTTGATGCGGTCCTGGTAGTAGAGGCCGTCCTGCTCCGCCATCAACCTCGGCAGGCCCTGTTGCGCGAACTGCACCCGCCGCCCGGTGAAGATCCACGGCAACGCGGGTGACGGGACGGCTTCGCCCGCGAGCGTGTTGCTGCCCTTCAGCCAGTCCAGCACGTCGGCGGCGTTCGCCCGGACGTCGCTGCGCGCGGTGATCAGGATGTCGGTGCCGCCCAACTCCGGGGTGAAGTCGAACTTGCGCTTGACGATGCCCGGCTGACCGGCGTCGGTCGGAGCGGGGACCGCCTCCTCCAGCACGAAACGACTGTTGTTCAGGGCGAGACGGGGAATGTTGTTGAACGACACCGAGCCCGCGCCGAGCGCGCCAGGCAGCCAACTGAAGTAGCCCATCCCGTAGGAGATGATCAGCATCACGCCGGCCGGGCTGAACGGATAGGCGCTCTCGATGGTGGCCAGCGCGTTGGCGAAGATCGTCTGCTCCGCCTTGGTCGGCTTTCGCTTCAGGTCGATCGTCTGGAAAAGCGTGAACACCGGCCCGAACTGCATCATCACGCCGTCGACACTGGCAGCGGGAGCGATGTACGGGGCGAGATCGAATTGAATGTCCGGCGGCGCCGTCGCGGCCATCGCCGGGCGCAACGGACTCCACGCCAGTTCGTCCAGCATGGCCAGGAATACGGCGGCTGTGCCGACCGCCCCGGCCTTGAGCACCGTGCGGCGACCATGCTTCCGCTTCGGTGGCCGCGCGTTTAATCGCTCCTGTTCCATGATTGCTCTCCTTGGCACCAGTCAGGGGCGTATTCGTGAACGCGCAGCAAAGTAGCTCGAAATCGGACACTCCGTCTAGAAGGCATCCGCGTGCTTTATCCCGCGAATAACCCCCAAGGGTAATTGATTCTGGGGGTCGGGCCTCGATCCGGGCCGGGCGTTCCACCCCTATCATCGCCTGCCGACGAACGAGATGCGCTCAGCGACTGGTGTTACGCAACGTAAAACCGACTGCGGATAACGCCGCTGACCAGAGACGCTGTCAGTACCTAGAGCGCCCGGGAGTCCCACCAGTCGAGCACTCGCGTGCCGAACAGGGTCAGCCACTTCGAGGGCTCCCCCGCCGGCACGTCGACCTCGAACCACACCCGGCCGGGTTGCCGGCCCGCCTGCAGCCACGTGCCGTCCGGCTGTCGGGCCGCCCTGATGAGTTCGATCGCGTCAGCCATCCGCGGATCGGGTGCGGCGCCGTCGAACAATGTGGCCGCGCGGAAGTACTCGGCTGCGTTGAGCACGCTGTAGCGCCAGCGGAACGGGTAGGCGAACTGATCCACCCACGGTGCCACCGGTTCGCCCGTCGAGAGCCTGCGGAGCAGACCGCGCCGCAGCAGATACTCCTCGCCGGAGCGCCGGGCGGCACGCGTCGCGTCAGTGCCGCCGGTCGCGATCTCGTGGACGAGCAATCCCTTGAGGGAGTTGAGTGTCGAGTGGAACGACGATCGCGTCGAGCCGTCCACCCACTGGCAGTTCCAACCACTGTCGGACAGCCGATGCTCGACGAACCAGTCGACGATGCCGGTGATGTCCGCGCCCAGCCACACACCATTGGCGACGGTCCACGCGTTGATACAGCAGTCGACCTCGCCATCCCAGTACGGCAGGTTGTCGTACTCCCAGCGGCTGTTCTCGGCGATCAACTCCGCCGTGCGGCGTTCGCGTAGGACGGTGGCGTCCATCCCCCACTCCCGCAGCGAGTTGAGCGTCCACGTCGTCGCCGTCCAGGGCTGCGCGCCTTCCTCTGCCGCCTCAGGACCGTGGAAGTCGAAGTTGCCAGGGAAGAACGCGCCGCCAGCCCACTGACCGTCCGGATCCTGGAGCGCAAGCAGGCGCGCGCCGAACCCGTCAGTCGCGATCCTCGCCCGCGTCGCCGCCCAGACCTCCGGTGGTTCGCGCACGAGATCACGTTCGACCTGCCAGCGCAGGGCCGGATCAGAGTCGCGTAGCCACGCGATCAAGTCCTTGGTCACCACTCCGCGACTCTAACCCGGCGTCCTGACAGTCCAGCCGTCCTGAGTGATGTCACACAATGAAGATCAACTTCGTCACGTTGGCACACGACGACGACGGAGGACTGATCATGGCCGCACGGTACGCAGCTGAGGAAGCCGAGATCCGCGCGCGGATCGACACATTGGTCACGGCGATTCACACCATGGATCTCGACGTGGTGAAGGAGATCTTCGCCCAGGACGTCGTGTCCTTCGACATCGCTCCCCCGCTGCGGCACGTGGGAGCGGCGGCGAAATGGCAGAACTGGCAGGACGTCTTCACGGCGTACCAGCGGCCGATCGGCTACGAGATCCACGATCTCACGGTCACAGTTGGCGATGACGTGGCGTTCGCCTACAGCCTCAACCGGATCAGCGGCACGTTGCGCAACGGGATCAGGAGCGATCACTGGGTCCGATGGACGGGCTGCTTCCAGAAGCTCGACGGGACCTGGCTCATCACACACGACCAGGTCTCGGTGCCGCTGGACATGGCGAGCGGCAAGGCGTTGCTGGATCTCCAGCCCTGACTATCGGTAGGCGTCGACGGCGATGCCGGCGAACGACCGCGTCAGCGCGCCGTCCTGCCCGGCCGCCCACGCGACGACGAGCGAACTCGGCGGCATGTCGGTCAGGCGCACCCAGGTCAGCCCGTCGGGCAGGGCGTGGGTGAGCGGCGCGATACCGACCGTGCCGTTCCAGAGGACGGCCTGCATGCATTCGTTGACGGTGCGCACCACCGGGCCGGCCAGCCGCTCGCCGACCGGCGTAGCCCCGTTCCAGTAGGCGCTCCAGACCGGGTCCGTGCCGGCCGGCAGCTGGAACCAGGGACGGTCGGCGAGGTCGGCAAGACACAGGGCGTCCCGACCGGCGAGTGGGTCGTCGGCGCGCAGCACCACCCCGATCGCATCGGAACGCAGTACCCGCATGCTGATTCCGGTGTCGTCGAACGGTGCCCGGGTCAGCGCCACGTCGACCAACCCGTTGCGCAGTCCTGTGGTGGGGTCGGTGAAATCGGCCTCACGGAAGCGGATCGAAACCTCGGGATGGTCACGGCGGAAAGCCGAGGCCAGGCGGGTGCTGATTTCTCCCGCGCTGTCGCCGAGCGTGCCGACGGTCAGTGTCGCGGCGCCTGCCGCCGTGGTCACCCTGGCGCGGGCCTGCTCGGCCTGCGCCAGCAGGGTGCTGGCCTCCGCGTACAGGGCGGTTCCGGCGGGAGTGAGCTCGACGCCTGCGGCCGAGCGATGCAGCAGCACGACACCCAGGTCGGTCTCCAGTTGCTTGATCGCGCGACTCAGCGGTGGTTGCGTCATCCGCAACCGCGCGGCGGCGCGCCCGAAGTGGCGTTCGTCGGCGACGGCCACGAAGTAGCGGAGTAGACGGAACTCCATGACCAGCGATGATACCCGTACGGCATCGGACCTGCGGTATCGGTGTTGGACGCCGACCTCGGGTCGGCAGGACAGTTGAAGCATGGCTTTCGAACCGCTCACCCACGACCCGATCGTCGAGATCAGCCAGGCCCGAGAGCTCGCCCGTGACCTGGTGGTGATCCCGAACCACGGGGTCGAGCTCGTGCCCAACATCGGCGTGATCGGCGGTAGCCACTCCGTGCTGGTGGTCGAGACCGGGATGGGTCCGCGCAACGCCGAGCAGGTGCTCGCGTTCGCGGCGGAGTACGCCAAGGGCCGCAGGCTCTACCTGACCACGACGCATTTCCACCCCGAGCACGCTTTCGGCGCGCAGGCATTCGCAGGCGAGGCAACGTATCTGGTCAACAACGCGCAGGCCGAGGACCTGGCAGGCAAGGGGCTGGGCTATCTCGACATGTTCCGCACCCTCGGCGCGCCCGTCGCGAGGCAGTTGGAGGGCGTTGAGCTGGTCACGCCGGACACGGTCTACGAGGACGCGTACGAGCTCGACCTCGGCGGTCGCGTGGTGCGGTTGCAGGCCACAGGGCGTGCGCACAGCAAGGGCGACCAGGTGGTGACGGTTCCCTACGCGGGCGTGTTGTTCACCGGCGATCTGGCCGAGGCCGGCCAGTTCGCGATCTTCCCGTGGTTCCCGCCGTACGACACGGACGTCTCAGGCCTGCGCTGGATCGAGGTGATGCGCCGCCTGATCGCCACCGACCCGGAGATCGTGGTGCCCGGCCACGGCGACATCTCCGGCCCGCGGCTGCTGACCGATATCCGCGCCTACCTCGAACTCCTGCGCGACGAGACCTGGCTACGCCGCGACTCGGCCATGTCCGAGGAGACGATCGTCGCGGAGGTCAGGGCCCTGATGATCGAGCGCCACCCGGAATGGGCGGGCCAGGACTGGATCGACAACGGCGTCGGCTGCTTCTGCGCCGAACACGGGTAACTCCCGAACCGGGAGCTCGGCCGCCCGCGCCAGGAAGCCATCGCCTGCCCGGTCGAGTTCGCCGAAGTTCCTCGATGGCGTCACATCCTGTTCAGCTTCCGTCTTGTCACCATAGGTAGCCGGCGCTTAGCGTCCGTACCTCTGCCTCAAAGAAAATCGAGGCACCGTCGGCAACCCACCTGGAGGTGCGGGCCTTGTCTGCTGCGCTGAGCAAGCGGATCGTCATCGTCGCCTTATCCCTGTCCGCAGCAGGCGTCGCCTGCCCGGTGCTGGCCGCCCCGGCATTCGCCGATCCCGGCGGCACCGGTGTCGTCATCAACGAGGTGTACGGGGGTGGTGGCAACGCCGGTTCGCACTTCAGATCCGACTTCATCGAACTGGACAATCCGACCGGATCGGCCGTCGCCCTCGACGGCTGGAGCGTGCAGTACCGGTCCGCGGCCGGGACCACCGCCCAGCTGACCGCGTTGACCGGCAGCATCGCCCCGCACGGCCACTACCTGGTGCAGGAGTCCACCGGCGCCAGCGGTGACCAGATCCCGCTGCCCACGCCGGACGCGACCGGCACCATCGCGATGAGCGCCACCGGCGGAGTCGTCATCCTCTCGTCGGCCGCCACGGGCATCACGACGCAGGGCAACCTGGTCGGTGTCGCCGGAGTGGTCGACGCCGTCGGGTGGGGCTCCACCACGACGTCCTTCGAGGGCACAGGGCCCGCACCGACGACGGACAACACGACATCGGTCAGCCGCACGAACGCTGCGGATACCGACCAGAGCAGCGCCGACTTCACCAAGGGCGCGCCGACACCGGAGAACGCGGCCAGCGACAACGGCGCCGGCGTGACGGCGACCAGCCCTGGTACGCAGACCGCGACGGCAGGCACCGCGATCGCCCCACTCACCCTCGGCGCGACCGGCGGCACCCCGCCGTACACGTGGACGGCGACCGGCCTGCCCGCCGGCCTGGCGATCTCGGCTGACGGCGACATCTCGGGCACCCCGACGACAGCCGGCACCGCCTCGGTGACGGCGACCGCGACCGACTCGGCAGGCGCAACGGGCTCGACGACCTTCAGCTTCGTCGTCGGATCAGCCGCCGGCACGATCGTGCCGATCGCCGCCGTCCAGGGCACCGACACCGACACCTCGCCGTTGGCCGGGCAGACGGTGACGGTCGAAGGCGTGGTCACGGCGGACTACCCGACCGGCGGCTTCAACGGCTTCTACCTGGAGACCGGCGGGGCGGGCGGCACCGAGGCCGACGACAAGACCCCCGGCGCTTCCGACGCGATCTTCGTCTTCGGCTCGATCTCGGCCGGGCAGGTGCACGTCGGCGACAGCGTCGAGGTCACCGGCAAGGCCGCGGAGTTCGACGGCGAGACCGAGATCGGTTCCCCCACGGTGACCGAGCTGGCAGCCGCGCTGCCGGCCGTGCAGCCGGACGTCATCCCGTGGACGGACCTCGGGACCGACGCCGAGAAGGAAGCGCACGAGGGCGAACTGATGGCGCCCCAGGGCGACTTCACGGTCTCCGACAACTTCGACGCCAACTTCTTCGGCTCGTTCACCCTCGCGGCAGGCGACACCCCGCTGCGCCAGCCGACCGACGCAGGCCAGGCCGGCAGTCCGGAAGCACAGGCCACGGCAACGACCAACGCCGCCGCGATGGTCACCCTGGACGACGGGTCGAGCTTCGAGTTCAACCCCGACGGCACCCATGCGAACAGCCCGCTGCCCTGGCTGACGCCGACCAACCCGGTCCGCACCGGGTCCGCGGTGACCTTCCACTCGCCGGTGATCCTGGACTTCCGCTTCTCGCTGTGGAACTTCCAGCCCACCCAGCAGTTGACCGACGACGGTTCGGAGATCGCGACGTTCAGCGACACCCGCACCGAGAACGAGCAGCCCGCCGAGGTCGGCGGGCAGGTCCGGTTGGCCACGTTCAACGTGGAGAACTACTTCCCGCTGACCGGTGAGGACTACGTCGCGCAGGGTCTGGGCACCTGCTCGTACTTCACCGACCGGCAGGGCAACCGGATCGCGGTCGACACCTGCACCGGCACCGACGGCAGCCCCGGCCCACGCGGCGCGGCCGACGACGCGAACTTCGCCCGGCAGCAGGACAAGATCGTCACCGGGATCAACCGGCTCGGTGCCAGCATCGTCTCGCTGGAGGAGATCGAGAACTCGGCCAAGTTCGGTGAGCCGAGGGACACCGCGCTCTCGGGTCTCGTCGACGCGCTGAACACGGCAGCCGGCACGAACGAGTGGGCATTCGTGCCCTCGCCGCCCGCTGCCGACCTGCCGCCGCTGGCCAGCCAGGACGTCATCCGGACGGCATTCATCTACCGGCCTGCCGACGTCACGCCGGTGGGAGCGTCGACCGTGCTGACCGGTGACTCCGGTGCCGGCCAGCCGTTCTCCATCGCCCGTGAACCGCTGGCCCAGGGCTTCAAGAAGGCGGGCGCGACCGACCAGGACGCGTTCCTGGTGGTCGCCAACCACCTGAAGTCGAAGGGCACCGACGGCGACCCACTGTTCCCCGGTGACGCCGAGGACACGTCGTCGCCTGCTGTCGACCAGGGTGCGTTCAACGAGACCCGCGTGCACGAGGCGGCCGACGTCAACACGTTCGCCACGCAGGCCGCGGCGAACCTGGGCACCAACCGGATCTTCCTGGTCGGCGACTTCAACGCCTACACCGACGAGGACCCGCTCGAGGAGCTCTACGGCGACGGCTACACCGACCTGGGCAGCACGCTCGACCCGTCGGAGCACACGTACGTGTTCGACAGCCTGGAAGGCTCGCTCGACCACGTGCTGGCCAACCCGGCAGCGCTGCAGATGGTGACCGGCGCCGACGTGTGGCAGATCAACTCGCAGGAGGCTGTCGCCTACAACTACAGCCGGTTCAACTACAACGTCACGCCCCTGTTCGACGGTGCGGAGCCGTTCGCCGCGTCCGACCACGACCCGGTGATCGTCGGGCTGAACCTGCCGAGCACGCCGATCGTGCCGGCATGGAACGCGGCGACGATCTACAACACCAGTGACACGGTGAGCTTCAACGGTTCGACCTGGCAGGCGCTGTGGTGGACGCAGAACCAGGCGCCTGGCGACCCGAACGGCCCGTGGGAGCAGATCGTCACCGCCCCGGACGGCACTGCGGTCTGGACCGCGTCCCGGATCTTCAACACCGGTGACACGGTGACCTTCCAGGGTCAGACCTACCTGGCGCAGTACTGGACCCGCGACCAGACGCCCGGTGACCCGAACGGCCCGTGGGAGCAGATCGCCACGGCCCCGGACGGCACCGCCATCTGGACCGCGTCCAGGGTCTTCAACGCCGGCGACGTGGCCCTGTTCCAGGGTCAGAAGTACGTGGCCCAGTGGTGGACCCGCAACCAGCAGCCCGGCCAGCCGGGCGGCCCGTGGCAGCCAGTGAGCTGACCGTCTGAAACAGAGTCGGGGCCGTCTTCGAGAAACTCGGAGGCGGCCCCCGGCGGCTGTCTGCTGCCGGTCTCAGCGGCGGGGCTTGCTACGCCTGCCGGTGCGCTGCTGTGCCGGGGCGGGCTTGCGGGCGGCGGCCGGGCGCTTGGGCTGGACAGGCGTGCGGCCGCGTGTGCTGTTCACGGTCCGACCTCGGACGATGCCGATGAACTGGTCCATCAGATCGCTGGTCTCCTCAACCGACGGCCAGACCAGTGCGACGCCCGACTGCGCCGCGTCGGTGACCGGGCGATGGATGAGGTCCTTGCGGTGGTGCAGCCGGGCCAGCGACTGCGGGACCAGCAGCAGCCCCACCTCCGCGGCCACCATGCCGATGGCGTGCTCCGTGCTGACCGGCCGTTCGGCCGCTGCCTGGCCAGGCGGTTGGGCCCAGTCCAGCACGTCGTCCACCGGATGGAGCACGACTTCTTCGGCCAGGTCGGCGACGGTCACCTCGTCGGCCGCGGCCACCCAGTGCTCCTTCGGCGCCACGACCACCGTGGTCTCGGTGTAGAGCGGGATCGCGTGCAGATCGGTCCTGTCGATCGGCAACCGCAGCAACGCGGCGTCCAGGTCGCCAGCCCGTACCGGTTGCTCGTCGACCACCTGGACCAGCGTGAACGGCACCTCGGGCAGCCGCTCCTGCCAGATCCGGTGCCACTTCGACGGCGTCACGCCCAGGGCGTAGCCGAGCCGGAACGAGGAAGCGCCGCCTGTCATCGCACCAGGTTATCCGGCGTGCTGAGACCGGACGTTCGACGCTCGGTACCCTGGACGGATGACGTCGCACCAGACCTCCCAGACGATGAAGCCCGCGACCGCGGCGAAGAAGCTGGGTGTGTACCTCGAAGCCACGCCTGCCGAGTTCCAGCAGGGCGTGGTCTCCCGCGACGAGCTGAACGCCCTGCAGGCCGACGCGCCCGAGTGGCTGCGGGAGCTGCGCCGCAACGGCCCGCACCCGCGACAGGTGGTCGCGGCCAAACTCGGCATCTCCATCGGCGGCCTGACCCGCGCCGGGATCACCGAGGCCCTGACCAACGACGAGATCAGCGCGATCAAGGCCGAGAATCCCGAGTGGCTGCAACAGGAACGCGCCACCCAGGCCGAGTTCCGCAGGGAAACCGCCCGGCTCAAGGAATCCCGCCGCACTGCCTGACGACAACGTCGTGTGGGCCGTTCGATCGCGGCCCACACGACATCGTGCTTTCAGCTAAACCGGCGTCCTCGACACCTGACCACCGGCGGGCGCGGCAATGGGATCATCCTCGGCATGACAGCGGCCATTCCCGCTCGGCAGATCCGGGCTGAGCACACCGACCACACGGTCACCGTCTACCAGGCGTACTCGCCCGGCATCGCCGATGCCGCGCTGAGGGCCGGCACGTTCGTGGCGCCGTTCAAGCGTGACCGGATGACCTGGATCAAGCCGTCGTTCCTGTGGATGGCATACCGTTGCGGCTGGGCCACCAAACCCGGTCAGGAGCGGGTGCTCGCGGTGCGGATCAGCCGGGACGGCCTCGCCTGGGCGTTGGCGCACTCCTGCCTGAGCCACTACGAAAGCGAGCTGTACCCGGACCACGAGGCCTGGTCGCAACGGGTGCACGAGTCGCCGGTGCGCATCCAGTGGGACCCGGAGCGCGGCCTGAACCACGAGGCCCTGGACCACCGCGCCATCCAGATCGGGCTACGGGGCGAGGCGGTGGATCGCTACGTGGACGACTGGATCGAGTCCATCACCGACGTCACGCCGCTGACCACGCGGGTCGCCGACCTGGTGCGCGGCGGGCAGTTGGCCGAGGCCCGTGCGGCACTCCCCGCCGAACCGCCCTACCCGATTCCCGACGAACTCGCCGCGATCATCGGTGCCACGCCGGTCGCGAACCGCGCCTGACCAGCCATCTCACGGGTCGACGACGACCTCGCGCGCCCCGGCAGCGCGCAGCAACCACTCCAGGGAGCCGACCGGGGCGGGCCAGGCGTCCACCTCGATCCAGATCCGCAGGCTGGCCGTGCTGGTGACCTCGGCCTCCCACCAGTACCAGTGGCGGTCCTCCGGATGGAACCAGAAGATCCAGTCACTGACCGCCCACGGCTTCTCCCTGGCCGCCTCGGCGCGCCGCTCCTCAGGGGTCATCGCCTCCCAGCGCGCCCGGAACTCCTCGACCTCGGCCGGGGTCTGCTCCGGCGCGGACGCAGTCACGAACCACGCCGGCAACAGGTCCAGCCACCGCTCGTCGGACGGCCACTCGCCGTCGGAGTTGTCGAGCACGACCGTCAACACCTCACGGCACCGGGCCAGCAACTGGTCGGCGTCGTCGCACACCACGTCCACCGGGACCAGTGACCCGTCCGGCTCCTCGTCCGGCGACGGCCCGTTCAGCAGACGGCGCCGCTCATCGACAGTCATGTGATCCTCACTCGTTGTCGGGCACGAATCCCGGCCACACCTTGCCGCTGCCCGGGATGATGTTCTTGCGCAGATCGGGCAGCATATTCGGGCGAATACCGAACTGGTCGTCCGCCTTGGTCGGGTCCGCGATCACCGGGCGGGTCCTGCCGGGGTCGAGCTTCTTGATGTCCGCTTCGCTGACCGCCTGGTTCCTGATGTCGTCGACGTAGCTGCTGGGCACCTCGAACGACTTGATCTTGGCGAGCGGGGCGCCCTGGTCGAAGCGCTTCTGCAGATACTCGTTGGCCCGAGCGGCCGAGCCGAAGTTCAGGTAGGTCATCTTATTCTTGATCTGGACGTTGCCCTTGTCGTCGATGTCGAGCAGGATGTTGCCTTCCTTGCCCCGAACCTTGTTGCCGCTGGCGTCGAGCACCGGCGGCACCTCGACCCGATACACCGTGGTCTTCTTCTGCGGGCAGTCCGGCATCAGGCCGTTGGGGTCGATCCAGGCGGTCGGATTGGGCACGTACGCCTGGGGGTTCGGGCTGGGCGTCAGCCCGAGGGGGTCCATAGAGGCGTACCGGCCGGCCACCGGGTCGTAGTAGCGCTGCAGGTTGTAGTGCAGGCCGGTCTCCGGGTCGTGGTACTGCCCGGGGAAGCGCAACGGCGTGTCGCCCATCCCGGCGGCCGACGCGCCCCACAACGTCTGCCGGGGCTGGACCGACAGGTTGCCATCGGCGTCGACCAGTTCTGTCGGCGTGCCGACCAGGTCGGTGACGATGGCGTGGAACTGCTGGTCCACCCACTGCTGCGGCGCGTCCCGCAACGCCGTGCGCTGCACCTGGCTGACCGCACGGTAGTTGCCCGGATCCCAGTCCCACACCACGGCCCGGGTCTGGTTGTGCACCTGCTCGACCAGTTCGATGCCGTCCCAGCTGAAGTCGACCTGCTCCAGCACGCCGACGCCGCCCGGAGCGAGTCGCTGTTTGGCGATCCGCCTGCCGAACGCGTCATAGCGGTACTGCCACTGCTGCCCGTCCGGTGTCCGCACCGCGACCAGCCGGTTCTGCGAGTTCCAGGTGTAGCGCCAGGTCTGCGGGCGGGCGGACAGGGTTTTCCGCTGCCGCAGCACGATCCGGCCCTCGGCGTCGTGCTCGTAGCGCACGGTGCCGGCGCGGCGGATCAGCGTGCCGGTGTACTCGCGGCGGCCGAGGTCGTCCGGTTCGGCGGCCGGCCAGTCCGCGCCGACCATGTTGCCGGCCCGGTCGTAGCTGTAACGCTCCGCCCAGCCAGCACCGTGCACGCCCGTGACCCTGCCGACAGGGTCGAGCTCGTAGCGGCGCGGGCCGGTGAGCTGATCGTCCACTCCGGACAGGAAGCCGTCCGGCAGGTATCGGTAGGCGCGGCTCGCGGCGGATCGACCACCGACGAGCACGGACTGCGCAGTCAACCGGTCGTTGGGATCCCAGGCCTGCGCCAGCAGCACGTTCGTGCCGAGGTGCCGCTCGATCTCCCGACCGGCCGCGTCATAGCCGAACCGGATGGTCCGGCCGGCGGCGTGCAGCGCCGTCGGCCTGCTGTTCGGGTCGTACTCCCACACGCTCTCCGAGCCGGAGGGTGTGCGGCGCCCGATGCGGCGGCCGACCAGGTCGTAGGCGGATGCGACCATTCGCCCGTTGATCGTCTCGGTGAGCGGTCGGCCTGCGTGGTCGTAGCTGTACACCACCTCGGCGTCGGCGTTGCGAGCCATCAGGATGCGGCCGGTCGGGTCGTAGCCGAACATGCTGATCTCGTCGCTGGACTCGCGGCGGACCAACCGTCCCAGCGCGTCGTAGGCGAACCGGGTGGTCTGCCCGGTGCCGTCGGTCTGCTCGACCAGCTGCCCGGCCGCGTCATGCCGGTAGGCACGGGTGCGGCCGTTGAAGTCGGTTTCGGCCACCAGGTTGCCGGCCGCGTCGTACTCGTAGCGCCAGACCAGGCCCTGTTCGTTGGTGACCGAGGCCAGCCGCAGTTCGGTGTCGTAGCCCAGCGTCAGCGTGGTGCCGTCCGGACGGATCTCGGTCACCGGCTTGTCGAAGTGCCCGACATCGGTACGCGTGACGTTGCCCTGCGGGTCGACCGCTTCCCGCAGGTTGCCCTCACCGTCGTAGTTCCACCGCTCGACAGCACCGTCGGGAAGCACCCGCCGCAACGGCTTGCCTTCCACCGTCCAGACCATGGTGGTGACTCCGCCGAGCGGATCGGTGACCGTGGTCATCCGGCCGAACCGGTCGTAGTCGTAGCGGGTGGTGTTGCCCGTCGGGTCGGTGACCGCCAGCGGCAGGCCCGCCGGATCGACCTCGATCCGCGTGAGGTGGCCCAACGCGTCGGTGACCGAGGTGAGGTAGCCGGCGTCGCTGTAGGCGTAGGTGGTGCGCGCGCCGGTCGGGTCGATCTCCGCGAGCATTCGGTCCGCCTGGTCGAACTCGCGCCGCCAGACCGCGCCGTCCTCGTTGACCACGGTGACCGGGCGGCGGTTCTGGTTGTACTCGACCAGCACCTGGGTGCCGTCCGGGTTGGTGGTCGTGACCAGGTCGCCGTACTCGTTGTAGCGGAACCCGGTCACCCGGCCCAGCGGATCCGTGGTGGCCGCGAGCCTGCCGTTCTCGTCCCAGGTGGAGCGGGTGGTGTTGCCCAGCGGGTCGGTCCGCGCGATCACGCGCAACTGCTCGTCCAACTGGTATTCGACGACCCCGCCGAGCGAGTTGGTCACCCGTGTCCTGCGGTTGTCCCTGTCGTACTCGAACTCGCAGTTGAGGTAGCCGTCCTTGCCCTCGCTGCGTACGCACCGCCCGTTCGCGTCGAACTCGTAGCGGTACCACATGCCGTTGCGGTCGTCCCAGCGCACCACACGATCGGATTCGTCGTACTCGAAACGCAGCGGCTGACCGGTGGAGTTGACCACCTCGACCAGCCTGCGACGCTCGTCGTACCGGTAGCTGGCGAGCGTGACCCCGTCCGCGCCGTCGTCCAGCGACAGCGAGCTGACCAGCCGATCCACGCTGTGCACGGTGATCCGGTAGCCGGAGGAGTGCCTGATGGCCGTCGGCGTGCCCGCCGTGTCCCGGTCAATGTCCACGCGGTCGCCGTTGCCGTCGAGGATCGCACTGATCGGCAGCTCGGCCGAGCCGTTCGGACCGAAGTGCCACACCTGGTCCAACTCGTGGTTGACGATGGCGTACCCGCCGTTCCCGTCCGGGTACAGCGGCAGCCGTGGCCCGGTCAGCGGCAGCACGCCGTCGTCGGTCACCGGTGTCGGGTAGGACAACAGCATGCCGTCCTCGGCAGCGAAGTTCACGGCGTCCGCATCGACCTCGACCCGCTGGTCCAGTGTGGACGCCCAGCCGGCGCCGAAGGATCGGCCGAGCCGGTAATGGGACAGGTGGGTACGGGACACCACGAGTGGCAGCGACGCCGGCAGATCGACATCGGTCTGCTGCAACAGCATCCGGCCGGTGGCGACGTCCACCGGGTCACCCTCGGTCGGCGCGTCCTTGGTGGGCTTGTCGTTCTGGTTCGGTTCTGAGTTCTCGTCGCCGATCTTCTTCGGCTGGTCACCCTTGTCGTTGAAGCCGCCCTGGTGCGAACCGGAACCGCCGTCCGAACCACCTGGCGAGCCCTTGGGGGTACCGCCGGGCTTCCCGCCGCCACCGGACACGGACTTGGGCTTCGCACCCGAATCGGCAGGCTTGTCGTGGAGGCTACGGAACGCGCTGGTCTGGGCCTCCTCGTTGGCGCTGTGCGCGCTGGCGTTCGAGTGCAGCCGCTTACCGGCCGCGCCTGCCACCCGGCCGCCCTCACTGAACACCTTGCCGGCCACCTCGGTGCCCTTGCCCAGGGCATCCGTGATCACCTTGCCGACGCCGGACTTGTCGCTGCTGGCGTGGGAGACCAGGTTCTGGCCGACGGTCTGCAGCTTCGCACCGCCCTGCGCGACCTGGTTGCCGAAGCTCTCCAGGGTGGAGCCGGACCCGTGCAGATCATCAGGCTGGATCTTGAATCCGGAACCCGTCATGTCCTCGCTCCGCGCTGTTGGTCAACCCCTGCCCACCGGGCACTCCGCGTCAGACGGCCTCGCCTGCCGAGTGGTTCCTGTCCGCGCCGACAGATCGCGACTGAAACCTACCGGTTCGACCGTTTCCAGGAGGCAGTGCGTGTCGCATAGCCGACGATCTCGTGATCGAGACAACCGTCACCCGATCGAAGGACTCCGCGGTATCGAGGTATCTGCCGACCCCTGGGACCGCACTTTTAAGACATATGGCGCGGCAACCAGCCCGCCGGACCAGGGGGAGAAACAAGATGTCGAATCCAGACCAACCCACCATCGCACTGGGCGCCACCGGAACAGCCGTGCGCCGACTGCAACGCGCACTACGACGCACAGCCGATCGCGGCGTCGCGGTGGACGGCGTCTTCGGCCCGCAGACCGAGACGGCCGTGGAACAGTTCCAGAAGTCGGCCGACCTCGTCGCCGACGGCGTGGTCGGCCCGCTCACCTGGCAGGCGCTGCCCGACGGCGGCCCGATGCCGCAGCTGGAGGAGGGCAGCACCGGCGATGTGGTGCGCGGCCTGCAGCGGGTGCTCACCAACGGCGCACCCGGCGAATGGCAGACCACGCCGCAGGGCATCGACGGCAACTTCGGCCCGCACACCAAGGCCTCGGTCCAAGCGTTCCAGACCTGGGGACAGGTCCCGTCCGACGGTGTGATCGGCGACCAGACCTGGAGCGTGCCACTCCACGCGGCCGGCGCGACGCTGGAAAGCACAGTAGGCCTCCAGTTCGTGGTCGACTGACCACACAACACCCGAGGTCACCTGGCCGTCAGACGATCGACCCGTTGCATAACCGACTTCAACGCCCGCGCTTGCTCGGTGGGATTGGCAATCGTGCGGGCGATCTGCCCCGCGCGGTCAGGATCATTCGGCGCGACCGCAGCCTGTCAGTTGGCGGTGGGCGGCACGGGTAGTCCCAACGCTTCGACGATCCGCTGCGCAACGGATCCGATCGTGCCGAGCTGACCACCCGCCGGCTCGATGACCAGACGACGAACCAGCGCAGAGTGTTCAGGCGTGGCCTGTGCCAGTTGCGCGCGACCAGAATCGGTCAGGGAGGCGACGGTGAAACGCCGGCCTTGCCCGCGCCCGCTGATGACGGTCCGGCGCACCCATCCCCGATCCTCAAGTCGTGAGATCGCCTGCGAGGTCCGTGGCAGAGATCCGTTGGCCATCGTGGCGATCTGGCTCATCTGCAGGGTCGCCTCGGGTGTGTCTGCCAGCCGCGCCAGGATCATGTAGCCGAGCAGCGTCAGATCGGAGTCACGCAGGAGCTGCGCTTCCAGCGCGCCGGGCAGCACGAGCAGGACCTTCACGATCGCGATCCAGTCCTGTTGGTGGTCCTCGTCGATCCGTTTCGTCGGGCCGCCATCGGTTTCGGCCAGGTTCATGACTGCCTCCTTCGCCCGTTGACTTTCACAAGCAAGTCAGCGTAGCTTTTGAGTTGCATGGGCAACTCAACCAGCTTTCCCGGTCGCCCGCAACGAACCCAACCAGGAGAGAGGCAACGACATGCCTGACGTGGACCGTTGCGACGTCGCGGTGATCGGCGGCGGCCCCACCGGGATGGCCGCTGCTGGTGATCTGGCCCGCGCGGGCCGCCACGTGGTGGTGCTGGAACGGCGGCCGTCGCCCAACCCGGCCAGCCGTGCCTTCACCACCCAACCGCGCACCCTGGAATTGCTCGCGAGTCGAACCGTCGGCGGTCGGACCATCACCGAGCAGTTGGTCCAACTCGGGCAACGCGTGACTCGGGTCGACCTGTGGCCGGGCGCGGCCCTGCGACTCGACCGGGACGATTCGCCCTACCCCTTCACGCTGGTGACGCCGCAGACCAACGTCGACCGCCTGCTGGCGGACTACGCCCGCGAACACGGAGCCGACGTGCGCCGCGGAGCCGAACTCCTAGGCCTGTCCCAGGACGACGACGGCGTCACCCTGGTGGTGCGGACGAAGGGAACCAACGACATCTCGCGGGTGCGGGCCACCTGGGTGATCGCGGCCGACGGCGCGCACAGCACCACGCGCGACCTGCTCGATGTGGCGTTCCCCGGCGAAACGGTGCTGTCCTCGGTCGTCCTGGCCGACGTGCTGCCGACGCGGCCGCCTGCCGAAGGGCGGCTGACAGTGGGCGCGAGCGTTCCGGACGCGTTCGGCTTTCTCGCCCCCTACGCTAACGGCTGGTACCGCTCGATGACCTGGGACCGCCACCATCAGGTACCCGAGACCGCCGAGATCGACGAGGACGACATCAGTGAGGTGCTCGACCGCGCGATGGGACGCGAGGTCGGGGTACAGGAGATCGGCTGGACGTCCCGGTTCCACTGCGACGAGCGCCAGATCGAGCAGTACCGTCACGGACGAACCTTCTTCGCCGGTGACGCCGCCCACGTCCACTCACCCGTCGGCGGCCAGGGAATGAACACCGGGATCCAGGACGCGATCAACCTGGCGTGGAAGCTCGATGCCGTCCTCGGAGGCGCTGCCGAGCAGTTGCTCGACACCTATCACCAGGAGCGTCACCCCGTCGGTCGCCAAGCGCTGCGAACCAGCGGTGCGATGATGCGCAGCATCACACTCGGCGGACGCGTTTCCCGCGCGATCCGCGACCACGTCGGTACCTGGCTGCTCAGCCTGCCCATGGTCAGCCGCTTCATGGTCGGCGGTCTGTCCGGCACCGCCCTGCGCTACCCGCGAACCCGCGGCCAGCACCGCCTGGTCGGTACCCGCGCCTCGGCGATCGCGCTGTCCGACGGCACGACCGTAGGACAGCTGCGCTCAAGTGGGTTCCTACTCGTCCGCCCACCCTGCACGCCGCCGGCCGAGACCGAGCTCGTGCAGGCCGAGCGCCACGACGACGGTCCCACTGTGCTGGTCCGCCCCGACGGCTACATCGCCTGGGCAGGCACCGACGACGGCTGGCGTACGGCCTTGCGCGCGTGGACGGGTGCATCGAATGGGTTGGTCGCTATGCGAAAGACACGACACGAATCAACTCCCGGCACAGCGCGGTTCACGCTCTGGCGCGAGGTCGTGATGGCCTATGTGGCGCCCACACTGATAGCTGGGTTCGCAGGACTGGTCAGCGGGCAGGCGAGCCTCCTGGTCTCGGCCTTCACATCGATCGGCATCAGTTCCGCCGTCGTGGCTACGCTGATCGGCGCCTGGTTGCAGCGGCGCGGCCTCAGCCACGTGTGGCTGAGGTCAGGACCCCTGCTCGTGGCGATCGCAAGGGTCGCCATCGGAGCTGTCCTGCTCGGTGGTCTCGCCGGCTGGCTCGTCAACGTCGGCGCGTCGGCATGGCTCGGCGCGCACCAGTGGCCGTGGCCCGACGACCTCGGCGTGAACCTGCCCGTGTCAGCGGCCATCGCGGCCACCATGATCACCTGGCGCTGGCGCGGAGCGCAACGCACACCCATAGTTGTCCCGGAAGCGGAAATGGTCCTCCCACGGTCATGACGGCACACGCCGACATAGGATGGTCAATGCGCTCGGACAAACATT
>DASXYT010000059.1:0-18449 GCA_036502345.1 Pseudonocardiaceae bacterium | reverse complement strand
GGCCTGGGTTCCAGGCCGGCCGTCGTCGTCACTGTGTGTGCACAAGGCCGGGTACCCGTCGTCCCACTCCCGGGGGCGGAATCAACCATTTATCGGTGCCGGAACCATGGTGAGCGGAATGGCACTGGGCCGGCTGGGTGGGGTTCCCCACCCTGGGGTGAGCGATACCGCTGTGCACTGGCCGGAACATGCACTCCCGGTAGGCTGCAACGAAAGGCGTCAGCCACACAGCGGATTGGGAAACCGCTAACGCTCGAATCAAGCACATCGTGAATTCGGGGGCTTTGTCGATGAATCGTTCAGTGCTGCCTGCGTGCCTACTGGTGGGAGTATTGACCGCCGTACTGGTCGGTCCGCCGGTATTCTTCGCCAACGCGCAGGAAGGCGCGCGGATCGACCTGAATCTCTATTACGACGAGCCGGTCATCGCCGCCGGCAGTATCGGCACCCAGACGTTGACCGTGACCAACACCGGCGACGACGCCACGACTCCGGAAGACCTGACGATCACCACCGGGGTGTTCGTGGCCGTCGACCCGGCGGGCCGGATGCCCAAGGAATGCGGCTTCCTCTACCAGGACGCCGACACCGACGCGACAGTGCCCGAGGTGCTCCGGTGTGTGCTGCCACCGCTGCAACACGGTGACTCGGCGGACGTGACGCTGCCGCTCACCGCGGCCGAGGGCGCGGCTGCCGGCGACACGTTCGGCACTGCCACCGTGCTGCCAGAACCCGGCTCGCCCGACGTCGACCAGCACGTCGCCGACAACCTCGGCTGGCCGTCGGTGGTCGTCACCAACCCGTCGACATCGGTTGGCGGACCGACGAACGCGCCGGTCACCGACCTGTACGTGACCACCGACCTGCCCGCCGTCGCCACCGGCCAGCCGGCCGCCGAGACGCTGACCGTCGGCAACCGCGGCCCACAGCACAGCTCGGGCCAGATCCGGCTGGTGGTGGTCACTCCCCCGCTGATCCGGCTGGCCACCGATCAGCCGATGCCGACCGGCTGCGGCTTCGTCTACGACAGCCCCGACCCGGCAGCGCCGGAACTGGTGCAGTGCTCGATCACGCCGCAGCCGGTCGGCGGCACCACAACCATCCGGCTGCCGCTGGCCCCGGTGTTCGGCTCGCCCGTGCAGACCAGTTGGGGCGTGGCCGGTGTCTTCCCCGACCGTGCCGCAGGCTCGACGGACATCGACCCGGTGCCGGCCAACAACCTGGTCGAGTCCGGCGTCCAGGTGATCGGCTGATCCCGAGTTTCCCGCTTTCCATCCGCGGAGGTTGAATTGATAGCGCTGGAAGTCAGTGGCATCGTCGCCGGCGTCGCGATCGGCGTCGCGGCCCTGTTGTACGCCGTTCAGGTGCTGATCCCGCACCGCATCCGTCAGGAACACAATGACGTCGCCGGTTTCGTCTATGCCGTGCTCGGCGTGTTGTACGCGGTCATGCTCGGCTTCGTCGTCGTGAACGAATGGGAAAGCCTGGAAGCGGTGAAAAGCAATACGTTCACCGAGGCCAACGAACTCGGTTCACTCTACTGGAACGCGCGAGCACTGCCACCCGCGGAGGGCAGGGCGCTGGAGAAGACCACCAAGGACTACGCGAACGCGGTCATCGACAGCGAGTGGTCGATGATGGCCGACGGCAAGTCCAGCGCGGCGGCCACCCAACTCGTCTACACGATGCGTGACGAGATCAACGCGATACCGACCAACACCCCGCGCGACCAGACGATCTTCGACCAGTCGCTGACCCACGTGAACAACCTGGCGGCGGCACGCCGGGCCCGGATCAACGAGAGTTCGGAGAGCGTGCCGGCCATCCTCTGGGTGGTGCTGATCATCGGCTCCGTGCTGACCGTGGGCTACTCGTTCCTGTTCGGGCTGGCCAACTTCTGGTCGCACGTGCTGATCGCGGCACCGCTGGGGGTGATGGCGGTGCTCGCGCTGATCGTGATCGACCAACTCAACCATCCGTTCGGCGGGATGATCGCGGTCAGTCCGGACGCGTTCCACATCTTCCTCGACCGACTCCCGGCACAGCGATGAGGTGGCGACGGTGACTGGTTCCTTCCTGCTGTGCATCGCGGTCGCGATCGGAGGTGCCGTCGTGGTCGGCGGCGCCTCCCTCGGGCTGCGCGCCGCCCGCCTCGGTGAGCGGCGGGAGAAGTGGCACGACCAGACGACGGGTCCGGCGGGCGCGATGTTCAACGCGTTGTTCCTGGCCGCGTTCGCGTTGTCCGTGGTGATCTCGTGGCAGGCCTACAACCACGCGTCCTCGGACACGGCCGACGAGTCGACGGCCCTGATCTCGCTGTACGACGACGTTGCCGGGCTGCCGATCAGCACCGAGTTGCAGGGCGAGATCAGGGACTACGCGGACACCGTGCTCAACGAGGAGTGGCCGCTGCTGCCGCACGGCGGCTCGGCGGACGAGGCTGACCAGCAGTTGCGGTCGATGTCCAACCAGATCCTCGGCGTGCCGACCGACCAGGACGCCGTGCAGGCCACCAGGGCGGAGACGATCAAGGAGTTGGACGCGGTCAGCGACGCGCGGGACCAACGGCTGCGCGACACGCACACGGCGCTGCCCGTCGGTCTGCTGGCGTGCCTGGTGATCACAGCGACGGTGGCGCTGGGCCACGGTGTGCTGTCCGGCCTGCCGCACACGGCATCGTCGCTGATCCCGCTGTCCATCGAGGGCGCGATGGTGGCGGCGGCGGTGTGCGTCGTGTTCCTGATCCGCAGGCCGTATCACGGGGCCCTGGAGATCGGGCCGGACGACATCAGGTTGGCCATCGCGCACTTCGCGGCCAGAACCTGAGGCGGGCCGTTCACCTGTCCGATGTGATGAATACCCGTCGCCGAGCCAACTCGATACGTTCGAATGCGTCCGTCCATTCCGAACCGAAGGATGCATCGTGCAAACCTCACTCGTCTTCACCAACACGTCGAAGTCCGACCAGAGTTGGCGGTTGCTCTTCGACAAAAAAATCCATTCCGATTTCCCGCTCGGACCAAACAAGTCCACCAACCCGGTCTACGTCGGGCCATCTGGCTCGGTGGCGATCTCGGTCACCACCGGCACGACTGCGGAGCAGGCCGAACTGAATTGGCAGGACGGCAAGTTCGTGCTGGCACCCACGCCGATCTGGAATCTCACGCTCGGCATCGAAACTGCCCAAAACGGTCCCGAATAGCCGTGCTCAGCCGCCGATGGTCGTGGCGCTGGCGATGCCGGCCGCCACGACCACGATCACGATGATCAGCACCACGACCGGGTTGTCCAGCAGGTCCTGCTCAGGCGCCTTCGGCAGGTCCGCCTCGGGCTGTGCCACGACACGCGGAGCGGCTGCCTCCGGGGTGATCACCGGCGCGACGGTGGTGGTCGGAGCGGGCCGGGTCGTGGGCACCGGCTTGCTGGGCGGGGGCACGACGGCCCGTTCGGCGGGCGGCGCCGGTGGCGGCGGTGGGACGTGGACCGCCGCCGCTGGTGCCGGCTTCGTCGTGGTGGGCTTCGGCGGCGCGGGTGTGGGTTTCGGCGGGGTGGGCTTCGGCGGGGTGGGCTTCGGCTGGGTCTGGACGGGCAGCGGCGGCGGGCCGGGACGCACGGTCGGCTCGCAGCCGGCCGGGGACCTCACCGGGCAGCCGGGCGGCTTCGGTGGCGCGGGACGGCTGACGGCCGATGTCGGCACGGGCTTGGTTGTCGAACCGCAACCAGAAGGTGACCGGGGTGGGCAGTGGTACGGATCGCCCGCGCGAGTAATGGAAGCAGTATGACCCGATTGTCCATTATGGATACTCTGTAGGCCGATGCTGGCGGAACCCGCGCTCAGCAACGAGATCAGCAGAGCGGCAGGCAGATGTCGCGCCGTCAAGCCCATCGAGTACCGGCCCCCGCTCGTCGACATTCGTTGCAGCACTGTCACTCTAGGACCGACAGGTCGATGTCGGACCGAACAGCGCTCGTCATCCCACGACCGGGTGAGAGCTGTTACTCGTTCGGCCGCAGGCCGGCGTACCAGGGGCACCAATTACCATCGTGGGCATGTCCCAGCAGCTGACCAGTGTCAGCAACCCGAGGGTGAAGCACCTGGTCGGTCTGCGCAGGCGTCGGCAGCGTGACCAGTCGGGCCTGATGCTGGTCGAGGGCTACGAGGAACTGGCGCTCGCGCTGGCGGCCGGCGTGGTGCCGGTCACGTTGTACTACTGCCCCGACCTGGTCCGGGCCGACAGCGACCTGGGCACCGTGACCGAGGTGGCCGCGCTGGGCAGCGAGGTCGTGCAGGTCAGCGACCGGGTGTTCGAGAAGGTCGCCTACCGGGAGTCGCCGGACGGCTGGCTGGCCGTTGTGCACACGGTGCCGACCGACCTGGCCGCGCTGCGGGTCGGCGGGAACCCGTTGACGCTGGTCTGCGAGTCGGTGGAGAAGCCGGGCAACCTCGGGGCGATGCTGCGCACCGCGGACGCCGTCGGGGTGGCCGCCGTCGTCGCGGCGCGGCCGATCACCGACTGGGGCAACCCGAACATCGTGCGCGCCAGCAAGGGCACCGTGTTCTCGGTTCCCGTCGCCGCCGCCGACACGTCCGATGTGCTGGCGTGGACCCGGGAGCGGTCGATGTGCGTCGTGGCGGCCACACCGGACACCGACACCGTGTTCACCGACGTGGACCTCACCGGGCCCACGGTGATCGCGGTCGGCTCGGAGAAGCACGGCCTGACCGACGAGTTCCTGGAGTCGGCCGACGTGCGGGTGCGCATCCCGATGTTCGGCAGGGCCAACTCGCTCAACGTGGCGACCTCGGCGGCGGTCATCCTCTACGAGGCGTTGCGCCAGCGCACCAAGGGTTGACGGCTGTCGCGTCGAGTAGGTTGACGGCCAGGATGCGGGAGGTGACGAGTTGCGGGTGGCGCTGTTCGCGACGTGCGTGACGGACACGTTCTACCCGAGCACGGCCAAGGCTGTCGTCCGGCTGTTGGAGCGGTTGGGCTGCGCGGTGGACTTCCCGCTCGGCCAGACCTGCTGCGGTCAGATGCACTTCAACACCGGCTATCCCGAGCCGGCGGCCGAACTGGCCGGGCACTACACCGAGATCTTCGCGGGCTACGACGCCGTCGTCGCGCCGTCCGGCTCGTGCGCCGGCATGGTGCGCGAGATCCACCCCACGTTGGTCGAACAGGCCGACCTGCCGCCGTTCACCGTGCACACCTACGAGTTGACCGAGTTCCTGGTGGACGTACTGAAGGTGACCGACGTCGGCGCCTACTTCCCCCATCGGGTCACCTACCATCCGACCTGTCACTCGCTGCGCATGCTGGGGGTAGGCGACCGGCCGATCCGACTGCTCAGCGCGGTGCGGGGCCTGCGGCTGACCGAACTGCCCGAGGCCGAGACGTGCTGCGGCTTCGGCGGCACGTTCGCGGTGAAGAACTCCGACACGTCACTCGCGATGCTGTCGGACAAGATGCGGGCCGTGATCGGGACGGGAGCGGAACTGGTCACGGCGGGCGACAACTCCTGCCTGATGCACATCGGCGGCGGCCTGTCCCGGCTGCGGGCCGGCACCCGCGCCCTGCACATCGCCGAGATCCTGGCCAGCACCGAGGAGGAGCCATGGCGAGCCACGGGGTGAACACGCCGCGCAACCCGGTGACGTGGCTCGGTACACCGGTGTTCCCCACGGCGGCGCGGGCCGCGCTGGCCGACCCGCAGTTGCGGGCGAACCTGCGCAACGCGACGCAGACCATCCGCACCAAGCGGTCCGCGGTGGTCGCGGAACTGGACGACTGGGAGCAGTTGCGGCTGGCCGGTGCCGCCATCAAGGACCACGTGCTCGCCGATCTCGGTGGCCATCTGCAACGGCTGGAGGCCGAGGTCACGGCGCGCGGTGGGGTGGTGCACTGGGCCTCCACAGCCGCCGAGGCCAACCGGATCGTCCTGGACCTGGTCCGCGCCGAGGGCGCCGACGAGGTGGTCAAGGTGAAGTCCATGGCCACGATGGAGATCGGCCTGAACGAGGCGCTGGCCGAGGGTGGCGTCACGGCCGTCGAGACCGACCTCGCCGAGTTGATCGTCCAACTGGGGCACGACCGGCCCAGCCACATCCTGGTGCCGGCCATCCACCGCAACCGCGCGGAGATCAGGGAGATCTTCCGCCGCGAGATGCCGGACGCGCCGGCCGATCTCGGTGACGAGCCGAGGGCGCTGGCCGAGGCAGCACGCAGCCACCTGCGGAGGAAGTTCCTGTCCGCGAAGGTGGCGATCAGCGGCGCCAACTTCGGGGTGGCCGAGTCCGGGTCGATCGTGGTGGTCGAGTCCGAGGGCAACGGCCGGATGTGCGTGACGCTGCCGGAGACGCTGATCACCGTGATGGGCATCGAGAAGGTGCTGCCCACGTGGGCAGATCTTGAGGTGTTCCTGCAGTTGCTGCCGCGCTCGTCCACGGCGGAGCGGATGAACCCGTACACGTCGATCTGGTCCGGCGTGACCGCGGGCGACGGGCCGCAGAGGTTCCATCTGGTGTTGCTGGACAACGGCCGCACCGCGACCCTGGCCGACGAGGTCGGCGCGCAGGCGTTGCGCTGCATCCGGTGCTCGGCCTGTCTGAACGTGTGTCCGGTGTACGAGCGGACCGGCGGCCAGGCGTACGGCTCGGTGTATCCCGGCCCGATCGGCGCGATCCTGGCGCCGCAGTTGTCCGGTGATCCGCACGATCCGCAGGTGGCGTCGCTGCCGTACGCGTCGTCGCTGTGCGGGGCGTGCTACGAGGTGTGCCCGGTGCGGATCAACATCCCCGAGGTGCTCACCCACCTGCGTGCGGAAATGGTGCGGGCCAAGGGAAGGAACACCGCGGAGGCGATCGGCATGGCGGCGCTCGCGTGGGTCCTGCGGGACCCGTTCCGCTACGAGACGGCCCAGCGGGTCGGGTCGCTGGCCCGGCTGCTGGCCAGGAACGGGACGATCAGCCGGCTACCGGGACCGGGCGCCAAGTGGACGGCGGGCCGGGACGTCCCGGTGCCGCCGCAGGAGTCGTTCCGGGCCTGGTGGAAGCGGACCCATGGCTGACGCGCGGACCGACATGCTGGCCAGGATCTCCTCGGCGCTGGCCGGCCGGGCAGCACCTGCCCCCATTCCTCGGGACTACCAGCGGTCTCGTGATTTCGGTGGCCGCGACGCGTTGATCTCGTTGGCCGCCGAGCGGATCGCCGACTACCGGGCAACTGTGCACCAAGTGCCGGTGGCTTCGTTGGCGGACAAGATCTCCTCGGTGCTCGCGGCCAGGGCGCCCGGCACGATGGTGGCACCCCCCGAACTGCCCGACGACTGGCGGACTGCTTCGGTGAACTGGTTGGTGGACAAGCCCGATCAGCCGATTCCACTGTCCGAACTGGACGATGTCGGCGGGGTGCTGACCGGGTGTGCCGTGGTGATCGCGGAGACCGGCACGATCGTGCTGGACGCGCGGCCGAACCAGGGGCGACGGGTGTTGACACTGGTGCCGGACTACCACCTGTGTGTGGTGCTGGCCGACCAGATCGTCGGCACGGTGCCGGAAGCTGTCGCCCGACTCGATCCGAGCAGGCCGACCACGTTCGTCAGCGGACCGTCCGCGACCAGCGACATCGAGTTCAAGAGAGTGGAAGGCGTGCACGGCCCGCGCACGCTCGACGTGATCATCGTGACATGAGCGGACTGCGGATCGAACTGAGCGTCGACTCGCTACCCGGCGCACTGGCGGCCGATGCTGTCGGCGTCGACCGGATCGAGCTGTGCGCGTCGTCTTCGGAGGGCGGCCTGACGCCGAGCCACGGCTTGATCGCCGAAGCCGTCGCCCGTTGTAAGACGGACATCCACGTGCTGGTTCGCCCGCGTGGTGGAGATTTCCTTTACACGACAAGCGAAATCGACGCGATGGTGGCCGATGTCGAGCATGCCGTGGAACTCGGCGTGGCCGGTGTGGTGTCCGGTGTGCTGACCGAGGACGGCACTGTGCACCACTCGGCGACCCAGACGCTGGTGGCCGCCGCAGCCGGCCGGGAGTTCACGTTCCACCGGGCGATCGACGTGTGTGCCGACCCGTTCACCGCGCTTGGTGTGCTTGGCGGGTTCGGGGTGCGGCGGGTGCTGACGTCCGGTGCCGCGCCGACAGCCGCCGTGGACCTGCTGGCCAGGATGGTCCGCTGGGCGCCCGATGGCCTGGCCGTCATGGCCTGCGGTGGCATCCGGCCGCACAACCTGGTCGAGATCGTCCGTGCCACCGGCGTCCAGGACGTGCACGCGGCGCCCCGCCGACCGCAGGTCGGCCTGCCCAGCCACACGGCGGTCGACTTCGGCGACAGGTACGAGTTGGACGCCGTTGTGGCCGCCGAGTTGCGCTCGATCGCGGACGGCTACCCGTGGTGATCCGGCACGCCGGGGTGGCCGTACAGACCGGGACCGGCCAACACCAGCCCGGCAAGGAAGTCGGCTGCTGAGCGGTACGCGTCGGACGCGAGTTCCGGAGTATGGGTGAAGTCCAGCGGGGTCATCGCGCGGACCGGCGGGCCGGGCAGGTAGAGCACCGGCACCTGCTGGGCCGCCACCTCTGCCTCCAGGAACGCCTGGTTGCGCATGCCGAGCGTGGCCCAGAACAACAGCGTCTCGGCCATCGTGTCGGGCACGTCGGGCAGGTGCCCTGGGAACGCGCAGTCCAGCACCACGAGCGACCGGGCGCCCATGGCCAGTGCCTGCCGGATCGGCACGTTGGCCAGCACTCCCCCGTCGTAGAGCACCCGCCCGTCCAGCCGCACCGGCGGGTAGACGCCCGGGATCGCGCTGCTGGCCAGGATCGCCGGCACCAGCGGCCCGGACCGGAGCAGCACCGGCAGTCCCGTGACCGCGTCCACCGCGACGGCTCCGAACGGCAGGGCCAACTGTTCGAAGCTGGTCACGGAGCCGAGTGCCGTCGTCAGCACCGCTGCCAGCCCGTCGTTCGGGAACAGGTAGTTGCGGTGTCTGCGCAGTGTGCGCAACTGGGTCAGCGGGCCACCGGGAAACACGACGGGCCTGGTCATCACGGACCAGATCCTGGCCAGCCGCTCCGCGGCGGCCGCGGGCTCGCAGGCCACCAGCGCGCCGTTCACCGAGCCGACCGACGTGCCGACCACCAGGTCCGGCGCGATGCCGTGCTCCAGCAGCGCGCGCAGCATCCCGACCTGGATCGCGCCGAGGCTGCCGCCACCGCCCAGCACGAACCCGACCGGCGCGGGCAGGCCCTCCACCTGGTCAGCCGGCGAGGGTGGCCGCGTGGTCGGGCACGAAGTCCTGCAGGTCCTTCGGCGGCCGCACGTAACCCGTACTCTTGGGCCGCTTCGGCAGCTTCACCGACGGTTCTGGCACATCGTGGTAGGGCACTGTGGACAGCAGGTGCGAGATCATGTTGATCCTCGCGCTGCGCTTGTCGTCGCTCTCCACCACGTGCCAGCGGGACTCGGGGATGTCGGTGTGCACCATCATCTCGTCCTTGGCCCGCGAGTAGTCCTCCCAGTGCACCAACGACTGCGGGTCCATCGGGGAGAGCTTCCACCGCTTCAGCGGATCGTCCAGCCGGGCCCGGAACCTGCGTTCCTGCTCGTCGTCACTGACCGAGAACCAGTACTTGCGCAGCAGGATGCCGTCCTCGATGAGCATGCGCTCGAAGATCGGGCACTGCGACATGAACCTGTGGTACTCGTCCGGCGTGCAGAAGCCCATCACGTGCTCGACGCCCGCCCGGTTGTACCAACTGCGGTCGAACAGCACGATCTCGCCGCCGGCCGGCAACTGCTCGATGTAGCGCTGGAAGTACCACTGGGTGCGCTGCCGGTCGGTGGGCTTGGGCAGCGCCGCGATGCGCGCCACCCTGGGGTTGAGGTTCTCGGACACCCGCTTGATCGTGCCGCCCTTGCCGGCCGCGTCCCTGCCCTCGAACACCACGACCAGCCGGGCGCCCTCGGCCCGCACCCACTCCTGCATCTTCACCAGTTCGGCCTGCAACCGGAGCAGTTCGCCCTCGTACGCGGACTTCGACAGTCGGGACATCGCACCACGGTACGTCGGTCGCGCTCAGCCCGCGCGGCGCCGCCGATGTGCGCCCAGCGGCACGGCGGGCACCCCGCGCAACCGCGGCCTGCGGGCGATGCGCGCCGCCGCCTCCATCTCCTCGGCGGGCTGCACCGGCGGTGGCGCACCACGGGGTCCGGTCGCCGAGTTGAGCACGCCGGAGTTGGGCAGCGTGATCGGACCCTCGTCGGTGGCCAGCCGGGTGTACATCAGGGTGATCGCGGTGACCTCGCCGTCGTACTGGCCGCCCAGCGCGCCGGACCGCACCGTGACGTGCTCGCCGACCACGAACGGGCGGGAGAACAGCAGCACCAGGCCTGCGAACGCGTTGCCAAGCGACTGCTGGGCCGCGATGCCGACCACGACGCCGGTGATGGCGCCGGACAGCAGCAGCCGGTCGATCGGCACGCCGAACAACGTGACCACCTCGGCCACCACGACCAGGTAGCCGCCCAGCGTGATCACCCAGCGCAGCACGTTGGCCGCTGACACGCCACCGGTCAGGCCGACCAGCCTGGCCACCTCGTTGGCGGTGCTGCGGACGGCGATCAGGCCGAACACGAGACACGCGCCGATGGCGACGAACACGCCGATCCGCTGGCCGCCGTGCGCTGCGAGACCGCCGAGTTCGTAGTAGACGCCCGGTGCTGCCAGGGCGAGTACCCCGCAACCGATGGCCCTGCGGAAGTCGGGCCGCCGCACGGTCTCCTTGGCCTCGGCGAGGGCCGCATGCGCGTCCAGCCGGTTGTGGTTGCTCACCGCTCCTCCGTCCCGTGGTCGTACAGCGGGACAAACCTAGCTGGCGGTGGTCGCCGGTCCGGTCACACGGTCATGGCGGCGATGATCCGCTCCAGGAAGCCGTTGATGTGTTGCCTGGTCAGCTCGGTGGTCAGCGCGTCGTTGCCGGCCCGGGCGGCGGTCAGGATGGCTTGGTGCTCCTGCCATTCCAGATCCCAGCTCGGGCTGGCCTCCCAGCCGACCACGCTGATCAGCGCCGCCCTGTCCCGCAGGTCGTCCAGCACGCTGACCAGCAGCGGGTTGCCGCAGCCCGCGTACATCGCCTGGTGGAACGACCGGTTGCGCAGGCTCAACTCGGCGTGGTCACCGGCGGCCATCGCGGCCGCTGCCGCGGTCAGCGCGGTGTCGGCCGAAGCAAGACACGCCTGGTCGTTCGCGCGCACGGACCGGCCGACGGCCTCCGGTTCGAGCAGCAGCCGCACGTCGTAGACGGCCATCGCCAGGTCCCGGTCCACGACCCGGACCGACGCCCCCTTGTACGGACTGAACGTGACCAGGCCGGAGCCGGAGAGGAGCTTCAACGCCTCGCGCACAGGGGTCTTGGACACCCCGAGCTGACCAGCCAGTTCGAGCTCCACCAGCGGTTGGCCGGGCAGCAGCTGCCGGGTCAGGATCAGTCTGCGGATCTCCGCGAGCACCAGTTCGGTGCGGGATGCCGGCAGACTCAGCATTTCGGGCATCGGTCGCAATCCGCATGCGGCGAGGCATTGACTGTCCCCGCGGGTACCCCGATCATATATCAGATGCTAGACCTGAGACACATCGGAGGTTAATGCTTCCTGGAGTCCGAACCCGCGCCGAGCCAGCACCTCGGCGCAGCCGCAACCGCACGCGGCGCATCTCGCTCGCCACACCCGCCGTGGCCGAGTCGCGCGAGTTCCCGCTCGCGCACCAGCACTGACGGGCAGTCCCCTGGCCGTGCCGAGCCACGGCCAGCACACGAAGCGAGGCGATCGAGCGTGACGCAAGCGGCAACGGTGCCGAACCGACGACCCATCAACAGGACGACCCTCTACTTCTTCGGTGCCCTCGGCGGCATCCTCTTCGGCTACGACCTCGGCGTGATCTCCGGCGTCCTGGTGTTCATCACCAAGGTCTGGCACTTGACCAGCTTCGACAAGGGCGTGGTCACCGCGAGCCTGTCGGTCGGTGCGATGATCGGCGCTGCCGCGGCCAGCAAGCTGTGCAACGCGCTGGGCAGGCGGCGCACCATCATGGTGGCCGCGGTGATCGTGATCATCGGCACGCTGGCGGCGTCGTTCTCGCCGAGCCTGACCGTGCTGACCGTCTCCCGGCTGATCATCGGCCTCGGCGTCGGCTGCTCGTCGGCCACGGTGCCCACCTACCTGTCCGAACTGGCACCGAGCAGGCTGCGTGGCGCGATGTCCGCGCTGAACCAGATCTTCATCGTGCTGGGCATCCTGATCGCCTTCCTGGTCGACTACTTCCTCAACGACACGGCGAACTGGCGGGCCATGCTGGCCGGCGCGCTGGTGCCCGCGGTGATCCTGCTGATCGGCCTGAACTTCCTGCCGGAGACGCCCCGCTGGCTGCTCGCGCTCGGCAGGACGGACGAGGCGCGGGCCGTGCTGGTCAGCTCGCACGGCACCGACGACGTGGACGCCGAACTGGCCAGCATCACCGAGGTCGTCCGGCTGGACCACGAGCAGCAGTCCCGGTGGCGTGACCTGTGGGCGCCGTGGGTGCGGCCGATGCTGGTGGTCGCACTGTTGTTGGCGGTCGGGCAGCAGTTCAGCGGTGTCAACGCGATCAACGCCTACTTCCCGACGATCCTGGTGGCCCTCGGCTTCAGCACCAGCGCGGCGCTGTTCAACGGCGTCATCCTCGGCATCACCAAGCTGCTGTTCACCGGCTGGGTGGTGTTCGTGGTGGACCGGTGGGGCCGCAGGCCGCTGCTGCTGATCGGCAACGTGATCATGTTCGTCACGCTGACGCTGGCCGGCTTCGTCGTGCTCAACGTGCACGACAAGGCCACGCTCGGCGCGCTCACGCTGATCCTGCTGATCCTCTACCTGGTCGGCTACGAACTGGGCTGGGGCGCGGTGGTCTGGGTGATGATGGCGGAGATCTTCCCGCTGAAGGCGCGGGCGGCCGGCATGGGTGTCGGCGCGGTCGTGCTGTGGGCGGCCACCGGCATCATCACGGCCGTCTTCCCGATCATGTCCGACCCGAAGGCGCTGGGCATCGGCCACTCCATGTGGGTGTTCGCCGCGGTGAACGTGGTGCTGTTCGGGCTGACCCGGTGGTTGGTCCCGGAGACCAAGGGGCGCAGCCTGGAACAGATCGAACTCGACCTGCGTGGCCGGACCCACGCGGAAGCGACAGTAGGAGACTGATGGCCTTCGAGGAACTACGCATGCGGCTGTCGGGCGTGGTGGCCATCCCGGTCACCCCGTTCGACGCCCATGGCGACGTCGACGAGTCCGCCTACGCGAAGGTGGTGCGCAGAATCGTCGACGGCGGCATCGACGTGCTCACCCCGAACGGCAACACCGGCGAGTTCTACGCGCTGTCCGAGGTCGAGGCGCACCAGGTCACCGAACTGGCCGTGCGGACGGTGGACGACTCGACCACCGTGCTGGTCGGCGTCGGGCACGCGGTGGCCGACGCGGTCGCGGCGGCCCGGCACGCCGAGGCGGCTGGCGCGGACGCGGTGATGATCCACCAGCCGGTGCACCCGTACACGTCGTCGGCCGGCTGGGTGGCCTACCACCAGGCGATCGCGGACTCGGTGCCCGAGTTGGGCGTCGTTCTCTACGTGCGCGGCACCCGGTTCGGCGGTGCGGAACTGGCTCGGCTGGGCGAGTCGTGTCCCAACGTGATCGCGGTGAAGTACGCCGTGCCCGATCCGGTCCGGTTCGCGTCGGTGGCCAGGGAGGCCGGTCAGGACCGGTTCGTGTGGCTGGCCGGGCTGGCCGAACCGGCGGCGCCCGGCTACTGGGCGACCGGCGCCACCGGTTTCACGTCCGGGCTGGCCAACGTCCGTCCGGGGCTGTCGCTGCGACTGCTGGAAGCGTTGCGGGCGGCCGACTATCCGGCTGCCATGGCGGTGTGGCAACAGATCCGGCCGTTCGAGGCGTTGCGGGCGGCGAACGAGTCCGAGCACAACGTCTCGGTGGTCAAGGAGGCGTTGGCCCAACTCGGCGTGTGCAGCGCCGACGTGCGACCACCGAGCAGCAGGCTGGACGACGTCGGCCGGGCCGCGGTGGCCGACGTGTTGCGTAGTTGGGGTCTGGCGTGAAGCGGCCGGAGGACCTGCGTAGCCACCGCTGGTACGGCGGCGACGAACTGCGCTCCTTCAGCCACCGCACCCGCGCCCGGCAACTCGGCCTCAATCCCGAGGAACACCTCGGCAAGCCGGTGATCGCGATCCTGAACACGTGGAGCGACATCAACCCGTGCCACATGCACCTGCGGGAACGCGCGGAACAGGTGAAGCGAGGTGTGTGGCAGGCGGGCGGCTATCCGCTGGAGTTCCCGGTGGCCACGCTGTCCGAGACGTTCCAGAAGCCGACGCCGATGCTCTACCGGAACCTGCTGGCGATGGAGACGGAGGAACTGCTGCGCTCCTACCCGGTGGACGGCGCCGTGCTGATGGGCGGCTGCGACAAGACGACGCCCGCGCTGCTGATGGGTGCGGCCAGTGCTGACCTGCCGGCGATCTTCGTGCCGGCCGGGCCGATGCTGCACGGCCACTGGCGCGACGAGACCCTGGGCAGCGGCACCGACATGTGGCGCTACTGGGACGACCGGCGGGCCGGGCTGATCGGTGACGCGGAGATCAACGAACTGGAACGTGGCCTGGCCCGCTCCCCCGGTACGTGCATGACGATGGGGACCGCGTCCACGATGACCTCCGCGGTGGAAGCACTGGGCGTGGCCCTGCCCGGTGCGGCGGCGATTCCGGCGGTCGACTCGGCGCACCACAGGATGGCGGCGGCCAGCGGGCTGCGGATCGTCGACCTGGTGTGGGAGGACGTGCGGCTCTCGACGCTGCTGGACGAGCGGGCGTTCGCCGACGCGGTGACGACCGTGCTCGCGCTGGGTGGTTCGACGAACGCGGTGATCCACCTGATCGCGATGGCAGGCCGGTGCGGGCTGAAACTCACCCTGGACGACTTCGACCGGATCGCGCGGTCGGTGCCGGTGCTGGCCAACATCCGGCCGGGCGGCGCGTACCTGATGGAGGACTTCTACTACGCGGGCGGCGTGCCCGGCCTGCTGTCCCGGCTGGCCGGCCTCGGCCTGCTGCACACCGACCGGCCGACCGTCACCGGGCGCACCCTCGGCGAGAACCTGGCCGACGCACTGGTGCACAACGACGACGTGATCAGGCCCGCCGACCGGCCGCTGGCGCCGGAGGGTGGAGTCGCCGTGCTGCGCGGCAACCTCGCGCCGTCCGGTGCGGTGATCAAGCACATCGCCGCGTCGCCTTCGTTGCTGACGCATACCGGTCCGGCTGTGGTGTTCGACGGCTACCAGGACCTGAAGCGCCGGATCAACGACCCTGACCTGCCGATCACCACCGACTCCGTGCTGGTGCTGCGCGATGCCGGTCCGCTCGGCGGTCCCGGCATGCCCGAGTACGGCATGCTGCCCATCCCGGACCGGCTGTTGGCCGATGGCACACGTGACATGGTGCGCATCTCCGATGCCCGGATGAGCGGCACGAGCTACGGTGCCTGTGTGCTGCACGTCGCGCCCGAGTCCTTCGTCGGCGGCCCGCTCGCCCTGGTCAGGGACGGCGACCTGATCGCGCTGGACGTGCCGGCCCGGCGGCTGGACCTGCTGGTGGAGCCGGACGAACTGGCCCGTCGCGCGGCGGCGTGGACAGCGCCGCCGCCGAAGTTCGAGCGTGGCTACGGCGCCCTGTACGCCGAGCACATCACGCAGGCCGACCAGGGCTGCGACTTCGACTTCCTGGCCCGCGCGGGCCACAACCCCGAACCAGATCCCCGTTGATGCGACACCACTCGATCCACAGGAGCACGCCAGCGATGACGGCAGTGACCAGCACCAATCCACGCACCGGAGCCGTCGAGGCGACGGTGGCCGAGGAGACAACGACCGAACAGGTCGACCAGTTCTGCCGGCTGGCCGCCGATGCGGCGCCGCGGCTGGAGGCACTGGGCAGGCCGTTTCGTGCCGAGTTGCTGCGGGCGCTGGCCGACGCGCTGGAAGCCGACCACACGACGCTCGTCGGGCTGGCCGACCGGGAGACCGGGCTCGGCGAGACGCGGCTGAACGGTGAGCTGACCAGGACGTGCTACCAGTTGCGGCTGTTCGCCGACGCCGTGACCGAGGGCAGCTACGTCGAGGCGATCATCGACCACGCCGGCGACACGCCGATGGGGCCGCGGCCTGACCTGCGCCGGATGCTGGTGCCGGTCGGGCCCGTCGCGGTGTTCGGCGCGAGCAACTTCCCGTTCGCGTTCTCGGTGCCCGGCGGTGACACGGCGGCAGCGCTGGCAGCAGGTTGCCCGGTGATAGCCAAGGCGCACCCGTCGCACCCGGCCACAGCGCAGCACTGCATCGACGTCATGCGGGACGCGGCGGTGCGGGCAGGTGCCCCGGACGGCACGCTGTCGCTCGTGCACGGGCAGTCGGCCGGGACGGCGATCGTGCAACACCCCTCTGTTCGAGCGGCGGCGTTCACGGGTTCGCTGGCTGGTGGTCGTGCGTTGGCCGACATCGCGGCGGCGCGGCCGGAGCCGATCCCGTTCTACGGCGAGCTGAGCAGCCTGAACCCGGTGGTGATCACGCCGGCAGCTGCGGCGCAGCGTGCCGAGGCGATCGGCAAGGGCCTGGCGGGCTCGGCCACCCTCGGTGCCGGCCAGTTCTGCACCAAGCCGGGCATCACGTTCGTGCCGGCCGGTGCCGACGGTGACCTGCTGCGGGCCGAGGTCGCGAAGGCGTTCACCGAGTTGGGCGGCCTGGTCGCGTTGAACGGCGGGATCCAGCACAACTACCAGGCCGGCACGGCAAGGCTGGCCTCGCATCCCGGCCTGGCTCCGGTGGCCGAGGCATCGGCGCCGACCGGTGACGGGTTCCTGGTACGGCCGGTGGTGTTCGGTACCGACACGAGCAAGCTGGACGAGTTGGTCACCGAGGAGTGCTTCGGCCCGGTGACGATCCTGGTGTCCTATTCGGACGAAGCGGACCTGTTGGCGGCGCTGGCGAAACTGCCCGGCTCACTGACCGCGACCGTGCACGCTACCGAGTCCGACGATCTCACCGCGGTGCTGGACGTGCTGCGGCCGAAAGCGGGCCGGTTGCTGTTCAACGGGTTCCCGACCGGCGTCGCGGTGGCGTGGGCGCAGCACCACGGTGGCCCGTGGCCTGCGACGAACACACTGCACACGTCGGTCGGCATCACGTCGATCCGGCGGTTCCTGCGGCCGGTCGCGTGGCAGGACGCGCCGCGGCAGGTGCTGCCGGCCGAGTTGCGCGACGACCCGGGCACCGCGTCGGTGCCGCGGAGGGTCGACGGCGCGCTCCAACTGTGACGGTCTCCCCCGCGTTCGTCCTGACCTGCGTGTTGATGGTGGTGGCCCCCGGCCCGTCGTTCGCGGTGATCGTCAACCAGTCGATCCGGCACGGCAGGCGGGCCGGACTGCTGGTGGTCGCCGGCAACACCACGGCGCTGACCGGTTGGGCCACCGCGTCGGCGCTCGGCCTCACCGTGCTGATCAGGACGTCCGAGATCGCGTTCACGGTGCTCAAGATCGCCGGCGCTGCTTATCTGTGCTTTCTGGGCGTGCGCACGCTGTTACGGTCCCGGCGGCCTGTGGTCGACGAGGCGGAACCGCAGGCCAGGACAGGTGCCGCCGCGTACCGGGCCGGTTTGCTGACCAACCTGACCAACCCGAAGGCGGCCGTGCTGTACCTGGCGTTGTTCCCGCAGTTCCTACCGGCAGGCGGCGGACTCGGTGACGTGTTCACGCTGGCCGCGGTGCAGATGGCGATCAGCGCGAGTTGGTACGTACTGGTGGTGCTCGCGGTGGCGGCGGTCCGCAGACTGCTGGCCCGTTCCGTGGTGCGCACCTGGCTGGACAGGGCCACCAGCGTTGTCCTCATTGGACTCGGCCTCCGGTTGGCCATGCTCGCCCGACCACTCGTATGACCCACACTGCTATCTTCGGGTTGAGTCGTCCGGCCCGAACGGAGCGCCAAAATGAGTTCGCAGCGGATGAGCCTGCAGGACATCATCAGGAGTCGTCAGGCAGGTGGCTTTGTCGGCCGGCAAGGGGAATTGGCGCTGTTCCAGGAGAATTTAGCGCTCCCGGTCGATGATCCACGGCGAAGGTTCCTGTTCACCATTCATGGCGATGCAGGTGTCGGGAAGACATTCCTGGTCCGTCAGTTGCACCGGCTCGCCCGGGAGCAGGGCTACATCACGGCCTATCTCGACGAAACCGTGTTCGACACGCCGGCAGTGATGGACTCGATAGCGGCCGACTTCGCGAAGCAGCGACGGACGTGCGACGAGTACGTCAAGCAGTCCGAGACATACCGGAAGCACAAGCACGATCTGGACGCCGATCCGA
>DASXYT010000058.1:0-3646 GCA_036502345.1 Pseudonocardiaceae bacterium | reverse complement strand
GAGATCCAGGGCGACCAGTACCTGGTGATGCGGGAGCGGGACATCCACGCGCTGGCCACCGAACGAACCGACCACGGCACCGGCCTCTACCTGTAGACGAAGGACGGCGGCCCCCCGACCGCTGAGGGGGCCGCCGTTGTCCACCGGCGAGGCGGACGTCTTTCGTGTCCTGGCTTAGAAAGCTGCTTCGTCCAGGTCCATCAGCGAGTTGTCGGTGCTCTCCACGATCTTGCGCCGCGCGGACAGCTCAGGCAGCACGGTGTGTGCGAAGAAGCTCGCCACCGCCAACTTGCCCTGGTAGAACGCGGTGTCCTTGGCCGAAGGGGTGCGATCCAGCGCGGCCAGCGCCACCTCGGCCTGACGCTGCAGCAGCCAACCGACCAGCAGGTCGCCGACGCTCATCAGCAGCCGGACCGTGCTCTGGCCCACCTTGTAGACGTTGCGCGCGTCCTCCTGCGACGAGGTCAGGAAGCCGACCATCGCGCCGAGCATGCCCTGCACGTCCTCAAGCGCCTGCTTGAGCAGCGCACGCTCCTCCTTCAGCCGGCCGTTGCCGGCCTCCGACTCCAGGAACGTGGTGATCTCGCCTGCCACGTGCGCCAGCGCCTGGCCCTTGTCCCTGATGATCTTGCGGAAGAAGAAGTCCAGCGACTGGATGGCCGTGGTGCCCTCGTACAGCGAGTCGATCTTCGAGTCACGGATGTACTGCTCGATCGGGTAGTCCTGCAGGAAGCCGGAACCGCCCAGCGTCTGCAGTGACTGGGCCAACTGCTCGTAGGCCCGCTCGGAGCCGACCGCCTTCACCACCGGCAGCAGCAGGTCGTTCACCCGCTCGGCCAGCTTCACGTCGCCGTCGCCGGCGGCGATCTGGTCCTGGTAGGTGGCCGTGTAGACGTAGACGGCCCGCAGCCCCTCCGCGTAGGCCTTCTGCAGCATCAGGCTGCGCCGCACGTCCGGGTGATGCGTGATGGTCACCCTCGGCGCCGTCTTGTCGGTCATCTTCGGGAGGTCGGCGCCCTGCACGCGCTCCTTGGCGTAGTCCAGCGCGTTCAGGTAGCCGGTGGACAGCGTGCCGATGGCCTTCGTGCCGACCATCATCCTGGCGTACTCGATCACCTGGAACATCTGCGCGATGCCGTTGTGCACGTCGCCCAGCAGCCAGCCGCGTGCGGGCGTGCCGTGCTGGCCGAACGTGAGCTCGCAGGTGGCCGAGGCGTTGAGCCCCATCTTGTGTTCCACGTTGGTGACGAAGGCGCCGTTGCGCTCACCCGGCTCGCCGGTCTCGGTGTCGAACAGGAACTTGGGCACAAGGAACAGGCTCAGGCCCTTCGTGCCGGGCCGGGACTCGATGCCGGGACCCTCGGGCCTGGCCAGCACCAGGTGCATGATGTTCTCGGTGATGTCCTGGTCACCCGAGGTGATGAAGCGCTTGACGCCGTCCAGGTGCCACGAACCGTCGTCCTGCAGCACGGCCTTCGTCCGGCCCGCGCCGACGTCGGAGCCGGCGTCGGGCTCGGTGAGGACCATCGTGGCGCCCCAGCCCCGGTCGATCATCAGCCGGGCCCAGCGCTGCTGCTCGTCGTTGCCGTTCTGGTCGATGACGGTGGCGAAGTTCGGGCCTGCCATGTACATGAACACGGCCGGGTTGGCGCCCAGGATGATCTCGGCGGCCGTCCACTGCACCGACGGCGGGATGCCGAAGCCGCCCAGGTTGTTGGGCAGGCCGAGGCGGTACCACTCGCCGTCCCACAGTGCCTGGTAGGACTTCTTGAACCCGTCGGGCAGCGTCACCGAGTGGGTCGTCGGGTCGAACGTGGTGCCGATCCGGTCGCCCTCGGCGAACGACTCGCCCAGCGGGCCGGTGGCCAGGTTGTGCAGTTCGGCGAGGATGCCGCGGGCGGTGTCCTCGTCGGCTTCTGCGAACGGTCCCTTGCCGAAGCGGTCCTGGATCGAGAAGACCTCGAAGAGGTTGAACTCCAGGTCGCGCACGTTGCTCTTGTAGTGGCCCATCTAGGTGCTCCCCTGTGTTGCTCGGCACCGTCGTCGACCGTGCCGCTACTCGCCGGTAACTTGAGTGTATTACCAGGCGGTAACCGGAGCAAGTGAACTCAGTGCGGTGTCCTGCGGGTCATACCAACGGGTGCGGTCACCTGAACACCGGTAGGGCGCCGCGCCATGCTCGCGGACAACGCGGTCCGAGCAGGCGGTTGACCGGGCGGTGGCAGGCGGGGCAGTTGACCGACACCGTTGGCGGCGGCCCGTTGGGCGTCGGGAGGTGTCCGGCCGGCGGGCACCTCGCTCGGCGGGGTCTCCCGGTGCGCCACCAGCACACCGAGCCGGAACGCCACCGCGACCGCGTGCGCCCGGTCCCTGGCGTGCAGCTTGCGCAGGATGCTCTTGACGTGGGTCCGGACGGTTTCCACGGAGACGAACAGCGTCTTGGCGATCGCCTGGTTCTCCAGGCCGTCGGAGATCAGCTGGAGCACCTGGTACTCGCGGCGGGACAGCGGCTGGCGGGCCGTGACCGTGTGCCGGACGCCGAGACCGGTGGCCAGGGCGGCCAGCTCCGGGTCGAGGTAGCGGCGCTCCAGGTGGGTCCTGCGGATGGCGTCCAGGAGTTGCGCCGGCTCCGCTGTGCGCAGCACCAGCCCGTGGATGCCGGCCGCGAGGGCGGTGGCGACGTAGCGCTGGCTGCGCAGCGGCTCGCGGACCACGGAGAGAATGGTGAACGAGTCGTCGGAGGCGATCAGCAACTGGGCAAGATGGCACCGGGGGTCGAGCACGGCGTCCACCATGACGACGTCCGGCCGCAGCCGTTCACACAGTGCGACGGCGCTGTGCATGTTCGCGGTGACGCCGACCAGACGCACCCCCGGTGTGCGGTCGACCAGGGCGGACAGCCCTTCGCGGAACAGTGGGACGGGATCGATCACAAGCACGTCGGTGGGCCTGCGGGCCGGCCAGGCACCGCTCGGCAGTCTGCTCGACTGGGGCTCGCCACTGCTGGACATCGCCGCTCCGTTCTGTCGCCCGATGGGTGAGGGACGACACGACCGGTGGACCGTGACGGAACGAACCAGCGAATAATCGTAATTCGCGGCCGACGTCACCCGATCGGCCTAACGCGGATCACTCCACCGGGGCGAACACGCAGAACTCGTTGCCCTCCGGATCGGTCAGCACGTCCAGCTCCGCTCGTCGTCATGCGGCCGCCGCAGCGTGGCGCCGAGCCCGACCAGTTCCTCGGTGTCCCCGAAGAGGTCGACGTGCATCCGGTTCTTCACTGTCTTGCCCTCGGCCACCGGGTTGATCCAGATCAGCGGACCGTGCCCGGCCGGGTCGGCGATCGGCACGGGCGCGTGCACGGGCCGGTCGACCTCCCCGGCCCGCACGTAACCAAGGGCGCGACACCACCAGTCAGCGAGCCGCTGGTGGTCATTGGCGTCAAGGCACAGATCCTTGAAGACGGCCGGCATCGGGCCATCGTGGCACGCGTGTCGGAGCTGCGTTGACCGCTTCAGACCCCGACAGCCGCACCGGCGGCACCGACCACGGCGATCCAGAAGATGCCGAAGATCACCGCGAGGATGCCGCACACGAGACCGGCCACCGCCATGCCCCGCCCGGTCGCGTTCTTCGAGTTCGC
>DASXYT010000057.1:0-19582 GCA_036502345.1 Pseudonocardiaceae bacterium | reverse complement strand
GGACAGCAGCACGAAGAAGTCGGCCACCCCGAAGTCCGGGTCGAGCGCGGGCCGCCCGCAGATCCAGGCGCCCAGCCGCAGGTAGCCACGCAGCAGCGGCGGCACGACCGGCTTCGCGGGTGCCTGGACGGCGTCCACGTCCCACGGCCGCAGCGGTGTCACGCCGTACCCTTCCGGCGCGAAGTGCTTGCGCCGCACCACATCCCACACGCCGGCAGCTGTCGTGCCGCCGTCGTCCAGCGGCACGGAGGCACAGCCGGCCAGCCAGGAGTGGCCGGACAACAGCATGTACCGGGCGATGCCCGCCCACACCAGACCGACGACGGCACCGGACCGGTGGTCGGGGTGCACGCAGGACCGGCCGGTCTCCACCAGTGCGCCGCGCATTCCGGCCAGCGCGGACAGGTCGAATTCGGTGTCGGAGTAGAGCCCACCGGCCGCTTCGGCTCGTTCCGGCGGCAGCATCCGATAGGTGCCGACGATGTCGCCGCTGGTCTCGTCTCTGACCACGAGGTGATCGCAGAACTCGTCGAACTCGTCGACGTCCAGGCCGGGCTCGGTGCTGTGCAGGCTGGCGCCCATTTCCTCGGCGAACACCTGGTGACGGAGCCGCTGTGCGGCCCGTACCTCGTGGTCTTCTGTGGCCACCAGCAATGAGTAGTGCCGTCCGGCCGTGTCGGCGGAGGCGTTGCTGACAAGCAGTCTCGGCTGCGACATGCACATTGTGTACGGGGCGGTCGGCAACGACGAGAAGGGGCAATTGGTAGCCGAACGGTGGAAAGTGGGTGAACAACGAAAACGGGCCGGTTTCGACCATTGGACAATGGCGAAACCGGCCCGCTCCGGGTTGCTGCTCAGCCCTTGCGCTTGGCGACCTCGTCGGTCAACTGCGGGGCCACCTTGAACAGGTCGCCGACGATGCCGAAGTCGGAGATCTCGAAGATGGGCGCCTCGGCGTCCTTGTTCACCGCGATGATCGTCTTCGACGTCTGCATGCCGGCCCGGTGCTGAATGGCGCCGGAGATACCGAGCGCGATGTACAGCTGCGGAGCGACCGTCTTACCGGTCTGCCCGACCTGGAACTGGTGCGGGTAGTAGCCGGAGTCGACGGCGGCACGGGAGGCGCCGACGGCGGCACCGAGCGCGTCGGCCAGCTTCTCGATGACGGAGAAGTTGTCGGCGCTGCCCACGCCACGGCCGCCGGAGACGACCACGGTGGCCTCCGTCAGCTCGGGACGGTCGCCGCCCACGATCGGCTCGCGGGACAGGATCTTGGTCGCCTTCGCGGCGTCCACCGCCGGCAGCTCCACAGTGGACTGCTCGGCGGCACCGTCGGCGGGCTCGGCGTCGATGGCGCCGGGGCGCACGACGATCACCGGGGTGCCGTGGGTGACCTTGGCCTTCACCGTGTAGGCGCCACCGAAGATGGACTGCGTGGTCACGCCGTCACCGGTGATGTCGACGGCGTCCACGATCAGACCGGAGCCCAGCCGGACGGCGAGCCGACCGGCGACCTCCTTGCCCTCGGCGGAACCGGCGACCAGCACAGCGGCCGGGTTCGCCGTGCCGGCGACAGCGGCCAGCGCGTCCACCTTCGGGGTGACCAGGAAACCAGCGGCGTCGTCGGACTCGGCCGCGTACACCTTGGCGGCGCCGAAACCGGCCAGCGCGTCGTGCACCTTGGCGGCGGTGCCGGGCGCGCCGACCACGACGGCCGACGGCTCACCGAGCAGTCGGGCGGCGGTCAGCAGCTCTCCGGTGACCTTCTTGACCTCGCCGTCGACCTGCTCGACGAGGACCAGAACCTCAGACATGTTCGACTCCTCCTCGTCAGATCAGCTTCTGGGAAACCAGGTACTCGGCGATCTTCGTGCCGCCGTCGCCCTCGTCCTCGGTCTTCTGGCCACCGGTGCGTGGCGGCTTCGGCGTCGACTCGGTGACTTCGGACCACGCGTTGCCCAGCCCGACCTCGCCGACGTCGATACCGAGATCGGCGACCGTCACCGTGCGCACCGGCTTCTTCTTGGCGGCCATGATGCCCTTGAAGGACGGGTAGCGCGGCTCGTTGATCTTCTCGGTGACACTGACCAGCGCCGGCAGCGCGGCTTCCAGCTGGGTCAGGCCCTCGTCGGCGGTCTCCCGCTCGACCTTGACCGTGGTGCCGTCCAGTTGGACCTTGCGCGCGTGTGTCAGCTGCGGCAGGCCGAGCAGTTCTGCGACGATGGCCGGCACCGCGCCTGCGACGCCATCGGTGGACTCGTTGCCGGCGATCACCAGGTCGACACCGTCGACGGTACCGATGGCCTTGGCCAGCACATTGGCGGTCTGCAGCACGTCGGCGCCGTGCAGTGCGGGATCGAGGACGTGGATCGCGGCGTCGGCGCCCATCGACAGGGCCTTGCGGATCGCCTCGGTGGTCCTCTCCGGACCGACGCTGACGACCGTCACCTCGCCGCCCTGCGCCTCCTTGATCAAGAGGGCCTCCTCGACGGCGCGCTCGTTGATCTCGTCGAGCACCGCGTCCGCCGCGTCGCGATCCAGTGTGTGATCGGCGTCGGCGAGCTTGCGCTCGGAGTAGGTGTCGGGCACCTGCTTGACCAGAACGACGATGTTCATGGGCCTCGTTCGACCTCCTGGTAGCTGGCAGCACTGGTGGCTGTGGGGTTGGCCCGACCTTGCCATGTCGTGACCTGGTTGGCGAGCGAAGACACCTCTATCCGGAGGTGGCCTACGCCACCCAAATGTTACCGGCCGGTAGCCTGGGTGCAAGCCGACTCACGGTGAGCATCCTCACGGCTACGCCATCCGGGTGACGCACGCAATGTGGAAGTGGTTACTGTCGGACCGTGCTCAAACCGTTACCCTCCCGCGACATGTCGAGCTTTGCCGCACCTGGTTTCGTCAGTTCTGGATTTGTGGCTGTCGTCACCGACTCCACCGCGTGCATCCCGCCCAACCTGGCCGTCAGCAGGGGTGTCCGGGTCGTGCAGCAGCAGCTGCGGATCGGCGAGGAGACCGACGACGAGGCCAGGGTGCCCGGTGAGCGGATCGTCACCGCACTGCGTGACCGCGAGGACGTGGCGACGGCGGCACCCGACGCAGGCGCGTTCTTCTGGACCTACGCCGACGCGATCGACCAGGGCGCCACTGCCATCGTGTCGTTACACATCTCCAGCCGGATGTCGGAAACCTGCAGGGCGGCAAAGGAAGCAGCACAAGCCACCAAGGTCCCGGTGCACGTGCTGGACTCCGGAACACTGGGCATGAGCCTCGGCTTCGCGGTGCTCGCGGCGGCCAGGGTGGCGCAGGCGGGCGGCGAACTGGGCCAGGTGCTGGCCATCGCGGGCGTCCGGATCGCCCGCAGCACCGAACTGCTGCACGTCGAATCGCTGGAGTACCTGCGCAGGGGCGGCCGCATCGGTGCCGCGGCACACCTGATCGGCAACGCGTTCGGCATCCGGCCGATGCTGACCGTGCGACACGGCGAGGTGGAGCCGCTGGAACGCAACGTCGGCGCCGAGCGGGCGCTGCGCAGGATGGTGGACAAGGCGGTCAGCGTTGCCGGCGGCAGACCGGTGGATCTCGCGGTGGAACACATCGGTGCCGACGACCGGGTGGCAGGCGTGCTGGACGTGCTGCGCAGGCGCGTCACCAACGTCAAGGAACTGCTACCGGTCCCGGTCACGTCGATCATCACCGCGCACGTCGGGCCGGGCGCGATCGGCATCACGATCTCGCCATCCGTGTGACAGTTGACAGCTGTCTAGCCCGGACGGGCTAGTACATATTGACTGAGTTTCGCACTGCCACCAGCATCGATTCACATGAGAAGTAAGCGCTTACGCAATGTGGCTACGCGCGGTCTCGTACTTACCGCGTCGGCCGGCCTCATCACCGCCTCCATACTCGGGACCAGCGGAAACTCAGCCGTTGCCGCCAACAGACCCACCTACCTCGACCCGCACGCCTCGGTTTCGGCGCGGGTGAACGACCTGCTCGGCAGGATGACGACGGCCGAGAAGATCGGCCAGATGACCCAGATCGAGGTCGGCAAGATCGTCGGCAACTGCAACGACGGTCCCGGCCCGCTCAACCAGACGTGCGCGCAGGACGTGCTCGGCACGGACGCGGCGGGCTCGATCCTGTCCGGCGGTGGCGCGCCGCCCACCGAGGACATCAACGGCGCGGACAGCCCGCAGGACTGGGCGAACGGCGTCAACACGATCGTCCAGTACTCCATCGACCACAACCCGCTGCACATCCCGGTGATCTACGGCGCTGACGTGGTGCACGGGCACAACAACGTGCTCGGCGACACCGAGTTCCCGGCAGAGATCGGGATGGGCGCCACCTACGACACGGCACTGGAACAGGCCACCGAGTTGTCCGCAGGCAAGGCAGCGCTGGCCACCAACGTGCGCTGGGGCTTCGGCCCCATCGCCGACGTGGACCGGGACACCCGCTGGGGCCGGTACAACGAGTCGTTCAGCGAGGACCCGACGCTGTCCGGCGCCATGGAGGCGGCGGGCGTGACCGGCATGCAGGCCAACGGCCAGGTCGCCGCGACGGTCAAGCACTTCGCGGGCTACGGCGGGGCGAGCACCGGGCTGGACCGCACCGACGCCGACATGTCGGTCCGGTGGCTCCAGGACGACGAACTGCCCTCCTACCAGGCAGGTCTGGCCGCCGGCGGGCAGACCGTGATGGTCGACTCGGGCGCCGTGAACGGCGTGCCTGCGACGTCCTCGCACTATTTGCTGACGACGATCCTGCGGGACCGGATGCACTTCACCGGCCTCGTGGTCAGCGACTGGAACGACGTCGCCGCCCTGCAGAACAACTACCACCTGGCTGGCGACTACGAGCACGCGGCGGCGATCGCCATCAACGCGGGCGTGGACATGGCCATGGAGCCCTCCAACGCGGACGCCTTCACGACGGCGGTCAAGGCTGCCGTCGCCGACCACCTGATCAGCATGTCGCGGATCAACCAGGCAGCCGGTCGGGTGCTCGCACTGAAGTTCCGCACCGGCATGTTCGACCACCCGTTCGTGGACGCGTCGAAGGCGAACCAGACCGTCGGCATGGACTCCGACCTGGCCAGGCAGGCCGCGGCCGAGTCCAGCGTCGTGCTGCAGAACAGCAACAACGTGCTGCCGCTGGCCTCTGGTGCGAAGATCACCGTCACCGGCCCGAACGCCGATTCGATCCCGGCGACGCTGGGCGGTTGGAGCATCGGCTGGCAGGGCGTGCCGGCGGGTAGTCCCGAGCAGGCCGTGACCGTCCTCAAGGGACTCCAGGCTTCGGGTGGGGCGAACGTGAGCCTCGCGGCCACGCAGGCCGACGCGGTTGCCGCAGCGGCGACGACGGACGACTACGTGGTGGTCGTCGGCAACGGACCGGGCGCCGAAGGGCCGAACGACAAGCGTGACCCGAGCCTGCCGGCCGCTCAGCAGGCCGAGGTGGCGGCGTTGGTGGCCACCGGTAAGCCCGTGGTCGTCGTCGTGGTGGACGACCGGCCGCTGGCGATGGGTTCACTCGTCAAGTCCGGTGGCGGGATCACGCCCGCCGGTCTGGTGATGGCGTGGCGGCCGGGCACCGAGGGTGGTGCCGGTGTCGCCGACGTGCTGTACGGCGCGGTGAACCCGAGCGGCAGGCTGCCGGTGTCGTGGCCGAAGCTGACCACCGACAACCCGAACAGCTACCTGTTGCTGACCTTGCCGAACACCAGCAACTCGGGTTCGGCGACGTACCAGCCGTTGTTCCGGTTCGGTGCCGGCCTGAGCTACACGAACTACTCGTTCGGCGCGGTGACGGCGGCCAGGTCGGGCTCGTCGGTGCACCTGCAGGTCGCGGTCGGCAACACGGGGACCAAGGACGGCGATCTCGTGGTGCCGGTCTACGTGTCGCAGCCGGTCAGTGACCCGATCGTGCCGGCGAAACGACTGGTCGGGTTCACCCGGGTGCACCTCACCGCGGGCCAGCAGACGACGGTGACGGTCAACGTGCCGGTATCGAAGCTGGCCATCACCGGCGGCGACATCGACGCGACGGCACCACCGACTGTCGAGCACGGCCAGTACGTGTTCTCCAGCGGGGCGCTCAACTCGGCCCTGCCGACGAACACGACGGCAAGCCTGAACCTGTAACGGAACTGATTGTGTGGTCGGCTCGCCCGCAGTAGCGAGCGGGCCGACCGCACCCGCGAGTGTCTCGACCCTAGGAGCGGGCGAGTCGACCCATCACGCGCGTCTCGACTCCTCCGGCGGGCGAGTCGACCCTTCGCGAGAGCGTCTCGACCCCCGGCGCGCAAGTCGACCCATCACGCGAACGTCTCGACCTGTGGTGGGCAAGTCGTCCGATCACGCGGCGCGCCGCTGACGGCGAACCGACCAAATCCGCAGGTGTGTCGACCCTCGGCGCGGGCGAGTCGACCCATCGCGCGAATGCCTCGACCCCCGGCGCGCAAGTCGACCTATCACGCGGCGCGGCGCGCCGCTGACGGCGAACCAACCAAATCCACAGGTGTGTCGACCCCCGGCGCGGGCGAGACGACCACCCAAGCGAGCGAGTCGCCGCAGACCTGATGTCTCGACCCCACGCGCGCGAGTCGACCACCCACCAGCATGTCCCGCGCCCACCCGCACGAGTCGACTGCCCAGCGGCATGTCTCTACCCCACCCGCGCGTGTCGACCCTTCACCGGTATGTCTCGACTGGACATGCGTGCGAGTCGACCGCACATCGAGGTGGTGCCCAGCCCGGCCGGGCCACCACCCCGTCTCGCTCACACCCGCTCGATGACGACGACCGGGATCTCCCGGTCGGTCTTCTGCTGGTAGTTGTCGTAGTCCGGCCAGACCTCGGTCATCAGCTTCCACAGCCGCTCGCGCTCAGTGCCCTCGGCCAGCCGCGCCCGGCCTGCGAACTCCTCTTCCTTCACCTGCACGCGCACGTCCGGGTTGGCCTGGAGATTCAGGTACCACGCCGGGTGCTTCGGAGCGCCGCCCTTGGACGCGACGATCACGAAGTTGTCGCCGTCAGCGCGGTAGATCAGCGCGGTCCGGTGCTGCGTGCCGGTCTTGCGACCGGTGGTGGTGAGCAGCAGGATCGTCGTGCCACGCCACTCGTAGCCCTCGGTGCCGCCACTCTCCAGGTACTGACGGATGTGGTCGCCCACCCACTCGACCGGGCTGTCCTTCGGCTGGCTCGCGCTCGACATCTCCGATGACCTCCTGTTGAACGAAGAACGGTCCAAACGGTGCAACTGCCACCGGCACGCGATCAATTCCCGTGTCACCCGGTCGGCTACCGTGCCGACGTGCAGACCGCCACGAACGGCACGCCACCTGGTGAGCCCCTGCCGTTGACCGGCGAGCGCACCGTCCCCGACGTGCCTGAGGAAAACTACTGGTTCCGCCGGCACGAGGCCGCCTATGCCTGGCTGCTGCCACATTGTGCCGACGCCGTCGTGCTGGACGCCGGGTGCGGTGAGGGCTACGGCGCCGCACTGATCGCGGACGTGGCCTCGTCCGTGGTCGCCGCCGACTACGACGCCCTGTCCGTGGCGCACGTGCGGGCCAGGTATCCATCGGTAGCCGCCGTGCGGACCAATCTCGTGGTGCTGCCGGTGCGGTCGGCGAGTGTGGACGTGGTGGCCAACTTCCAGGTGATCGAGCACCTGTGGGACCAGGAGGGCTTCCTCGCCGAGTGCCGGCGGGTGCTGCGACCCGGTGGCACGCTGCTGATCACCACCCCGAACCGGTTGACGTTCTCCCCCGGCCAGGACACGCCGCTCAATCCGTTCCACACCAGGGAACTCGCCGCCGACGAACTGGCCGACCTGCTGAAAGCAGCCGGTTTTGACATCGACTTCCTCGGTGGTCTGCACCACGGCCCCCGACTGCGCTCGCTGGACGCCGCGTACGGCGGTTCGCTGATCGACGCGCAGGTCGGCGTCGTCCTTGGCCACCTGCCCGGTGAGGCAACCTGGCCTGCCGATCTGCTGGCCGACGTAGCAGCGGTGCGGGCAACCGACTTCGACGTGCACTCCGAGGACGTGGCCGCGAGTCTGGACCTGGTCGCGGTGGCGAGGGTGACCGAGTGAGCCACGACGAACCGGTCGGCACGTTCTGTCTCGTGCTGCACAGCCACCTGCCCTGGTTGGCGCACCACGGTTCCTGGCCGGTCGGCGAGGAATGGCTGTACCAGGCGTGGGCGCACTCGTACCTGCCGGTGGTCGACCTGTTGGAGCGACTGGCCGCCGAGGGCAGGCGGGACGTGTTGACGCTGGGCGTGACCCCGGTGCTGGCGGCCCAACTGGACGACCCCTACTGCCTGCGGGCGTTCCACGAATGGCTGGGCGGCTGGCAGTTGCGGGCCGGCTACGCGGCCACCCGCTGGCACGGCAGATGGAAGGCGGCACCGGAGCTACAGGCGCTGGCCGCTGCCGAGTACCGGGCTGCTGGGGCGGCGCTGGAGACGTTCGAAACCCGCTGGCGGCACGGTTTCTCGCCGGTGCTGCGGCCGCTGGTGGACTCCGGCGTGGTGGAACTGCTCGGTGGCCCGGTGACCCACCCGTTCCAGCCGCTGTTGGACCAGCGGGTACGTGGTTTCGCCCTGCGCAGCGGCCTGGCCGACACGCGGCTGCGGATCGGTAGGGCACCGGAGGGCATCTGGGCACCGGAGTGCGGCTACGCGCCCGGCATGGAACGCGACTACGCGGCGGCAGGCGTGCGCAGGTTCCTGGTGGACGGTCCCGCGTTGCGCGGCAGGACGTCGGCGGCGCGGCCGGTCGGCGACAGCGACGTGGTGTGCTTCGCGCGCGACCTCGACGTGACGTACCGGGTGTGGTCGCCGAAGGCCGGTTACCCAGGTGATCCGGCCTATCGCGACTTCCACACGTACGACCATCCCTCCGGGCTGAAGCCGGCGCGGGTGACCGGCCGGCAGGTGGCGCCGGAGGACAAGAAGCCCTACGACCCGACGCTGGCCGCCGCTGCCGTGCGCGCGCACGTCGCCGACTTCGTGGCCACGGTGGTGGCCAGGCTGCGTGCGCTGCGGGCGCGGGACGGTCGGCCGGGACTGGTGGTGGCCGCGTACGACACCGAGTTGTACGGACACTGGTGGCACGAGGGCCCGGCATGGCTGGAGGGCGTGCTGCGGGCGTTGCCCGAGGCAGGGGTGCGGGTCAGCACGTTGGGCGGTGCGCTGGCCGCTGGGCATCTCGGCGCGCCGGTCGAGTTGCCGGCGTCGTCGTGGGGTTCCGGCAAGGACTGGCGGGTGTGGGACGGCGAGCAGGTGGCCGATCTCGTCGACGCAGGGGCAGCCGTGCAGCGCGAATTGCTGTCCACTGTGGACTGCTTGGTCGGCGGGTTCCGGAATCCGGTCGCCGATCAGTTGGCCAGGGAAGCCATGCTGGCCCTGTCCAGCGACTGGGCGTTCATGGTCACCAAGGACTCGGCCGCCGACTACGCGCGCCGACGGGCCGCCGGGCACCGCACGCGAACCGTCGAACTGGCCGCCGCGCTACGAGCCGGCGCGACGACGGCCGAATACCGTGCAGTGGACGGTCCGTTCGGACATCTCGATGCCCGGGGACTGCGGCGTCAGTTGTCCTCCGGGTATGACCCCTGATCGACGTCCGCGGGGTCGTCGACTTGACCCCGCTTGGAGCGGAAGTCACTGAACCGACCGAACACGCCAAGTCCAAGGGCAACGAGCAACGCGATCAGCCATGGAGCGAACGACCACGCGGTCATCGCCACCTCCCAGGAGTGTCCCGCGGGCGCGGGCACCGTCACACACGGTACGGCTGTGGGGGCGGACCGTGGATGGACAGATCAAGGACAGTGCTGCCAGCGTCGTCGTCAGCGGCGCGAGCGTACTACCACGCCCGACGCCACGTACGGCGACCGCCCTGTCCCGGACGGTTCTGAACACCGTACAGCCGAATGTCCGTTTCGGCCATCCAAATCCCAGCTCATCGGACCAAGAGGATACCGGCCAGTAGCTTCCACCGGGGAGATGCGAGGATCAGTCCGATCATGCGCGTACTGATGTTGTCCTGGGAGTACCCACCCGTCGTCGTCGGTGGGCTCGGCCGTCATGTGCATGCCCTGGCCACCCGATTGGCGGCCCAGGGGCACGACGTCGTGGTGCTGTGCCGGCACGAGGCGGGGACGGACGCCAGTACCCATCCGACCGAGGACGTGGTCGCCGAACGGGTCCGCGTGGTGCGGGTGGCCGAGGATCCGCCGCACCTGGCGTTCGAGCGCGACCTGGTGGCGTGGACGCTGGCCATGGGCCACGCGATGGTCCGGGCGGCGCACCGGCTGCTGAGCGGTTGGCGGCCCGAGGTGGTGCACGCGCACGACTGGTTGGTGACTCACCCCGCTGTCGCTGTCGCCGACCAACTCGGCGTGCCGCTGGTGGCCACCGTGCACGCCACCGAGGCAGGCCGGCACGCAGGCTGGCTGTCCCAGTCGCTCAACCAGCAGGTGCACTCGGTGGAATGGTGGCTGGCGAACCGGGCGGACGCGCTGGTCACGTGTTCGACGGCGATGCGCCGCGAGGTCGCGCACCTGTTCGACGTGGACCCGGCGGCCATCACGGTGATCCACAACGGCATCCAGGCCCGGGCATGGCGGATCGGCGCGGCCGAGGTGGCCGCCGTGCGTCGGCAGCACAGCCCGGACGGCACGCCGCTGCTGCTGTTCTTCGGGCGGCTGGAGTGGGAGAAGGGCGTGCACGACCTGATCGCGGCACTGCCCAGGATCCGAGCGCGGCATCCCGGCACGCGGCTGGTGGTGGCCGGCAAGGGACGGCAGGAGCAGGAACTGTTGGCCGTGGCACGGCGGCACCGGGTGCGGCGGGCGGTGGACTTCGTCGGGCACCTGTCCGACCGTGAGCTGCGGGCCGCGTTGGCCGCTGCGGATGCCGTCGTGCTGCCCAGCCGGTACGAGCCGTTCGGCATCGTGGCGCTGGAGGCAGCGGCGGCGGGTGCTCCGCTGGTGGCGTCGACAGCGGGTGGGCTGGGCGAGGTCGTGGTGGACGGGCGGACGGGCGTTGCCTTCCCGCCTGGCAACGTGCCAGCCATGGCGGACGCCGTGCACACCGTGCTGGCCGATCCCGCGGCGGCGCGAACCCGAGCCAGGGCAGCACGTAGCCGACTCGCCGTCGACTTCGACTGGGACCACATAGCGACGGCGACGGCGGACGTCTACGGCACGGCGAAAGCCGTCGTGCACGACACGCTGGGCCGGCCGAAAATCGCTACTGGCAACGCATTCGGGTGAGGCAGACTCCTGGTGGTGGCTGGGGACACATGGATGCTCGGGGATCTGCCGGTCAACCGGGTCGGGTTCGGGGCGATGCGGTTGCCCCAGCGAGGCAGGGTGTTCGCGGCCGATGCCGTGCCCGGTGACCGTGACCAGGCGATCAGGGTGCTGCGCCGGGCGGTCGAGCTGGGCGTCAACCACATCGACACGGCGGCGTTCTACTTCTCGTCGTTGCGCTCGGCCAACGAGCTGATCAACACGGCGCTCTCCCCGTACCCGGACGACCTGGTCATAGCGACGAAGGTAGGGCCGCGGCGATCGGCGTCCGGTGAATGGTTGTCCCAGGCCACGCCCGACCAGCTGCACGGCGAGGTCGAGGAGAATCTGCGCCAACTCGGCCGTGATCACCTGGACCTGGAACCTGCGGCAGACCGGGCTGGACCCGGTGGCCGACCACTTCGGTGCGCTGGCCGAGTTGCGGGACGCCGGTCTGATCCGCCACCTGGGCCTGTCCAACACGCGGCCACAGCATCTGGCCCAGGCGCAGGCGATCGCGCCGGTGGTGTGTGTGCAGAACTCGTACGGTCTGGGGCACCGGCCGCAGCAGGACGAGGTGCTGCGGGTGTGCGGGGAGCAGGGAGTGGCGTACGTCCCGTTCTTCGCGATAGCGGGAGCGGGCCGCGAGTCCGGCGTTCGCGGGGGCGAGGACGGTGAGGTGGTGGCGATCGCCCGCGCGCGGGCGGCCACCCCGGCGCAGATCCGGCTGGCGTGGGCGCTCGCGCGAGGCCCGCACGTGCTGGTCATCCCGGGCACCGGCGACCTGGACCACCTGGCCGACAACGCCGCAGCCGGCTCGCTGCGGCTGACGCCCGACGAGCTGACCTGCCTGGAAGCAGTCCACCAAGCCGCGCAGTAGCTGTTTTGACGCGACGGCGCAGGCTCAAGAATCGGGTTGGCGAGTCGACCGCCCAGGCGCGCGAGTCGCCCACCCCGGCGGACGAACCGACCACCTGCGTGGACAAGTCGCCCACCCCGGCGAACGAGTCGCCCACCAGCGCCCGCGAGCCGACCACGCAGGCGGACGAGCCGACCACCGGGGCCCGCGAGTCGACCACGCGGCGCGTGTCGACCGTCCAGGCAGACAAAGCCGACCAGCCGGCGTGTCGACTACTCGGGTGGGCAAGTCGACCTCTCGCGCGCGAGTCGACCAACCAGGCGGGCGAACCGGCCGCCCGGTAGCGCGAGTCGCCCTCCCGGGTGCGCAAGTCGACCGCCCGGGGACGCGAGTCGACCACCCACCCGCGCGAACCGGCCGTCCTGGACCGCGAGTCGACCGCCCGGGGAGGCGAGTCGGCCATCCAGGCGGCCAAGTCGACGACCAGCGCGTGTCGACCATCCAGGCAGGCGAGTCGACCATTCGGGCGGGCGAGTCGACCGCCCGCTGGCGAGTGGTCGCCGCCTACAACGATCAGGTCTGGCCGTCGTCTCTGTTCACCGAGGACGGAGCCGGCTAAGCGCGGGCGGTGCCTGCCGCCCGGTCTGTCTCTGCCCGGCCGGCCTCCTCCAGCGCTACCGCCGCCTTGCGGGCCATGTCGGCCACCGCGGCTCGGCGCTCCGTGTCCGCCTCGTAGTCGGCCCGACGGTCACGCACGACCCTGGCCGGCGTGCCGACCGCGATGGCGTAGTCCGGGATGTCGCCGCGCACCACGGCATGCGCTCCGAGCACACAGCCCCGCCCGACCCTGGTGCCACGCAGCACGCTGACCTTCGTGCCGATCCACGTGTCCGGCCCGATCCGCACCGGTGACTTCACGATGCCCTGGTCCTTGATCGGCACATTGATGTCCGACGTCACGTGGTCGAAGTCGCAGATGTAGACCCAGTCGGCGACCAACGTGGACGCGCCCAGCTCGATATCCAGGTAGCAGTTCACGGTGTTGTCCTTGCCGAACACCGCCTTGTCCCCGATCCGCAGCGAACCCTCGTGGCAGCGGATCGAGTTGCCATCGCCAATGTGCACCCACCGGCCGATCTCCAGTCGCCCGTAACCCGGCCGGCAGTGCAACTCCACGTTCTTGCCCAGGAACACCATCCCGCGCAGGATCACGTGCGGATTCGCCAGCCGGAACCGCAGCAACCGCCAGTACCGCACCAGGTACCACGGCGTGTACGCCCGGTGCCGAACGATCCAGCGCAGCGAGTCGACCGTGCACAGCCTGGTCTGCATCGGGTCCCGGCGCGACCGCCGCCACGAACCGACACGTTCGGCCAGCGGCGATCCCCACATCGACGTCATTCGCTAGACGTTAACCCACAGCCGCCCGGGCCTCACAGAGGAACGCGGTCGGGGCGTCACCGACCCGGGTGAGCACCACGGTGGCCGCCCGCGACCCGTTCAGCCGCAGCCGCTTGCGTAGTTCGTCCGGTTGCACGGCCAACCCCCGGACCAGGATCTCCAGCGCACCGACATCGAACTTGCGCAGGGTCGCCCGCAACGCCTTCTCGCTGTACCGCCCGTGGTCGAGCACCCGGAACGCCCTCGTGTCAGCAGGCGGTGTGTCGCCGGTCAGGTACGCGATCCTGGCGTCCAACTGGCCGAGACCGTGCCGTGCGGCGTAGTGCCGCACCAGTCCCGCCCGGACAACAGCGCCGTCCGGGTCGACCAGCCACTTCCCGACCGGCCGGACAGGACAGTCGTCCGACTCGGCATCCGTCACTGTCCACTGTGGTCCAGGTGACCGCAGAACTGTTGCCCGGAAACGAATTCCCGGCGTGGCAAGCGCGCCGGTCCACAAGCACGCTTCCCGCACCCCGCCGTCCAACGACACCAGTTCGATCTCCGCTGCCCACGGCACCGCTGCGAAGTCCAACCCCGGCGCACACTTGACCACCAGATCCCGCCCTGCGTACGCGGCCACCAGATCGGGCAGCGGCGGCACCAGGCCGTCCGGGTGCCAGCGGCGCCGACCGGCATCGTCCCGCCGGGCCGGATCGGCCAGTACGACAGCATCCCTGGTCACCGGGTGCAGCGCGTCGGCCCGCACGAGCGCGGGCGCGACACCGAACGCTGCACAGTTCGCCGCCGCCATGGCCAGCCGCACCTCGTCCACGTCCGAACCGACACACCGATCGGCCACCGCGGCCAACACGACCAGGTCGGCGCCGATCGAGCACGTCACGTCGTGCACGTCCCTGCCGCGCAGCCGGGTGGCCCGGTGCGCGGCCACAGCGGACGGCGTGGCCTGTTGCAGCGCGGCATCACACAGCAGCCAGGCCGCCGGATCGTCCAGTTTGGCCGCCGCCCGCCTGCGCAATACGGCGGTCTCCAGCGTGGCGGCGAACCGGTCCCCGGCCACGGCACGGGCGGTCCCGGCGTCGGCCAGTCTGCTCGCGTCGGTCAGCGGCAGGGCGGCCAGCGCCGCGAGCGCGTCGGTACCCGCCGCCGAGCGCAGGAACGCGACGTCATCGGCGGTGAAGCGGTATGCCACGGATCAGTTGGCCGGTTTCGTCCCGGTGACCAGTGCGTTGTAGAACAGCTCCCGGGGCATGACCTTGGCCAGCACGTTCTCGTCCAACCAGGACAGTCGCTGCCATGCCCGGTAGGCGAACATCGCCCAGCCGAAGCCCAGTTTGTCCCGCTGCACCGCGGCCTCGAACGTGCGCACCGGCCAGCCGAACAACGCGGCCGACAGTTCCTCGGTGACCGCCCGCACCTGACGGGCACCGGCCGCGCGGGCCATCCGCTCCAGGTCCGCAGGATCAAAGGTGTGCAGGTCGACCACGGCTTCCAGGGCTGCCGCGCGGGACGACGAGTCCAGTTCGGCCTGCGACCGCCGCCACGCGTTGAGCACCGGCAGCCTGGTCAGGTTGGTGGTCAGGAACCAGGTGGCCTGGCCGAGCCGACGCGCGTACATGTCGCCGATCTTGGTCGGCTCACCGGCGAACACGAACCGGCCGCCCGGCTTGAGCACCCGCATGACCTCACGCAGCGCGGTCGGCACGTCCGGAATGTGGTGCAGCACGGCGTGCCCGACCACCAGGTCGAATGTCTCGTCCTCGTAGGGAATCCGCTCGGCGTCGGCGACCCGGCCGTCCACCGGCAGGCCGAGGTGCTCGGCGTTGTTCAGCGCGACCTGGACCATGCCCGGTGACAGATCGGTCACCGAGCCCTTCTCGATCACGCCGCCCTGCATCAGGTTCAGTAGGAAGAAGCCCGTCCCACTGCCCAGTTCCATGGCCCGGGCGTACGGCCAGCCCTGGTCGCCTGCCACGGCACGGAAGCGACCGACGGCGTAGTCGATGCAGCGCTCGTCGTACGAGATCGACCACTTCTCGTCGTAGTTGTCCGCCTCCCAGTCGTGGTACAGCACGTTCGCCAGCTTAGGGTCCGACCAGGCCGCGCGGACCTGTTCGGCAGTAGCGTGTGGATTGGGTTCGGGGTCATTCATGCTGCCGTGACCTCACTTACCGGTGAAGGTGGCCTTGCCGGGACCGTTCTCGATGAACGAGTGCATGCCGTCCCGCTTGTCCTCAGTGGCGAACAGCGCGGCGAAGAGGTGGCTTTCCAGCTTGAGCCCGCTGGCCAGGTCACCGTCCAGGCCGCCGTCGATGGCGGCCTTGGCTGCGGCCAGCGCGACGGCGGGACCGGCAGCGAACTGCTCGGCCCAGGTGCGCGCTGCCGTGTACACGTCGTCGGGGGCCACGATCTCGTCGGCGAGACCGATGGCCAGTGCTTCGTCTGCGCGCACGTAGCGGCCGGTGAACACCAGGTCCTTGGCCTTGGCCGGACCGACCAGCCGGGCCAGCCGCTGGGTGCCGCCCGCGCCGGGGATGATGCCGAGCAGGATCTCCGGCTGGCCGAGGCGGACGTTGTCGCCGACGACCCTGCGGTCGGCGCACATCGCCAGTTCCAGGCCGCCACCGAGGGCGTAGCCGGTGACGGCGGCAACGGTGGGCTTGGGGATCTGCGCCACGGCGGTGAACGACGCGGACAACTGGTGCGCCCGCGCTGCCATGTCGGCGTAGGTGAGGTCGGCCATCTCCTTGATGTCGGCACCGCCCGCGAACGCCTTCTGTCCGCCGTAGACGATCACCGCGCGGACATCGGCCCGCTGGGTGGCCTCGGTCGCCGCGACCAGAATCTCGTCCTGCATCTGCTTGTTCAGCGCGTTGACCGGCGGCCGGTTCAGCCGAATCGTGCCGATCGCCCCGTCGACCTCAAGGTTGACGAACTCACCCACCGATGTCTCCTCCCCGCCGTTCGAACCCTCGCCGTTGCTCCCGCGCGGCAGGCTACCGCGCGGTACACCACGCCGTGCACGTTTGTCACTCCCGGCGCGCGAAGAACCGCCCACCGGAGCGTTCCAGCGTCAGCCGCTGGCCGAACGTGGCCGACAGGTTGTCCGCGGTGATCACGTCGTCCAGCAGGCCCTGGGCCACCGCCCGGCCCTCGCGCAGCAGCAGCGCGTGGGTGAAGCCGGGCGGGATCTCCTCGACGTGGTGGGTGACCAGCACGGTGGCAGGCGCGTCCGGGTCCAGCGCGAGCGTGGACAGCCTGGCCACCAGGTCCTCACGGCCACCGAGGTCCAGCCCGGCGGCCGGCTCGTCCAGCAGCAGCATCTCCGGGTCGGTCATCAGTGCCCGCGCGATCAGCGCGCGCTTGCGCTCGCCCTCGGACAGGGTGCCGAACGTGCGGTCGGCGAGGTGCCCGATGCCCAGCGCGGTGAGCAGGTCGGTGGCCCTGCTGGTGTCCATCGCCTCGTAGGCCTCCCGCCACCGGCCGAGCACCGCATAGCCGGCACTGACCACGACGTCGGACACCAGTTCCTCGGCCGGCACCCGCGAGGCCAGCGAGGCACTGCTCAGGCCGATCCGGGGGCGCAGTTCAAACAGGTCGGTACGGCCGATCCGCTCGCCGAGCACGTACACCAGCCCGCTGGTCGGGTGCAGTTCCGCGCCGGCGATCCGCAGCAGCGTGGTCTTGCCGGCGCCGTTGGGGCCGAGCACGACCCAGCGCTCGTCCAGTTCGACCGACCAGTCGAGGCCGGCCAGCAGATCGGTCTTCCCACGCCGGACGCTCACCCCGGCCATGTACACCACGAGATCTTCGACATCCGCTGTGACGTCCACTGTCTTGTCGTCGCCCCGCGTCTCGGTCACCTGGCCATTGTGTCGTCCGCCGGTGATCAGGCACCGAGCGGGCCACCGGGTTGCCACCCACCCAGCGTCACTCGAACAGGTGGCATGGTGACGGGCCACCGAATACATCGGATACCGAGCGATTTCGACATCGTGGGACGCCAATTCCCGGAGTGGTTCGGTGCGGCATCGGCGTGCCACGATATGCCCGTGACCGTGTCGTTGTTGGCCTGGCGGGACAGGGCCGTTGACCTGCTGCTGGTGGCGTCCAGCGCCTGTACGCCGACGCGCTGCGGACTTTTCTCGGCCAATTCTTAGTTCCGGTCTTCGTTCCGGCACAGCCGGGGTCGGTAACTTCTGTCCGGTATCCGCAGCGCGTCGTTCTCATTCCCCGCGCCACCGACGGATCCGACCTGGAGTGAACGATGACCGTGTTGACCAGTGCGCTGCCGACCGCCGGGCAGATCGACATCCATCCCGACCTGACCCACCCGTTGTTGCGTGATCTCGTTCACCCCGAGCGGCACCAGTGGACGCCCCGCGAACTGCGCGACCTCACGTCGACGGTGGCCGCCGAGCTGACCGATCCCCTGCTGGACGTGCTGCACTACGGCCACAACACCCGATGGTGGGCCCGGCTGGCGCTGACCGAGGGGGTCGAACTGTGGCTGCTGTCCTGGCTGCCCGGCCAGGGCACCGGCCCACACGACCACGGTGGCGCGGCAGGCTCGTTCACCGTGCTGCTCGGCGAACTCGCGGAGAACTACCGTTATCCGGCCGGCCCCATCCGCAACCTGAGCCACACCGTCGGCGGCGCCATCGGCTTCGGTGCCGGCCGCGCACACGACCTGCGCAACACCAGCATCGCCCCGGCCGCCAGCGTGCACGCGTACTCGCCGCCGCTGGTGGCCACCCGCGAGTACGAAAGCCTGCTGGACGTGCCGACCACCATTCCCGCGCTGATCCCGGAGCCACGCGGATGACCGTCGACGACATGCTGGCTCAGGCCCGCGCCGAACTGGACAGGGTGACACCGGCCGAGGCCGACCAGCAGCGCGCGGCAGGTGCGCTGCTGGTGGACATCCGACCGCACGCGAACCGGCTGGCCGAGGGCGAGATCCCCGGTTCGGTGCCGGTGGAGCGGATCCACCTGGAATGGCGGCTGGCGCCGACGAGTGCGCACCGGCTGCCCGGCGTCACCGAGGACACCCGTGTGATCGTGCTGTGCAACGAGGGCTACTCGTCCAGCCTGGCAGCGCGCGACCTGCGGCTGCTCGGCGTGCGGTCGGCGACCGACCTGATCGGCGGTTTCCGGGCGTGGCTGGCGGCCGGCCTGCCGGTCCAGCCGGGCGGCGGTCCGGCCGTTCCCTAGTTGGCCAGTACGACCTGGCCCAGTTCGGCCGCGCTGGCCAGCAGGGCGTGCCTCGGCAGCACCCGCACGGTGTAGCCGAGCGCGCCGGCGTGCGGCAGCCGCAGGTCGGCAACGTAGTCGCCGTCCGAGCCGAACCGCATGGACGCCGTGACGACGTCGCGCAGTTCGTCGGCGTCGTCCACCCTGCCGACCACCACCTGAACATCCACATCGGACGGTGCAAGGCCGGCGAGGTCCACTTTCGCGCGGACCCGCATGTTGGCGCCGATCACCGGCGGTGTCGGGCCGTCCACGGTCAGTTCGCCGCCCAGCACCCTGACCCTCGGCCAGGCGCCGGCGACCCTGGCCCGGTAGGCGGCCAGTTCCCTTGCGCCCGCGTAGCCGTCGTCGTCCACCCTGGCCGCCGCGGTCGCGGCCGGCAGGTAGTAGGACTCCACGTACTCCCGGACCATCCGGCTGGCCTGCACCTCGGGGCCGAGCGTGGCCAGCGTGTGCCGGACCATGGCCAGCCAGCCGGTCGGCACGCCGTCGGCCGCGCGGTCGTAGAACAGCGGCGCGACCTGGCCGCCCATCAAGTCATAGAGCGCGGAGGCCTCCAGGTCGTCCCTGCGCTGGTCGTCGGTGACCCCGTCGGCGGTCGGGATGGCCCAGCCGTTGCTGCCGTCGTAGCGCTCGTCCCACCAACCGTCCCGGATGGACAGGTTGAGGCCGCCGTTGAGCGCGGACTTCATGCCGGACGTGCCGCACGCCTCCAGCGGCCGGGTCGGGTTGTTCAGCCAGACGTCGCAGCCCCA
>DASXYT010000056.1:0-3150 GCA_036502345.1 Pseudonocardiaceae bacterium | reverse complement strand
TCGATCAGCTTGGTCATCACGCCGCCCTTGGTCTCGATACCGAGAGACAGCGGGGTGACGTCCAGCAGCAGGACGTCCTTGACCTCACCCTTGAGCACACCGGCCTGCAGCGCCGCGCCGACCGCGACCACCTCGTCCGGGTTCACGCCCTTGTTCGGCTCGCGCCCGCCGGTCAGCTCCTTGACCAGGTCGGTGACGGCCGGCATCCGGGTCGAACCACCGACCAGCACGACGTGGTTGATGTCGGCGATCTTGGTGTTGCCGTCGCGGATCACGTTGTTGAACGGAGACTTGGTGCGGTCCAGCAGGTCGGAGGTGACCCGCTGGAACTCGGCCCTGGACAGCGTCTCGTCCAGGAACATCGGGTTCTTCTCCGAGTCGACCGTGATGTAGGGCAGGTTGATGGAGGCGCTGTTCGAGCTGGACAGCTCGATCTTGGCCTTCTCAGCCGCTTCCCTGATCCGCTGCATCGCCATCTTGTCCTTGGACAGGTCGATGCCGTTGCCCGCCTTGAACTTCTCGGCCAGCCAGTCCACGATCCGCTGGTCCCAGTCGTCGCCACCGAGGTGGTTGTCGCCGCTGGTGGCCCGCACCTCGACCACGCCGTCGCCGATCTCCAGCAGGGACACGTCGAACGTGCCGCCGCCGAGGTCGAAGACCAGGATGGTCTGTTCCTTCTCGCCCTTGTCCAGGCCGTACGCCAGGGCGGCCGCGGTCGGCTCGTTCACGATCCGCAGCACGTTCAGGCCGGCGATCTGGCCGGCCTCCTTGGTGGCCTGCCGCTGCGCGTCCTCGAAGTACGCCGGCACGGTGATCACCGCGTCGGTGATCTCCTCACCGAGGTACGCCTCCGCGTCGCGCTTGAGCTTCATCAGCACACGGGCGCTGATCTCCTGCGCCGTGTAGCCCTTGCCGTCGATCTCGGTCTTCCACGTGGTGCCCATGTGCCGCTTCACGGACCTGATGGTCCGGTCGACGTTGGTCACCGCCTGGTTCTTCGCCGGTTGACCGACCAGCACTTCGCCGTTCTTGGCGAACGCGACCACAGATGGTGTGGTTCGCGAACCCTCGGAGTTGGCGATCACCGTCGGCTCACCGCCCTCAAGGACGGCGACGACGGAATTGGTCGTCCCCAGGTCGATGCCGACCGCTCGCGCCATGGAAAAGTCCCTCCTGAATGTCCTGCTCCTGGTGTGCGCCGTGGCGACGCCGTGACCGGTTCTGACACCGGTTCCGACTTGAGCCTACCGCGCTCAACCTTCCTGCCCGTACAACGGGCGGGGCGGGGGGCGTGTTCCCGATCTTGGACTGTGTTCCGAGTCACAGCTCATCGGGTCTGAATCTGCACGTCGCCGCTCTCGGTGCTCGCCTTCAGGGTATGTCCGCCGGTCGGGTCGTCGGGGTTGTTCACGTCAACGTTCCCGCTATCGGTCGACGTGATCACCCCATAGGTGCTTTCGCGACGGTCAGGAAGATCGTGCCGGACTGGCTGCGCGCGCGGAGGACCTAGGAGCCACGCTGCCCGTCGCGGTCTTCCTGCAGCGACGGACGATCGACCACCTGTCGTCAGCGGCGGGTGTCGGCCCGGTGGAAGTTCAGGTACGCACGTGACGGCGTCGGTCCGCGCTGGCCCTGGTAGCGCGAGCCCGCCTTCGCAGAGCCGTAAGGGTTCTCGGCCGCGCTGGTCAACTGGAACAGGCACAGTTGGCCGATCTTCATCCCAGGCCAGAGCGTGATCGGCAGGTTCGCCACGTTCGACAGTTCGAGAGTGATGTGACCGTTGAAACCGGGGTCGATGAACCCGGCGGTCGAATGGGTCAGCAGCCCGAGCCGCCCCAGCGACGACTTGCCCTCCAGCCGACCGGCCAGGTCGTCGGGCAGCGCCACCATCTCGTAGGTCGAGCCGAGCACGAACTCGCCGGGATGCAGGACGAACGGCTCGTCCTCGCTGTTCTGCTCCACCAGCGACGTCAACTCGTCCTGCTGGATCGACGGGTCGATGTGGGTGTACCGCGAGTTGTCGAACACCCGGAAGTAGCGGTCCAGCCGCACGTCGATGCTCGACGGCTGGAGCATGGCCGGATCGTAGGGATCGATCACCAGCCGGCCAGCGTCCAGTTCCTTGCGCAGTTCCCGGTCACTCAGCAACACGAGGACACAGTAGCCGGACGGCGCCAGCGACCCCGTCACCGCGCCGTGTATTCTTGCCCAGCCATGCGGATGTAGTTCAATGGTAGAACATCAGCTTCCCAAGCTGAATACGCGGGTTCGATTCCCGTCATCCGCTCCAGATCCCGTTTATGCAGGTCAACCAGGGTGCCACTCGATCACGAGGGCATCCCTTCGTGGTCTTCGGGCGCCACAGTCGCTCGGCCGTGCACGTGGGCCACCGATGCCGGCACGTATGGGCGGGGCACCAGCAGTCCCGGCCCACCCGTGCGGCCCTGGTCCTCTGTCTTTGGACGATGTCCTGCTTTTGTCAGCAATTGCTCCAAAGATTGGACAAATGCTGGCAACAATGCTGGTTCGGACAGACCGTGTAACGCATTCCCGCATAGGTGCGAATACCAACCCGACCGGTTGGGGTGACAGACCCAGAAGGGAACCGTTGATGTCCGAGCCACAGCCTTACCAGCCGCAATCCTTCCCTCAGCAGCCTTACCCGCCGCAGCAGGACCTGGCCGTGCCGCAGTTCCCGCCTGCCGCGATGCAATACCAGGCGCCCGGTGTGCCGCAATACCAGCCTCTCGCGCAACAGCCGTCGAATGGCGTCGCCGTCGGTGGCATGGTCACGGGCATCGTCGGCCTCGTCTTCGGGTGGGTGCCGGTTGTCGGATTCATTCTGGGCGCGATCGCCGTCATTCTTTCCGGTGTCGGCATCCGCAACGCGAACTCGAAGAACGCGACCGGGCGGGGCATGGCGGTGGCCGGTCTCGTGTGCGGCATCCTCGCGGTGATCTTCGGCATCTTCTGGATCGCCGTGGTCGGTGCCGCCGGTGCGGCTGTCGGGGTCTGAAGGGTCAACGCAGCTCCGACACGCGTGCCACGATGGCCCGATGCCGGCCGTCTTCAAGGATCTGTGCCTTGACGCCAATGACCACCAGCGGCTCGCTGACTGGTGGTGTCGCGCCCTTGGTTACGTGCGGGCCG
>DASXYT010000055.1:0-29808 GCA_036502345.1 Pseudonocardiaceae bacterium | reverse complement strand
GCATATTCGAGGCCATATCATGCGTGTCGCAAATGCATGTTGACATGAAAGCTTGATGCCATGACCTGCAAATGCTCCAATATTGGGCATTTGGTTCGTTGATCAGTGATGACATCTACCACGGCTGCGGCGTGAAATTTCCTCTCCCTGGGATGTCTTTCTGGCCCGGACAGCTTGAGCGTGTTTGCACCCGTCACGCATCAAGACCTCATGGGGTTCGTCCGAGCCGCCGCTACTCGGCGCGGGTGACGACCAGCTTGGTCGCCGGGGTGAGCCATGCGGTTGCGGCATCCGCCCAGTCGACGACCGTGGTCGGGATGTCCAGCGGCCGGAGCACGCCGGTCGCCGCCAGGTCGACCACCTCGGGCAGATACTTGCGGGAGTCGGCGCGCGAGGTGAGCAGTGTGACGCCACGGGTGTACATCTCCAACAGCGGCACGGGTGTCATCGGCGTGAACTGGATGGCGACACCGGTGCAGACGCCGTAGTCCTCTGTGGAGCGCAGGCAGCAGGCCAACCCGTCGACGCTCCCGGTGCAGTCCACAGTGATCGCTGCCCGCTCATAGCGGCGCGGCCAGTCGCCGTCGTGCGCGATCACGTTGGCGCCCATCGTTTCGGCTGCCGCGCGGCGTTCCGGACCCGAGTCGACGTACCGCACGTTGGCTGCGCCCAGCGCGACCGCGCACGCGACCGCGTAGAGACCGATCGCTCCTGGGAAGTCCGCCAGCACCAGCACATCGGCGCCTGGCCGCTCCGCAAGGTGCGGGCCGACCGTCCGGTACGCGTCGACGACGTTGTCCGGAAGCGTGCACAACTCCGTCGCGCTGAGCGCACCGGGAGCCGCGAGCAGCAGGTGCTCGGCGGCCGGCACGACGAGCAGGTCGGCGACAGCGCCGCCGTGGCCGCCGCCTGCCTCGCCGAAGCCGAAGGCAGCACCTGCCCTGGCCCGATAGGTCGTGCAGGCGGCGAACCGCAGGCCGGTGCACTGCGGGCAGGTGCCACAGGAAACCTGGAACGGCACCAGCACCCGATCACCGACCCGGTGTGTCCGCACGTCGTCGCCGACCGCGACGACCTCGCCGACGACCTCGTGACCGACCGGATAGGGGCCGGGGAAGATGCCGCTCGCCATGGCGATGTCCAGGTCGCAGCGGGCGACGGCGAGTGGCCGCAGCACCGCGGTGCCCGGTCCGGTGAGCACCGGGTCGGGTACGGATTCCCAGTCGACCCGTCCTGGCCGCAGGAAGCTCAGTTGACGCATGTCCGTTCCTCAACTTCGTCGTGCCGTGAGCGAAGGTGTCGATCCAGCCGGGCGACGAGCAGCACGGTGAGAATGATGATGACGACCAATCCGATGTAGTTGCCGAGGTTGCCACGTCCGAAGATCAGGATTCCGGCCAGGGTGTGGCCGACGAGGGCGCCGCCGCACACCGCGAGGACGTGGCGGTCGGTCCACTGTGCCGAACCCTTGAGCCGGACCAGCACCCGCACGAGGGCGGCGAGCAGCAGCAGCGCCAGTGCCATCGGCACCAGCACCCCACCGCCGTGGGTGAACGCCGGTTGGGTCGAACCGAGCATCCGGAAGACCAGGGCGAAGACCACCACCGTGAGCACGCCTGTGCCGACGTAGAGGCTGCGGATCGTCGGTACACGAGCCGTTGTGGCGGGGCGCCGGTCCGCGCGGCGGGGCAACAGCCGCAGCGCGATCACGGCGAGAACGACGACCGCGACCAGGAAGCCGACGAGGTAGCCGACCGGCGTCTGATAACCGGGGTCCAGGGTGGGCGTGACGAGGAACCGCACCAGGGCGAGACCGGCGACGAACCCCAGCCCGATCAGGTACAGCCGAGGGCGGTTGGCGACATACGGCCGGTTCCGGTGCGATGGGAAGACGAGATTGGCGAGCATGATCGGAATGAGCACCGAGAAAACGGCGTGGTAGAGCGCGTTTGCTTCCCAGTAGGTCAGGTTGAGCCCGAGAACACGGACCCCCCAGTGTGCGGCGTCGTACAGCTTCGGGCTGGTCAACGCCTGCAGTCCGACACCGTCCTCCAGGATCTCGTAGGCGAAACCGAGAACGATCAGGCTCGGCCAACCCCGTCCGGTCCGAGCCACCAGTTCACGGATCAGCAGCACCCCGGCCCCGTAGACAGGAACCCACAACACCACCAGCCACGCCTGGGTGGGCGGGGTGGACCCGAGCGCGACCTCGGCGATGAGCGGTGCGGCGAAGACCAGGAACCACGCGGCCCTGGTGTTGCCGCCACTGTCCTTCGCGGTACGCGGGAACAGCGCGCGCACCGGCCGACGGGTGGCCACGATGAGCACGGCGACGACGGCCACCAGTTGCACGATCTGCAGCGCGTGCAACCACCACGGGTAACTGCCGCCGATGACGTACCACAGCAACGAGGCGATCTGCAGCACGGAAACGATCAGCACTCGCCGGTAGGCGCGACGTTGATGAGCGCGCAACCGCCGGATGAACAGCGGATACAGCAGTCCCACCGCCACCGCGGGGCCGGGACGCGACCACAACTGCGTGGACAGTCCGTCAACGGCGCCGCTCCGGTCACCCTGGCTGAGGGCGGCCAACTGGAAGTCGAGGATCTGTGTGTGACAGACCAAGGTGACGGCGGCGACGACCAGGCCCACCGCGAGGTTGACCAGCATGACCCTCACGAGCCGGTCGAGCTGGGGTTGTTGAGCTGTGGTGCCCGTGCGGGTCTCGGTGTCCGTCGTGCTGTTCACCGGCCACCTCCCTGCTCGGGGGCGGTGGCTCGCCGGAAGAGCGTGACCAACTCCTCCGCGTAGTGATCGAGATCCAGGTCGGGCCGGCTGCGCAGCAGGAACGGCATGCCGTCGACAGCGCGTTGGATCGTCGTCGCCATCACCTGCGTGTCGAACCCGCCGAACTCACCGGACTTCTGGCCGGCGATCAACAGCTGTTCGACGCGTGAGGTCACTGTTTCCTCGTTCGCGTCGCCGTAGACCTCTGTGCCGTCGTCGGGGTGGTGTTCCAGGAAGATGTTCATCAACGCAGTCATCTCCTTCGGGTGATCACGACTGAGTGCGACCGTCGACCGGATGTAACTCGCCAGTGATTCGGTTGCCGTGCCGCCGAACTCGACGTCCTTGAGCGACTCCCGGATGGTGGCCATCACGTGTTGGACCACCGCCTGGATGAGCTCGTTCTTGTTGGCGAAGTGGTAGGAGATCGTGCGGGTCGACTTGATGCCCGCCTGTCGCGCGATCGACTGGAACGCCGCCGCCCGGTAACCCTGACCGGCGATGACCTCGACGGTCGCCGCCACGATCTGGTCCCGGCGTGCCCGGTTCGTGAAAGTGCCGTCCGCACGGCCTGGTACTTGCACGAGTACAATTGTACTCGCTTGAGTACATCGGCGCGCAGAATGGGCCCTTGACCTGCTCACATGTTCGATCTCTGGACAGATATTACCGTCCGATATCGTCCGGCCGGACCTTCTCCGGCCCGAGTAGGGAGGCGGCTAGTCGGTTCCGTTCCTGCCGGGTCGGCTGGGCACCGACCGCTCCCGCAGCAGCAGCGCGCACAGCAGTCGCTCGCTCGGATCGTTGATGTCGATCAATGCCAGTTCGGTGATTCGGCGCAGCCGGTACCGCAATGTGGTGCGGTGAATGCCGAGCCCGGTGGCGGCGGCGTTGACGTCGCCGAAGGCACCGAGGTAGGCGGCCAGTGTGATCGTGTAGTCGGTGCCGTGGCGGCGGTCGTAGGCACGCAGTTCGTCCAGCTTGGCGAACCGGTGACCGCTGGTCTGCTCGGCCGCGGCCGAGGCCTGGTCCAGCACCAGGCCGGCCACCGCGTCGGCGTAGGCCATCGCCCTGCCCTGGTCGGCCGTGCTGCCCTGCAACAGGCCGAGCACGTCGTCCACCTGGCCGCGCAGGTCTGCCACAGTGGACAGTCGTGGCGTCGGATCGCTGACCGCGATGTGCAGTGGGCTGTCGACGATCCGGCTCAGCGTTCGTACCAGTGAGTCCGCCAGTTGACGCACGTGTTCCAACCGCTGTCGCGACGAGACCGCGATCAGGCAGTAGGTCGTACCGCCGACCGAGGTCGTGGCCGCACGCCAGTGGTAGGCCCGCAGGTGCAGGTCGACGGCGTCGACCAGACGCCGGTGGCGAGGCGAGTTGGGGCTCGCGGTGGCCGTCATCCGGAGGCCGAGCACCACGTGGCTGGCCGCCGGTACCAGGTCGAGTTCCTCCTGCAGCGGCAGCGAGATCGTGCCGCCGTGCAGCACCGCCTGCAGCAGCCGGGCCCGTTCGGAGCGTTCGGCGAACAGGCTCTCCCGGTACTGCAACAGTCGGGGTGCCGCGATGCGGGTGGCCTCACGCATCCGGTCGGCCACGTCCTCCGGCAGTGGCTGCTGGCCCTCGGCCACCCACAGGATGCCGATCAGATGGCCGCTGGCGTGCACGGCCGTCAGGATGCGGCGCCGTGCCTGCCACGGTCCGTCGGACAGGTCGACCACGTCATCGGAGGTCAGCAGCGTGTTCAGCGCGCCGACCCGTTCCAGATGGTTGAACCACTCGGTCGGTACCTGCCGCCCGAGGATGGCCATGTCCCGGCCTCGGTCGACCTGGCCGGTGAAGCTGGAATAGCTGAGCACGTGGAACCGGTCGTCCTCGATGATCACGGGGCCGCCGAGCAGATCGGCCAGTGTGTCGGCCAGGCTGGTGAGGTCGCCTCGGGGCACGTCCACCCGGTTGAACGTGTCGGCGTCCTGCGCCGAGGCGAGCACGCCGCGGACCGCGTCGATCACTTCGAGCCACGGCTTGCTGCCTCGCTGCCACACCGCGACGCCCAGTTCGTCGGCTCGGTCGGTCAACGACGTGGTAGGCCTGCCGACGACGTCCTCGATGATCAGACCGGCGCCCCCGGCATCGGCGACCGACTCGAGCACGACCGTCAACCAGGCCACGTCGCGCTGGCCGAGCACCGCGACCGCGCAGCCGCTGACCGACGCGGCCGACTCGGCGTCCCACAGGGTGACATCCGCCAGGTGCCGGTCCGGAGCGTGCCCGTCGGTCACGAGCACGAGCAGACCGGTGGCCAACCGGTCGGCCAACTCGCCGACCGTGACCAGATGGCCACGCTCGAGTTCACCCGCGACCGGCCGCGCCGCCAACGGCTTCATCGCTCCAGAGTACGAGATCGACGTGACTGCCGAACCGCCCAGAGTGGACTGTAGGAGCAGGTCCGGCTCGGACCCTGGCGATTCGTACGTGGTCATCGAGCGCCGAGGCCGGGTACGAAGCGACCGGCCCGTTCGGGTGACACGATGCCGTCCTCGCAGATCACCTCGCCCCGCAGCACGGTCAGCACCGCCCGGCCTCGCAACCGCCGCCCGGCGAAGGGTGACCAACCGGCGTGGGAGAGCACGTCGGCATCATCGACGGTCCACACCTCGGCCGGGTCGACCAGCACCAGATCGGCGTCGTAGCCTGCCGCGATCAGGCCCTTGTCGGCCAAACCGAAATGGGTGGCAGGCCGGTGCGAGTAGACCTCGGCCACCTGCTGCGCTGTGATCGTCCCAGCACTGACCGCGTCCAGCAGGACGGCGAAGGTCGTGTCAAGGCCGGGCAGTCCGAACGGGACGGACCAGATGTCACCGGCCTGTTTCTGCTCGCGCGTGGACGGTGCGTGATCGCTGGCGATCGTGTCGAGTGCACCGCGTGCCACCAGGTCCCACATCGCGGCCCGGTCGGCCTCCGTGCGGATCCGCGCGGGTGGCGTGAACTTGCGCAGGCCCGCCTCGGTGAGTACCTCGTCCTCGTGCAGCACCAGATACTGCGGGCAGGTCTCGGCGCTCAGGGCCGCCCCGTTGGCCCTGGCCCGACCGATGAGGTCGGCGACCGTGGGGTTGCTGGCGTGCGCGACCCGCACCACCGCCCCCGTCAACGACGCCGCGGCCGCCACCTGGGACACGGCCACCAGTTCGGCCTCCCTGGAGCGCCACTCGATCAGCACGCCGGGGTCGAGCCGGTCGGCCGCCTTGAGCAACCGCTCGGCCGCCGCTGTGATCAGCTCGTCCTCGCAGTGCACCAGGCACCTGGCGTCCAGTTCGGCCAGCCGGCCGAAGACGTCCAGCAGCCGGTCCGCGCCGAGCCCGGGCACCCCGTGGGTGGTGCAGGTGAAGATCTTGAAGAACCCGACTCCGGCGTGCCAGAGCGGTTCGATCTGGTCGAGTCGGTCCGGCCAGACGTGGGCGGCCAGCCCGTGGTCGACGTGCGCGCGACCGACGAGATGGTCGCGTTTCTCGCGCAGCCGCTCCAACTCGTTGACCGGCCACCCGTGGGTGTGCTCGATGATGGTGGTGACCCCGGAACGGGCGGCGGCCGCGGTCCCTGCTGCGAAGCTCTCCCGGCTCGGATCGCCCGGTTCCATCAGGTGAACGTGCGTGTCGATCATGCCGGGATAGACGAGCAGACCGGTCGCGTCGATGGTGGCGCGAGCCGAACCGTCCCAGCCGGTCACGATGTCCAGGACACGACCGTCCCGGATCAGCACATCGCCGCGGACCTGGGCCTGTGGCGTGACGACCGTGCCGTTGCGCACGACCAGATCGACGTCCGCTCGGCGATCGTCCTCGACGAGCCTGCTCACCTGGTCTCCTCGGCTGGTCGCGTCGTTCCCGGCGGCGCCACGATCTCCATGTCGGTCACCACGTTCACCACGGTGGGACCGGGGCTGGACAACGCCCGGTCCATGGCGGCCGAGAACTCACCCGCCTTGTGCACCGTGACACCGGTGGCACCGTGGGCCTCGGCCACCTCCGCCAGATCGAGGTCCCGGAACTGCCACAGTTCCCCGTGCCGGCCGTGCAGCGTCCCGCCGTAGGCGTTGGTGTAGGGCGGAATCTCCTGGTTCAGCGACCGGTTGTTGTTGACCACGATGGTCACCGGGACACCCCAGCGCGCCGCGGTCTCCAGTTCGCCTACGTGGTACCAGAAGCCGCCGTCACCTGTGAACAGCACGACGGGCCGATCCGGCACGGCCAGCTGCGCGCCGATCGAGGCGGGCAGTCCCCAGCCCAGCGAGCCGGCCGCGCGGGCGTAGCTCTGGGTGGGGCTCGTCAGGTCCAGGTACTTCGCACCGGTGTCACCCACTGACATGCCCTTTCTCGGGGAGGGCCGACGGCTACTTGATCGCCTGCGGGTTGACCGGGGATCCCACCGCGCCCGGCACGACCAGCGGCGGCCCGACGAACAGGAACTCGTAGACACCGTCGGCAGCGCAGTCGGCGGCCAGTTCGTCGAGTTGCCAGATCTCGCCGACCAGCAGGCCCATGCTCACCAGCAGGATCAGGTGCAGTGGCTGGAACGTGCCGGCCAGCTCGTTGGGCCGGACCTCGACCCCCCAGGTGTCGGTGGCGATCGCGGCCACCTGCCGTTCCCGCAACCAGGGAGCGGTCGCGATGGACAGGCCGGGGGCGTCGCCCGCGGAGTAGCCCGCCCAGCCGGGCAGGTAGCGCCGGGCGGCCATGTCCCCGGTGCGGATCAGCACGATGTCGCCCGGGCCGACGGTGATCCCCTCACGTTCGCAGGCCTCATCGAGGTGTTCGGGCCGGATCGCCTGTCCCGGCGGCAGCGCGTCCACTCCGAACACCGGCGGCAGGTCGAGCAGTACCCCGCGACCCACGACGGTCGGCATGTTCTCGACGCCGCCGTGCACTGCGCCGCGTGAGGTGACGTCGGCCGCGCTGAAGCCGTTGTACATCTGACCGTCGCGGAAGATGTGGCCGAGCGCGTCCCACTGGGTCCCGCCCTGCAGGAACAGGAACAGGCTGTCGTCGGCGAATCCCCAGCCCAGCGCGTCATCGCTGTACTGCTGGACCTTGGCCAGGTGGTCCGTGCCCGTCGCGACCATCGAGTGCACCGCGTTGACCCGCCCGAACGCGCCGGTCTGCGGTCCATGGTCGTCCAGCGGGAGCTGCAACGAGATCGCCTTGCCGGTCCGGACCAGCCCGGCCGCGTGGCGGATGTGTTCCGGCGTGATGTGGTTCAGCGTGCCCCGCTGGTCGTCCGTGCCCCATCGGCCCCAGTTCGAGCAGGCACGGTAGTACTCGTGGAACAGGTCGAACGTGATCTCCACGTTCTCGGTCTGCGTCATGAAAGCCCCTCGGGAGTCCGCCTGGTGAGTGCCCGGATGAATGGCCAACGGCAGGGGAGAACGTTAGGTGAGCACCTGGCGCCCCGTCTTGCTCGGATTCGTGAAGATCTCCGGCGGTATTGCTCGGATCGGGGCAAGACGTAGGTCACACCGGGCTGCTTGCATAACTGCAGGTCGACCGGGCAGCCGCCCGTGGCGCGACCCGACGGAGGGGCGGACGATGACCCGGACAGGCCTGATCGGCGTCGGCATCATGGGTTCGGCGATGGCCACCCATGTGCTCGCCGCCGGGCACGGCGTGGTCGGCTACGACACCGAGCCCGACCGACTGGCGCGGCTGACCGCTGCCGGCGGCACGACCGCCCGGTCGGCCGCCGAGGTCGCCGCGACGGCCGACGTCGTCATCCTGTCCCTGCCGGTGGCCGACGCGGTCACCAGTACCTGTGCCGAGATAGCCGGGGTGGGCCGCCGGGGCACCGTCGTGGTCGAGACCTCGACGATGCCGGCCGAGGTCAAGTCCGGGTGCCGCGACCTGTTGGCCGACGCCGGCATCGACCTGCTCGACTGTCCACTGTCGGGTACCGGAGCGCAGGCCCTGACCCGCGACGTGGTCGTCTACGGCAGCGGTGACCCGACCGTGTTCGAGACGGTCCGGCCGGTACTGGAGGCGTTCTCCCGGTCGGTGCGCTACCTCGGCGAGTTCGGCAACGGCTCGGTGATGAAGTTCATCGCCAACCTGCTCGTGGCCGTGCACAACGTCGCAACGGCCGAGGCCTTCGCGCTCGGTATCCGGGCCGGACTGGACCGTGGCGAGGTGTGGGAGTCGATTCGGGACGGTGCCGGCAGCTCGGTCATCTTCGACAAGCGTGGCCGGCTGATGGTCCACGAGGACTACCTGCCCGCGACCGCGAAGATCTCGATGTTCGTCAAGGACGTCGACATCGTGCGCGACTACGCGCGCCAACTCGACCTGCCGACGCCGCTGCTCGACGCGACCGTGTCGCTCTACGACCGGGCACAGGCCGACGGGCTCGGCGACCACGACGCCGCCGCGTTGCTCACGCTGCTGGCCAACGACCGGATCGACAACGGGAGTATGCGGTGATCACCCTTGACCAGGCCATCCAGATCGCGTCCGGCACGCTGGCCAGGGGACGGGAGCAGCAGGCCAAGCCGCTGACCGTCGTCGTGCTCGACACCGGCGGACACGTCGTCGTCACCCACCGCGAGGACCGCTCCGGCATCCTGCGGGTGCAGATCGCCACCGGCAAGGCGTGGGGGGCGCTGGGCATGGGGGTCAGCTCGCGGGAACTGGCCCGCCGGGCGGCCAACAATCCGCCCTTCGCCGCCGCGATGAGCGCGGCATCGGAAGGACGCATGATTCCGGTGCCGGGCGGTGTGTTGATTCGCAGCGGCGGTGACATCATCGGTGCGGTGGGGGTCAGCGGTGACACCTCGGAGGTCGATGAGGCCTGCGCGATCGCCGCCGTACGAGCGGCCGGCCTCGAACCTGAACCGAGCGGCGATGAATAGGCCAGCGCGGCGCGGCGGCCGTGCGCCGCGCCTTCCGTGCACAGTGGAATTTAGTCCCAGCCGAGTCCGATGTCGACGGTTGGTCCGGAAGACCTGCTAGAACGTGATTTGCGCCACGCCAATCGGCTCGCGCCACTGAACTCCCTGCCATGCCAAGGGGTCTGGCGTCCGGTCTTGACATGTATGCGGATGCATACCAGTGTTCCCTTCAGTTCCAAGGCGAGGAAGTCCAATGAAGCGCTTCTTGAAGTCGGCGTCGGAGTCCGACCCGGCAAGAGCGGCCGACTCGACAGCTGAGGTCGTTGCCGGCGTCATCGCCGATATTCGTGAGCGGGGCGACGCCGCCGTACGCGAGTACTCCGAACGCTTCGACAAATGGTCACCGGAGAGCTTCCGGCTCGGGGCCGACGAGATCGAACGCATCAAGTCCCAGGTGCCGCAGCAGGTCCTGGCCGACATCGTGACCGTGCAGGCCAACGTGCGGGACTTCGCCCGGCGACAACTGGAATCGCTGCACGACTTCGAGGTCGAGACCATGCCCGGCGTGTTCCTCGGCCAGCGCAGCCTGCCGGTCGACGCCGCGGGCGCCTACGTCCCCGGTGGCCGCTATCCGCTGGTGGCCTCGGCCCACATGACCGTGGTGACGGCCAAGGTGGCCGGAGTCGGCAGGGTCGTCGCGTGCACGCCGCCGATCCGCGGTGAGATCCCGGCCGCCACTATCGCCGCCATGTCGCTGGCAGGCGCCGACGAGATCCTGCTGCTCGGCGGGGTCCAGGCCGTCGCGGCGATGGCCGTCGGCACCGAGACCATCGAGCGGGTCGACATGGTGTCCGGCCCCGGTAACGCCTACGTCGCCGAGGCCAAGCGGCAGCTGTTCGGTGAGGTCGGGATCGACCTGTTCGCCGGACCGACCGAGATCCTCATCGTGGCGGACGACGATGCGGACCCGTTCATCGTCGCCGTCGACCTGCTCAGCCAGGCCGAGCACGGCCCTGACTCGCCCGCGGTCCTGGTGTCCAGTTCGGAGCGTGTGGCGCGGGAGGCGATGGCCCACGTGGCACGACTGCTGCCCGGTATGCCGACCCGCGACTACGCGGAGCCCGCCTGGGCCGACCACGGCCAGGTCATCGTCGTGGACGACGAGGCCGAGGCGTACGCGGTGGCCGACACGTTCGCCTTCGAGCACGTCCAGGTGTTGACCCGGCAACCGCGCAATGCACTCGAAGCGATGCGCAACTACGGCGCGCTGTTCCTCGGCGAGGGCACCTGCGTCTCGTACGGCGACAAGGTGATCGGCACCAACCACACCCTGCCGACCCGGGGTGCCGCGCACTACACCGGCGGCCTGTGGGTCGGGAAGTACCTGCGCACCACGACCTACCAGGAAGTCACGGACCTGGAGTCCAGCGCCGAACTCGGTCGGCTGTGCGGCCGGGCGGCCAGGGTCGAGCTGTTCGAGGGCCACGCCCGCTCCGGTGACGTCCGGGCTGCCAAGTACGCGGGTGGCGAGCTGCCCTGGAACGTGGACCAGGTGAGCGGGCATGCCGTCTGACCTGCTGGCGGGTCGTACCGCCCTGGTGACCGGAGCGGGTAGCGGGCTGGGCAGGGCGATCAGCCTCAGCTACGCGCAGCGGGGGATAGGCCTGGTGCTGGTCGGCCGGGACGAGGCCAAGCTGGCCGCGGTGGCCAAGGAGATCACCGCCCTGCCCGGCCCGGCGGCCACGCCGGTGGTGCGCACCTGCGACGTCTCGGACGAGGCAGCCGTGGCCGCGTTGGCGGCCTCAGTCGAGTCGATCGACGTGTCGATCCTGGTGAACAACGCCGGGATCCCCGGACCGACCAGCCCGCTGGTCGACATCGAACTGGCCGACTGGGAGCAGGTCTTCGCCACCAACGTGCGCGGTGTCTTCCTGCTGTGTAGGGCTTTCCTGCCGCGCCTGATCGCGCGGGGCGGCGGGGACGTGATCAACCTCAGTTCGGTCAGCGGCAAGCGACCGCTGGTCAACCGGACGCCCTACACGGCGTCGAAGATGGCACTCATCGGGCTCACCGCGACGCTGGCCTTCGAGGTCGGCCCCAAGGGCGTCCTGGTGAACACCCTGTCACCGGGCTATGTGGACAGCGAACGCATGCACGGCAACTTCCGGCGCGCTGCCGCCCTGGCCGGCACCACCTACGAACAGGTCGAAGCCGAGTTCGTCGCGCGAGCGGCGCTGGGCCGGATGGTGACCGAACAGGAGGTGGGACAGGCGGCCGTCGCGATGTTGACGATGCCCGGCCTCTGCGGAGCCGACATCGATCTGTCGGCCGGCATGGTCGCCCGCTGACCGGCCGTGCTGCCGCCCACCCCGACTCGATCCAGGACGTGCTCTGAACCGAACAACCATTCAGAGGAGAGAACACCCGATGACATCCACCATCGATTCCGTACAGCACGAGCTGTTCGTCGACGCCGACCTGGTCAGCAGCCAGTACGTCGAGGCGGACGGTTATCGCACGCACTACCTCGAGGCCGGCTCGCCGAGCGACGCACCGCTGTTCCTGGTCCACGGCGGTGGCATGGAGCTCGGCATGGCGTCGGATCGCTGGTACCCGGTGGTGGGTCCGCTGGCCAAGCGGGGCTTCCACGTCTTCGCGATCGACGAACTCGGCTACGGCGACACCGACGCTCCCCGTGACCTGACCAAGCTGTGCGACCCCACGCAGCGGGCCGAGCACGTCATCGCCACCCTGGATGCCCTCAACCTGGGCAAGGTCCACCTGCTCGGCCAGTCCGAGGGCGGCTGGATCGTCACCTACATCGCGCTGACCCGGCCGGACCTGGTCGAGAAGCTGATCGTCGTGGACAGCGGCAGCACGGCCGGCGCCGGCTGGTCGGCCGACGGCAAGAGCCGGCATCTGCCCTACTTCGACACCGCGTTCGAGAAGAACAACATGGTGCCGACGCAGAACCTGTAGACCATCGACGGAGTACGTGAGCACGCCAGGATGTTCGTGCAGCACAAGGACATTCCCGAGCCGTACCTGCGGCGCATGCTCACCTTGTCGGAGAAGTGGAACGAGATCCACTACAACTACCAGCGCCAGTTCTGGGCCGACGCCGCCACGGCATGGGAACGCAAGTACGCGGGCTACTCGATCGACGGCACCTACATCAGCGAACTGGTGCACGACCTGACCATGCAGACCCTGGTGCTCTGGGGCCGCAACTCGAACAAGGGCATCGACAAGGGAATCGAGCTGTTCAAGAAGATCCCCGGCTCACAGCTGCACGTCTTCGACGACGCCAACCACTTCTGTTGGGTCGACCAGCCCACCGCCTTCAACACGCTGGTGACGGCATTCTGCAAAGGCGAGCTGTAGTCATGTCCGGTTCCCACGCTCCCACCGCGAGCGACGCCCCGGTCACGCTGGAGCAGCCGCCGAACTCAAGTGGGTTGCGGGCACATGACCTGACGCTGGGCTACAAGGTCGGCCGGCACCGCGAGTTCAACGCCGCGGTGGCCGGGATGAACCTGGAGATCCAGCGGGGCGAGTTCGCGGTCATCGTCGGCCCGAGCGGCTGTGGCAAGTCGACCTTCCTCGAGGCGGTGGCCGGCCTCGTGCCGGTGACCGGCGGCGAACTCACGTTCAACGGGCAGCCGATCCTGGGCCCGGACAAGCAGCGGTCCCTGGTCTTCCAACAGGCGTCGCTGTTCCCGTGGCGGAACGTCCGGGAGAACGTCGCCTATGGACTGGTCGCCCAGCGGCGGCGCGGCAAGCAGGACCAGGAGCGGGTGGACCACCTGATCAACCTGGTCGGTCTTCGGGAACACGCCACGAAGATGCCTCAGGAGTTGTCCGGCGGTATGCGGCAACGGGCCAACCTGGCCAGGGCGTTGGCCACCGATCCCGACCTGATCCTGCTCGACGAGCCGTTCGGCGCACTGGACGCCATGACGCGCGAGACCCTGCAGGAGGAACTGCTGCAGATCTGGCAGTCCGACGACGGCCGGGGCGAGGGCAAGACAGCGCTGTTCATCACGCACGACGTGGCCGAGAGCGTCCTGCTGGCCGACCGGGTGTTCGTCTTCTCCATGGCGCCCGCGCACGTGGCGCACGAGGTGAAGATCGACGTTCCTCGACCGAGGGACGCCAGTTGGAAGCGCAGCGCGCAGTTCACCGAGTACTGCGACGAACTGCTCGAAGCGCTGCACAGCGGCAAACGAGCCGGCCAGGGAGGTGGATGACACATGGCAACGGTGCTCGACGACGCGGTCCGGTCGGTCCGGCCGATCATGCCGAAGCGACCATCACGGGGCAGCAACTTCTGGTTCCGCAGCCAGGGCGGCCTGCTCTCCCTGCTCGGTATCCTGGTCGTCCTGGTGGCGTGGCAGATCTGTGCGGACACGAACGTGGTCAACCCCACCTTCTCCAGTTCGCCGATCGACATCGCCAAAGCGGAGTACACGATCTTCCAGGACGGTTCGATCTGGTCCACTTTGGGCAAGACCGGCTGGGAACTGTTGATCGGGTTGCTGATCATCATCGTGGGTGGCATCCCGCTCGGCCTGATCATCGGCGCGAACAACACGCTCTACCACCTGACGCGGGGGATGATCGACATTCTCTACTCGGTGCCGTTCGTGTTGTTCCTGCCGATCATCATCTTCTGGTTCGGCATCGACAACGAGTCCCGGATCGTCCTGGTGATCTGGAGCGGCATCCTGCCGTTGATGATGAACACGATAGCGGGCGTGCGCAGTCTGGACCGGGACTATTCGCGGGTGGCCAAGGTTTTCTGCACCCCGAGGACGATCTACTTCCTGCGGGTCGCCATGCCGGCCACGGTGCCCTACATCCTGTCCGGCGTCCGCCTGGCCATCGGCCGGGCACTGGTCGGTGCCATCGTGGCCGAGTTCTTCATGGGCAGCGGTGGTCTCGGTTTCTTCGTGCAACAGCAGGCGGCGCAGTTCAACACCGCCGAGTCGATGGCGGGCATCGTCATTCTGGCTGTCGTCGCGATCGTGCTCAACAACATCGTCGGTGGTTTGTACCGGCGGTACGCCCTCTGGGCAGAGCCCCAGTAAGACCGCTTTGAGAAGGGATTGATTCGCGATGAGAAAGGGTTACCGGACAACAGCGGTCATCGGCCTGGTGGCGTTGCTGTCGGCAGTGAGCGCGTGTGGTTCTTCCGGCTCGTCCGGCAGCGGTTCGTCCGGAGGGGTGGATACGATCAACATCACCTACTCGGCGATCACCGCGGCCTACGGCAATCTGTACGCCGAGCAGGAGGCGGGCATCTTCGCCAAGCACGGTCTGAAGGTGACGTTCAACGCCCTGCAGGGCAGTTCGGAGCTGGACGCCGCACTGGTCAGTGGGCACAGTCAGATCGGCCTCGGCCCGGCGGTCAACAGCGCATCGGCCATCCTCAAGGGTATTCCGCTCAAGTTCATCGACATCTCGCAGAGCACCTACAACCTGCGACTGTGGGCGGCGCCGAGCATCCACAGCGCGGCCGACCTCCAGGGCAAGAAGGTCGCCGTCGGCGCGCCGAGCACCGAGAGCGACTTCGCCCTGACCGAGTACCTGAAGCAGAACAACATGCCCGCCGACGCGGTGCAGCGGGTCTATGTCGGCACCACTGCGGCGGAGTACACCGCTGTCGAAACAGGTGCCGCTGTGGCGACGTTCAGTGCTCCGCCGAACGATCTGACTCTGCAGACCAAGGGTTACAAGCTGCTGGCGACGATGACCAACACCCCGAACGCCACAGTGGCTGCCGTTGTTTCGTCCAGCTGGCTGAACGACAACATGGCGGTGGCCAAGAAGTTCTACGCGGCCGAGGTGGACGGACTGGCCTATCTGCGGTCGAACCCGACCCAGACCAAGGCCGCGATCATGAAGTACACCGGGATCAAGAACCAGTCCCAGGTCGACGCCGCTTACACGTTCTTCCTCGGTGTCTGGGCCAAGACCCCGGCGTTCGACAGTGCTGACCTGTCAGCGATGCGGTCCGCCTTCGCCGAGGCGGCGGCGAAGGCGAAGAAGGCCGCGCCGTCGGCCGCCGACATCCAGAAGAACTACCTCGTCAACCTCAGCAGTTCCCCCTGAGTCGATCGGCTGTCGGGTGGGTGCCGGGTCGCCTCGGCACCCACCCGGTCGTCCTAAATTGTGTCAGATGATACGGTCGCAAGTGAAACGACTTGCGAACGGAGGGCCATGGGCCTCGGGGAGATCGACATGATCGGGCGCACCGCGTTCGAGGTCGCGGCGCTACGAGCGGCCGAGGACCGCCGGGCGGACCGGCTGTTCACCGATCCCCACGCCGCGATGCTGCTGGAGGTGGCCGGCTACCCGGCTACCCCTCAGCAGGCCAAGCAGGACTTCGTGGCGATCATGCGGGAACAGGTCGCCGTGCGGACCCGTTTCCTGGACGAGGCGTTGACAGTCGCCACGGCCGACGGTTGCCGGCAGGTCGTGCTCGTCGCGTCCGGAATGGACAGTCGCGCGTGGCGACTTGACTGGCCCGTGGACACCGAGCTGTACGAACTCGACCAACCCGAGGTACTGCGGTTCAAGGCCGATGCCATGGCGACGGAGTCGCCGCGCTGCCCATGTCACGCGGTGCCTGTCGACCTACGCGAGGACTGGACGACCGAGCTGGTCCGCGCCGGGTTCCGGCCGGATCGCCCGACCACGTGGCTGGTCGAGGGTTTGCTGTACGCGTTGGACGAGACCGCGGCGGACCGGCTCCTTGCGATGATCACCTCGGTGAGCGCCCGGGGCAGCCGCTTGGCCTTCGACCACGTCGAGAACAGTCCGGCACTGCGGGCGGCGCTGACCCGGATGTCTCCCGACCTGGTGGCGTTGTGGCAGCCGGGGCCGAGCGATCCGGCGGCATGGTTGCGCCGGCACGGCTGGCAACCTGACGTGCACGACCTGGCGTCGTTGGCCCGTGAGCACGGCCGGCGTGCGCATCCCGACTACGACCCGGCCGAGGGTGGCGCCGCGCACGCCTGGCTCGGCCGCGCACTGCGGCCGTGAGCGGCTACACGTCCTCGCCCGTTGCCGACGGATAGGCGAACCGGGTCACGAGGTCCAGCAGCTGATCGGGTTCCCCTGGGGCCAGGTGCGACACCAACCGCTCGGCCAGCCGCGGCGCCTCGGCGTGCGCCGCATCGAACACCTTGCGGCCACGGGCGGTGATCTCCACCAGTCGGACCCTGCGGTCACCCGGCACCGGCTTGCGCACCACCAGGCCCCGCGACTCCAGGTCGTCGACCACGCGCATGACGCCTGCCTTGTCCCAGCCCATCTCGGTGACCAGGTCACGTTGCGTGGTGGGGCCGCGGTCGACCAGGATGATCAGCATCGAGAAGTGCCGCAGTTCCAGCCCGAACGGGCGGACAGCCTCACTCATCACGGCGGCGGCGCGGGCATGGGCGCGGCGCAGCATCAAGCCCAGCGCGAACGGTGAGCGGTCACCGACGCGGTCCGTCGCGTGCGCACGGTCGGCTTCGTTGCTGGTCACGGTACCCAGCCTAGCAATATCAGGTCACCCGATACTTTCTCGATCAACACAGATCGTGCCCAGGTCCGTGGCGGCACTCGACGGAACGCCCAAGCGAAGTCCCAGTGCGCCTGATCGACCCGTCCTGGACGCTCGAAGCGTGTCAGCTGCTTCGGGCAGCTCATTGCGGAAGGTGACTCTACCTATATAGAGTTAGTGGATGGCTTCCACTCGCCGGCCCTCCGCGCAGACCGCCGCGGTGCTGTGCGCCTTCGCCGCCGACACCTCGACATGGCGCTACGGCTACGAACTCGGGCAGGAGGTCGGACTCAAGGCCGGCTCGCTCTACCCGATCCTGATGCGCCTGTCCGACCGCGGCCTGCTGGAAGCGACCTGGGAGGCCGACCCGCCACCGGGCCGCCCGCCTCGACACCTCTACCGCCTGTCCGGCGCCGGTGTGCGCCTCGCGGCCGAAGTGGCGTCGGACGCCCACCCGGCTCGGCCTGAACTGCGGAGAGCGTGGTGAACCGGGCCGGCCTCGACCCGGCCGACAGACTGTTGGGTTACGCGCTGCGTCTGATGCCCTCCACCCGGGGGGAGTGGGGCCAGGCCATGGTCGCGGAACTGGCCCAGATCGAGAGGGGCGGCGAGCGCGGCCGATTCGCGATCGGCTGCCTACGGGTGGCTTTGTGGCAGGGTCCACTGTGGAGGGTGATCGGGGCGATCGCGGCACAGGCTGCCACCGTGACACTTGCCCTGGTGAGCGGCCTGACCGGCACGTTCGCCGGTGAGGTGATCGGGCTGGTGCTGGTGCTACCGCCGGGGCTGTGGTGGCTGGGCAGGGGCAACGGCTATTTCGGACAGTCCGGTGCGTCCCGCGCGGCCAGGATCGCCCGACGTGTCGGCTACGGCATGGTCGCGGGCTGCCTTGTCGTGACGGTCGGCTTCATGACGGCGACCATCCCGCAGGTCGATGACGGCGTGGCCGCGGCCACGGTCTGGCTGGGCGTCGTGATGTTGCTGCTGGCCTGCTATCTGCTCGCGACGCTCGCGGTGACGTCGGCCCGGTCCCTGCTGCCGGCCGGCACGGTGACCACGAGCACGGCCATCGGTGCGATCGGCGGCCTGGTCTGGCTCGTGGTGCTGCCGTTCAACCAGCCGCTCGGTGTCGCAGGCCCGTGGACGCTGGTGTACCCGGTGGCCCTGGCGTTGCCGCTGGTCGGGGCGCCGGCCATGGCTGGTGCGCTGGCCGCTCGGCGCAACCGGGATGTCCACCACGGTGTGCTGGCCGGCGGGTGTACCAGCGCGGCGACCGCCCTGGTGGCGACCGTGTTCGGGGGTGCTGCCATCTGGCTGCGACCGGACCTCGTCGACAGCGCCATCATCGACCGTGGCCCGGCCGCGCTGGCGCCGGATGTGATCAGCGTGGGCGGCAGCTACCTGCTGGTGCTCCTGACGTTGCCGGTGGTCGGGCTCGTGTGCGGTGCCATCGGCGGCCGGTTGACAGCGAGATGGTTGGTGCCGGCGACGGTGCTCGCGGCGATCGCGGCGCTGTGCTTCCCTTTCGTCACAGTCCTGGACCAGCAGTACATTCCGCGGTTCGGCGGCGTCGGCGCCACGTCGATGACGCTCACTCCGGACGGCCGTGCCTTGCTGGCCGGCGCCGACGGTGGCATGACCACGAGCCTGTGGGATCTGACGGACCCGGCCCACCCGGTCCGCACCGTCAGTGTGAACCGGACGGCGCGCTTCGCCCCGGACGGTCGCACCATGGCCAGCGAGGACCAACTCTGGAACGTGAGCGACCCCGGCAGGCCGACCCACCTCGCCGGGTTCGACGGCGGCGACCCGGTCGCGTTCTCCGCCGACGGTCGGGAGCTCTCCACCACCGTGCACAACAGCACCAGGACGACGCTGTGGAACGTGGCCGACCCGGGTCACCCGGTCCGGATGGGCACCGTCGACGGCGGCGACCTCGGCGCGTTCACCCCGAACGGCCTCGTCTACGCCGGGACTTCGTTCACCACGACCCCGACAACCGTCCTGTCGTCCGTGGCGGGTGTCCGGCTGGCCACGGTCACCGGTGCTGAACCGGTGTTCGCTCCCGATGGCCATCTGTTGGCCACCAGGGCCGATGACGGCACCGTGGCACTGTGGAACGTGACGGATCCGACCCGCCCGACGCGGATCACCGACATCGCCAGCGGCGAGGACACGAGCATCGTGACGCCTGTCGTATTTTCTCCCGACGGTCGCCTGATGGCCACCGCGGACTCGGACGGGACGATCCGCCTGTGGCATGTCGACGAGTTGAGCAGGCCCGTCGTCCTGGCCCCGGTCCAGGGTGCTGGCAACCACCAGATCGGCCTGTCCGACACCCTGACCACATCGGCGTTCTCCCCGGACGGTCACACGTTCGCCGTCGAGATGGGCGACGACGTGGTCATGGTGTGGAATGTCGCCGACCCTGACCACCCTGTCCGCACAGCGGTCCACACCCGCAGCACCGAGGGGGCGGGCGTGGTCGCCTTCACACCTGGCCTGTCCTCGATCGTCGGCACCGCGCCGGATGGCGGCAACGCGGTGGCGCTGTGGCATCTGCGCTGAGGAGTCTGCGCTGAGGAGCCTGCGCTGAGGAAGGACAGTTGTCGGCGTTGACGCAGGGTTCAGCCTTGCGGTTTCGTGGTCGCCGGGACCTGGTGCAGTGACAGGGTGTCGGTCACCGGGCCACCCTGTTGCCAACTGCCGGAGGCCGCGGTCCACGTCCGACCGCCGTAGGTGACCCGATCGATGCCCAACCGCGTGGCGTGGGCGACCAGCCAACTGCTGATGGCCCACCCCCTCGCCGTGCTGTGTGGTCCGCTGAGTGTGCTGGTGCCCCACTCGGCCGCCGCCAGGTCGGCCAGGCTCGCGCTGGGTGCTGCGATCGTCAGGTTCTGGCACGTCAGGGCGGCTGCTGCCTCGCCGGTGAGCGCGACCGCGAGTGCCCTGGCCTCCGGCTCCCACACGGCGTAGGCGTCCGGAGCGGCGGAATGCTGCACCTGTTGGGCGGCCTCGGTCACGCTGAGCTGCTGCCAGCCCGACAGCTTGCGGAGGTGGTCGTAGAACTCGATGGATGCGTGCACCGGGTCGGTCACCTGCGCGTACGTGCCCCAACCCTGGCTGGGCCGCTGCTGGAACAGGCCGGCCGAGTCCCGGTCACCGCCGGACAGGTTCGCCAGATCCGACTCCTGCATCGCGGTCGCCAGGGCGACGGTGACGGCGTGGTCCGGCATGCCCAACCGCTGGCCGACCGCCGCGATCGTGGCGGCGTTGCCGGCCTGCTCCGGGCTCAGCGCGAAGCCCGACGATCCCGCTGTGGCGCCTGCGACCGTGCAGCCTGGGGGCGGCGCGAACGGAGACCGGACGAAGAACCACACAGCACCGGCACCGGCGACCACGATCAGCACGATCGTGATCAGCACCGCACGGTTCGCGCCCCGCTTCAACTACTCTCCTCGCTCGGTTGCACCGCTCAGTGACCATGCCAGAGTCACCCATGCCAGGCCGAGCGCCATGCCGCCCAGTACGTCGGTCGGGTAGTGCACGCCGAGCATCACCCTGGACGTTGCCACCGCGCACAGGAACACCGCCACGAGTACCACGATCCACCGACTCGGCGGCCGGCCCACGCACACGGCCACGACCAGCAGGATCGTGCCGTAGGCAGCGACCGAGCCGGCAGCGTGACCGGACGGGAAGCTCGTGCCGGAAGCAGAGGTCAGCATCGGCAGCAGGTGTGGCCTCGGCCGACCGACCACCAGTTTGGCCAGCGACTCACAGGCCAGTTCGCCCAGCCTGGCTACCAGCACGACAACAACCAGTCGCCTGCGTCGCACCAGCGACAACCAGATGGCTGCGAGCACCGTCACGATGTCCACCGCGAGCGGACTGCCCAGATTCGTGATCACGAGTGCGGGTATCCGTACCGCCGCGCTGTGCGACGACAGCCGGTAGCCGTTGGCCGGCGCGAGCGCATCGAGATGTCGGAGCCACGGCCACGGCACCTCCGCGAGCACACCGAACAGCACGAACACGACCAGCGCCACGGCCGCCATGACGAACAACGTCCGACGAGCCGGCATGGTCGTGCCGCCACTCAGGCCCTGGTGTCCTGGGTCATCAGAGGAAGCGGTCATCGCGACTGAATTCTACAACGATGTAGATGCTGTGTGCTGTCCGGCGTGGTCGATCAGGTCGGGATTCGACAGACGTCGCCACCACCGGTTGTAGATTGTGGGTATGTCGCGTCGAGGGGAGGGGCCACAGCGGCGAGCGTCCGGCAAGCTGGAGGCCGAGGTGCTGGCGGCGTTGTGGGCGTCCGGCGAACCGATGACCGCGGCCGAGGTGCAGCCGTTGGTGGCCGGCGACCTCGCGTACACCACGGTGGTCACCATTCTCAGCCGCCTGCACGACAAGGGCGCGGCGACCAGGGAGAAACAGGGCCGATCCTTTGCCTACTCCCCTGTCGAGGACGAGACCGGGCTGGCCGCCCGCCGGATGCGCAAGGTGTTGGACGCCGGTCCGGACCGGGACAGTGTGCTCGTGCGGTTCGTGTCAGATCTGTCCGACCACGACGAGCAGGTCCTGCGCGCCCTGTTGCGTGACTCCACGGACGAGGTCTCCTGACCGGTCGCGCGCATCGAGGCGGCGATCACGAGTGATCACGTAGCGGGCCGACCTCGAATCCACGTCGCGCGCACTCGTCCAGCACGTGCGGCAACGCGTCGAGGGTGGACCGCCATGCTTGCGGGGCCGCTGCGATGTCGGAGTCGTGCAGCAGGATGGTGCCGCCGCCGTCGAGGTCCTTCAACACCCTGCGCCGCACCGACATACCGGTGGCGCGCTCGGTCCAGTCGAAGCCCCATGCGCTCCACAACACCGGGGTGAGCCCGAGTGACCGTGCGGCGAGCAGCGACGAGGTGCTGAAGACACCGTAGGGTGCGCGGAACCGCAGGGGACGTACGCCGGTGGTGTCCTCGATGACGTCCCGCGCGGCGCGCAGTTCGGCCTGTGTCCTGTATGGACCTTTGCGCAGCAGGCACCGGTGGTTCCAGCCGTGTACCGCGACCTCGTGCCCCTCGGCCACGATCGCGCGGGCGATGTCGGGTGTGCGTGCGACCTGGTCGCCCAACAGGAAGAAGGTTGCCCGGACACCACGTTCGCGCAGCAGGTCCAGGAACAAGGGTGTGGAGCGGGTCGACGGACCGTCGTCGAACGTCAGCGCCACATGGCCGGGATCGCCGATGCCCGCCAGCGTCGGCAGGAGACGACGGCGTGGCCCTGGCAGGAAGGCAACTGTGGGCGCCGCGTGCGCGACGCAGGCGATCACCACCGAGGACAGTGCGAGGCCGGGCAGCGAGGACAACGCCCTCATGCCGCGAGGTTGGTCGTGCCCAGCAGTTCCGCCAACAGGAACGTGGGGTCCCGATGTGCGGTGTGCCGGGGAGCGGGAGTGGTCGCGAGCGCGGCAGGCAGGTCCTCGGGGCAGCGGATCCAGGGCACCAGGCCCTCCTGGGCGAGTACCCGCGCGTTGGACCGGCCGTGGCCGGGCAGGCAGCGGTAGGTGACCACCGGCAGACCGCACGCCAGCGCCTCCGACGTTGTCAGCCCGCCCGCGTTCTGGACCACGACATCGCAGGCGCGGATGAGTCGCGGCATGTCGTCGATCCAGCCGAAGACATTCGGATGGCCCGCGTGGCGGAGGCGGTGCAGCAGGGCGGAGTTGCGGCCGCAGGCGACCACCGGTTGCGCCGCGCCGGAGTGCGCCACGTCGTGCGTGATCCGCTCGACGTCACCGACGCCCCACGACCCGGACACCACCAGGGCCAGCCGCTGGTGTTCCGGCAGGCCTAACGACCGGCGAGCCTGGATCTGCTCGGCCACGGATGCCACGGGCCGGAACGCGGAGCCGACCAGGGGGCCTGCGATCTCGACCCACCGGGCGCCGAACCGGCGGGCCTGCGCCGCGGCTGTCTCGTTCGGCGCGATGTGCAGGTCCGCTGTCGGGCTGACACACAGCCGGTGCACCGAGGGATCGGTGAGGTAGACGGCGAAGGGTGCGGTCAGCTGCCCACGTGCTCTCAGGTGCGCCGTCGCATGGCTGGCGATGGGATAGGTCGAGATGATCAGGTCGGTGTCCTCGCCCGTGACGGCGAGTAGGCCGCGGCAGGCCAGAGCCGAGGCACGGACGGTGAGCGCGGTCAGTGCCGGTGAGCCCAGCGCGCCGAGCAGCCAGTCCCAGCTGCGGGGAGCCCACTCCAGTTGGTGGTGGTAGGCGTCGCAGAGCCGTTTGCCGATCCGACCGGGTAGCAGGTCCAGGAAGTCGATGTGCTCGACCCGATGGCTCCGCAGGCGGTCGGCGAGTTCGTGCGCTGCTCCGTCGTGTCCGGCGCCGATCGGGGCCGACACGATCAGAATCCGTTTCCGCACAGGGCATCCTTCCGGGCTGTTCCACGATGATTGCAAAATCTACAGTGTTGTAGATTTTTGGTTCGGGTGGAGGTGCGTAGCGCGGGCCGGTCGGTCCTGCTGGGTCGGTCTATCGGTGCTGGCCGGTCGAGATCTCTGGTTCGCGCTGGACGTCCCCGTGCGTGACCGCGAGGTAGCCGACCATGCAGATGATGAGAACCGTGAGCACCAGGCTCACCACGCCACTGCCGACCCCGACCCCGCCCGCGTCGGACGGTTTGCCCAGCCAGTCGGCGATCGATGCCCCGACGGGTCGGGTGATGACGTAGGCGAACCAGAACGAGAAGATCGCGTTCCAGTGCAGCCAGCGGTAACCGGCGGCGGGGATGAGGAGTACGACGACGAACAGGACGATCGAGCCGAGGTATCCCAGGTGGAGGGTGGTTGCCGTCATGTCCCCGGCCGACGTGCCGAGCGCGAAGGTGGCCACGACCGCCGCCCAGTAGAACGCCTCTCGGCGAGGCCGGTCGACGCTGTGGATGGACAGCGTCCGCTCGGTCCGCTGCCACAGGACGAAGACGGCGGCCAACACAATGGCGAACAGTGTGGCCGACACGACGTAGGGCACGCCGAACCCGACGTGCAGCACGTCGGCGGCCATGGTGCCGAAGATGCCCACCATGACGACCGCGAACCAGTAGGTCCACGCCGTGTACCGCCGCATGGAGAACTGCAGGACGAGCGCCGCCACGAACGCCACGAAGCCGAGACCGACGGCGGGCACAGGATTGAGCACCCGCACCAGATAGTCCGACGTGGACTCGCCGAGTGCGGTCGACAGTCCCTTGATGATCCAGAAGTACGCGGTGATCTCTGGTACCCGCAGTGCACGCCTGGGCGCCTCGGTGTTGGCGTCACCCGGCTGGAGGATGCCCTGTCGCCTGTCGTCGGCGAATTCGTGATCGGCGGGACCTGGCCGCATGCGTTGGTGTCCGATCCTGACGCGAGAGCGGAGAGCCGCCCAATATTTCTACAACGGTGTAGAAGGCTAGCCGATCGAGTTGTGAGCTCGTCGTGAGGGTGTCCCGCCGTGATACCTGCGGGCTACGGCGTCTGCCTCAGGTCGTATGCGCAGGGCGAGAAGATCCGCCTCTGGACAGTCGTGCTGGTGTCCAACGTCCTGGCATGGTGCCGTGCACGGTCGCCGGAGCGGAACCGGCGGCAGGACACAGGGGATGACATGATCGAAGCGCGGGGCGTTACCAAACGCTACGGCGACAAGACCGCGGTGGACGATCTCACCTTCACCGTGCGGCCAGGAGTGGTGACCGGTTTCCTCGGGCCGAACGGGGCGGGCAAGTCCACCACGATGCGGATGATCCTCGGCCTGGACGCGCCGACCTCCGGTGTGGTGACGGTGAACGGCAAGCGCTACGCCCAGCACTCGGCGCCGCTGCACGAGGTGGGCGCTCTGTTGGAGGCCAAGGCGGTGCACACCGGCCGCTCGGCCTACAACCACCTGCTGGCCCTCGCGCTGACCACCGGCATCCCGCGTCGCCGGGTGGACGAGGTGATCGACCTGGTCGGCCTGCGCGATGTCGCCCGGCGCAGGGTCGGCGGCTTCTCCCTCGGCATGGGCCAGCGGCTGGGCGTGGCCGCGGCGCTGTTGGGCGACCCGGCCACTGTGGTGCTCGACGAGCCGGTCAACGGCCTGGATCCCGAGGGCATCCTGTGGATCCGCAACCTGCTGCGCGCGTTGGCGGCCGAGGGCCGCACGGTGTTCGTGTCCTCGCACCTGATGAGCGAGATGGCGTTGACCGCGGAACACCTGGTGGTGGTCGGTCGTGGCCGGCTGATCGCGGACGTGTCGGTGCGCGAGTTCACCGACATGGCATCCAGCGCGGTCGTGCGGGTGCGCACGCCCGAGGACGGCAGGCTGCGTGACCTGCTGGTGCGTGCCGACGTCAGCGTGACGAGCGTGGCACCGGGTGTGCTGGAGGTCGCGGGCCTGACCAGCGAGGCGATCGGCAGGATCGCGTGCGACCAGGCCGTGCCACTGGTGGAACTCACCCCGGTGCAGGCCTCGCTGGAGGCGGCGTTCATGGAACTCACCCAGGACGCCGTGGAGTACCGAGTGGACACCGACGGCGGCCGGCACGGCACGGAACGGAGTGCGGCATGAGCACGGACACGCTCACCAAGGGCTCGGCGCCCGGCGGGCCGCCTGCCGGCCTGGCCGCCCACCTGCCCGGCGACCTGAAGGTCACCCAGTGGCGGGTGGTGCGCTCGGAGTGGCTGAAGTTCTGGTCGCTGCGCTCCTCCTACATCGCCCTGGGCGCCGCCGTGCTTGGCATGATCGCCTTCGGCGTGTTGTTCTCCGCGGTGACCGCCAACCGGTGGCCGGTGATGTCCGCGGCGGGCAGGCTGCGCTTCGACGCGACCGACACGAGCCTGCGTGGTTTCGCGTTGGCCCAGCTGATCGTCGGCGTACTGGGTGTCCTGATCGTCACCGGTGAGTACAGCACCGGCATGATCCGCGCGACCATGTCGGCCGCCCCGACCCGGCTGCCGGTGATCTGGGCGAAGGTCGTCGTGTTCGGCGTCGTGACCTACGTCGTGGGCACGGCGACCGCGTTCGTGTCGTTCTTCGTCGGTCAGGCACTGCTCAGCTCGCAACACATCCAGACCACTCTGTCGGCGCCGGGTGTGCTGCGTGCCGTGCTGGGCGTCGGCCTGTACCTGACCGTGGTCGGGCTGCTCGGTGTGGCGCTGGGCTGGATCATCCGCAGTACCGCAGGTGGCATCGCCACGCTGTTCGGGCTGCTGCTGGTGCTGCCGGCACTCGGGGAGGCGTTGCCGGACAGCTGGTCCCAGCACATCGTGCCCTACCTGCCCAGCGACGCCGGTCAGGCGATCACCGCCGTCCATCCCGACCCCGGGTCGCTGGCCCCGTGGACCGGATTCGGCTGGTTCTGCGTGTACACCCTCGTCGGCTTCGTGCTGGCCGTGGTGCTGGTGCGACGGCGGGACGCCTGAGCGCGGATGATGACAGCGTGACCAGCGACGCCATCCGGCCAGCCGGTGAACGGCCGATCGAACACGGGCCGGGCACCGGCTGGCCGGGTCTGGCAGGGCTGCGCGCGCTGACGGCGCGGCATCCGCAGGCCGTCGACGCCCTGCTCGCGCTGGGTCTGCTGCTGCTCCTCTTCCGGGCCAGGGCGGTCGTGGAGGGCGGCGTACTGCAGGACAGGCTGTTCGCGGTGCTGCTGTGCGCACCGCTGGCTCTGCGCCGCCGGTTCCCACTGCCGGTGTTCGGACTGCTGTGCGCGGTGGCACTCGCCCAGTGGTTCCTCGGATTTCTCCTGGTCAGCGACGCGGCGCTGCTGGTCGCCCTGTACACGGTGGCCGCGCACCGGGGCCGCAGGCATGCCGTCGCGGCCGCCGTCGTGCTGGAACTGGGTGTCGGACTCGCGGTCATCCAGTGGGGCGGCCTGTTCAGGGTGCTGCCGACGTTGGTGTTCCTGACCGGGATGGTCATCGCGGCGTTCGTGCTCGGGGTGAACATGCGTACCCGCCGCGCCTACCTGGCCTCTCTTGAGGACCGCGCGCTGCGGGCCGAACGCGAGCGCGATCAGCAGTCCCAGATCGCGGCGGCGGGGGAGCGGGCCAGGATCGCGCGGGAGATGCACGACATCGTCGCGCACAATCTCTCGGTGATGATCGCGCTGGCCGACGGTGCCGCCTTCGCCGTGCGCACCGGCTCACCGGAGGCACACAGCGCCGCCCGGCAGGTCTCGGCGACCGGTCGGCAGGCACTGGCGGAGATGCACCGGCTGCTCGGTGTGCTGCGCGAGGCGGCACCGGACGCGTCCCGGGCGCCGCAACCGGGTATCGAGCAGCTCGACGATCTGGTGTCCCAGGTCAGGTCTGCCGGTTTGGCCGTCTCGCTGACCATCACCGGCCGGCCGTTCGAGCTGCCGACCACCGCGCAACTCGCGGTCTACCGTGTCGCCCAGGAGGCGCTGACCAACGTGCTCAAGCATGCCGACTCACCGACCGAGGCCTGCGTCCGGTTGTCCTACCGGCAACCAGTGCTCGAACTGGAGGTCAGCGACAACGGGACAACCGTCGGCGATCCCTCGTCCGACTCACCGGCCGGTCACGGCCTGGCCGGGATGCGGGAGCGGGCCGCGATGTTCGGTGGGGACGTGCTGGCCGGCCCCGGACCTGGTGGCGGCTGGCGGGTCGCACTTCGGCTGGACATCGGCGGCGAGCCGCCCGCGGTGGTCGACTCGTGACCATCCGCCTCCTGCTGGTCGATGACGAACCCTTGCTGCGGCTGGGTTTCCGGCTGGTGCTGGAGTCCCAGCCGGATATGAGCGTGGTCGGTGAGGCCGGTGACGGCGCCACCGCCGTGCGGCAGGTCGCGCAACTCGATCCGGACGTGGTGCTGATGGACGTGCGGATGCCGGGTATGGACGGCATCGACGCCACCCGGCTGATCGTGCGGGAGCACGGACGGTCCAGGGTGTTGATCCTGACCACGTTCGACCTGGACGAGTACGTCTTCGCGGGCCTGCGTGCCGGGGCGAGCGGGTTCCTGTTCAAGAACGTGCCGCCCGAGGACCTGTTGTCGGCGATCCGAGCGGTGGCCAGCGGGGACGCGGTGGTCGCGCCGAGCGTGACCAGGCGGCTGCTGGATGCCATGGCCGATCGGCTGCCCGATCCGCGTGGTGACGCCGTCGTCGGTGGTGACGATCGGCTGGAGCGCCTCACCGACCGCGAGCGGGAAGTGCTGCTCCAGGTCGCGCAGGGCCTGTCCAACGCGGAGATCGCCGACGTGCTGTCCGTGTCGGAGGGGACGGTGAAGACGCATGTCGGTCGCGTCCTGAACAAGCTCAACCTGCGTGACCGGGTGCAGGCCGTGGTCTTCGCCTACCAGAACGGTCTGGTCCAGCCACCGATGTAGCAGGCGGATCTACGATCGGATCGTGTCCTCCGTGGACTCCTTCGTCCCGGCGCGCGACTCGCGACGACCGCGCAGCAGTTCCAGGGCGAGCGGGATCAGCGAGATGACGACGATGAGGGCGATCACCGGCAGCAGGTACTTGTCGACACCGGGCACGGTGGCGCCGAGCACGTAACCGGCCAGGGTGAGGCCGATCGACCACACGACACCGCCCGCGACCTGCCACACCGTGAAGGTGCGGGTCGGCACGGCGAGCATGCCGGCGAGCGGATTCAGCACCGTGCGGACGACGGGGATGAAGCGGGCCAGCACGATGGCCTTGGGGTAGCCGTAGCGGGCGAACAACTCGTCGGCCCGCGTGACACCGGCCTGCAGGCGCCCCTTGCGGGCCCTGGCCAGCATCGCCCGGCCACCTCGGCGGCCGAGCACGAATCCGACCTGGGCGCCGAGCAGCGCTCCGCCGACGGCGGCCGCCAGTACGGCGGGCAGGGACAGATGGATCGGCGCGGTGGTCGCGGTGGTGCAGAACAGGCCCGCCGTGAACAGCAGCGAGTCGCCCGGCAGGAAGAACCCGACCAGCAGGCCGGTCTCGGCGAACAGCACCACGAAGACGCCCAGCGCGCCAAGGCTCGACAGCCACGACGTCGCGCTCAACGGGTCCACGACCGCCTCCACCAGGGTTGACTTGATTGTTCTACAAGAGCTGTAGTAATACTACAACGATGTAGAAGTACGTTGTGACCACGTCTAGCGGATCGGGATTCGGGATGGGTGAGTACCACGGCTCCGGCGCCGAGCAGGGCTCGCGTCGTCCGCCGGGCGCGCTGTCACAGCAGATCCTGGACCTGCTGTGGTCGGCGGGTGACGCCATGACCGCCGGGCAGGTGCAGGCCGAACTGGCGCTGACCGATCCGAGGAAACTGGCCTACAGCACGATCGTGACCGTGCTGTCCCGGCTGTACGCCCGGGGCCTGGTCGGCCGCCACCCCGCTGGTCGTGCCTACGCCTACCGCGCCCTGACCGACCAGTCCCTGCTCGCCGCACAGCGGATGCGCCGACTCCTGGACGCGGAGGGCAACCGGTGCCAGGTACTCGCCTCGTTCGTCAGTGATCTGTCACCGGGTGACGAGGACGTCCTCCGGCACTTGTTGGGCATCGCACCGGACGCCTGAGCGTCGGCACCGTTCCGTTCTTTCTCGACGACGGCTCGACAGC
>DASXYT010000054.1:0-39593 GCA_036502345.1 Pseudonocardiaceae bacterium | reverse complement strand
ACCGTGGCCAGGCTGGAACGCGGTGAACGGCAGACCACCCGCACGTCCACGCTGAACAAGCTGGCCAGGGCCCTGGGCGTGGAACCATCCACCTTGCTCGGCATCCTCCCGCCACCCCACGAACCGGCGCACAGCGATATGGTCGACCTGCGCAAGGCGTTGACATCATCCGTCGAAGTACCAGGTCTCGCCGATTTCGCTGATCTTCGCGAAACCGTGCCGCTGGCCGAATTGCGTGGTTCGTTGTCATACGCATGGCAGGCATATATCGCCGGCCGGCACTCCGAACTGCTGCACACCCTGCCGGTACTGCTCGCCGACGCCCACCGACTGGTGCACGAGGCAAAAGGCGCGCGGCTCAATTCGGCGTACTCCGTGCTCAGTGGCGCATATCGGCTCGGCGCCGGCACGGCGGGCCGGTTCGGCATGGACGACCTGGCGTTCATCGCGGCGGAACGGGCGGTCCGGGTCGCCAAGCTGTCCGACGATCCGGACATCGGTGTGGCCGTGTCCACCCGGTACCTGGTCTGGGTGCTGGTCCGGCAGGGCAGGACGGTCGAGGCGGAGACGGTCGCCGTCCGGATGGCGGAGCGCGTCGAGCCGAGGATGTCCGACCGGAACACCAGAGCGCTCGGCGTGTTCGGAAACCTCCTGTTCAACGCGGCATCGGCAGCGCTGCGGGCAGACCGGGGCGCGCGTTCCGGTGAGCTGCTGCGGGTGGCCCAGGCGGCCGCGGTGCGCTCAGGCAGAGACGAGGTCAGCGAAGCCGGCATCTTCGGTCCGCGCATCGCAGCGATCCAAGGCGTCGACCAGGCCGTCCGGCTCGGCGACCCGGAGGAGGCGCTGCGCCTGGGAGACACGGTCCCGGAGGCGAACGGCCCGGTGCCCGCGTTCTGGGAAGCGGGCCACCGGATCCACCTCGCCGCGGCAGCGGCCGAGTTGCGACTGGAACGGCGGGCGCTGACCCTGTTGTCCCAGGCCAGGGACCTGGCACCGGACTGGGTCCGCTACCAGCCACTCGGCTCGGCCGTGATGCGCGAGATCGTGGACCGGGCGACCAGACGCCGCAACGACGAGTTCGCAGGCCTCGCGGAGCACTACGGAGTAGTGGCGTAGTTCGGCACTGGCCGAGCACGACGAACTGCATGGTGCTCGGCACAGGCATCGCACACGCCGATCCGAACGAGGATTGCCTGCACCAGGACGCAGTCAGCGCCAAGTGGGCCACTGCCCAGCAGCAACAACTCCAGTTGGCTGGGGCGACTGTGACCTGGGGCTGCTCTACACCGAGACCAACGGTGAGGACCCGACCTCCGCGCGAAGACTGGTTCGATCATCAGAGACCAGCCACCGGGCAGGCAGGCCGCCGGCCATGTCGAGCCCAAAGCCGCCGCGCTGATGCACCACGACCGGCACGCCTACGGCGTGTTGGTGATCAACAACGATGAAGGGCCATGCACATGGGCCTCTGGGCCGGGCTGCGTCGCACTCATAAAGCTCATCCTGCCGAAGGGGAGCACGATGGTCGTATGGTGGCCAGGAGGTCACCACGAGGCCTTTTCCGGGAGGGCGGAACCATGACGAGCGTGCGTATCGGCGGCGGTGGCATGACGTCCCCTCACTTGACGGCCACCACCAACGCCGACCGGGTCGCGATGATCGATCGCTACCTCGCCGGGCACCCGAACGGCGTGATGCTCCTGGAGCTGAAGCACGACGATTCGCGGTCCTGGCGAGAGCAAATGCGCGATATCGACCACCGGGAATACATGCAGGTGGGTGTTGCGGGTGATCGCGCCGCCGCGCAGTTCGTACGGCTGGGCCTCAGACATCCGAACCCGATCGTCCACGCGACCCACAATTCCCATCCGCTACCCGACGCGCCACGGGTGCCCTACGACCCGGAACTGTCCTGGTATTTCCCGGCGGAGAACGTCATCTCACTGGCTGAGGTGCGCCAACTCATGGTCGACTTCGTGTTGACCGGCGAGTGGTCGGACGCGGCGCCGTGGCGTGATCACGAGCATCTGGTGGCCGCCGGGCGGTGACAACGCACACGATCGCGGACAACCCGGCAAGACCCGGAGGCGCCGAGCCCGAACCGCGCGACCAGCACGTCTCAATCGCGACCCGGCCGGCAGAATTACCCACATAGCCGCTGGCCGGAATCACCACAATCGGGTGCTGTGACCGCACCGGCCCGTCGTGCCGCCATGCCCGAGCAGCCGCAGGGCGAGATCATGCTGCAGTCGCCTCCCCTGCTGCCCAAGGGCAGCAATGCCGGCGCGATGCAGCTGATGTTCTTCCTGCCGATGATGCTCGGCATGGGCGCCATGTCGTTCGTCTACATCGGGCGCGGCGGCGGCGCGATGACCTACATCTTCGGCGCGCTGTTCGTGTCCTCGATGATCGGCATGATCATCATGTCGCTGGCCCGCGGCGGCGCCGCGAAGAAGGCGCAGATCAACGAGGAGCGGCGGGACTACCAGCGTTATCTCGGCGGCCTGCGGCAGCGGGTCAGGGAGATCGCCGAGCACCAGCGGACCACGCTCGCCGCTGCGGCCCCGCGCCCGGCCGACCTGTGGGCGTTCGTGGACCGGGGCCGACTGTGGGAACGCCGCCGGTCCGATCCGGACTTCGGGCAGGTCAGGGTGGGTATCGGCCCGCAACGCCTGGCCACACCGCTGCGCGCGCCGCAGACCGTGCCACTGGAGGACCTGGACCCCGTCTCGTCCACGGCGCTGCGGCACTTCATCCGCACCTACGCCACCGTGCCGAACCTGCCGGTGGCGATCTCGCTGCGCTCCTTCGCCTACGTGGACGTCAGCGGCGACCGGGATCGTGTCCTCTCAGCGATCCGCGCGCTACTGGCCCAACTGGCCACCTTCCACTCCCCCGACGACCTGCGGATCGCGCTGTGCGTGGCGAACGACCGGCACCCGGACTGGGAGTGGGCCAAGTGGCTGCCACACTCGCACGCGACCCCGACGCGGGACGACGGCAGCACCGACGCCACCGGGCCGGCCCGACTGGTCGCCGACAACCTGACCGCGCTGGCCAAGCTGCTCGGCCCGGATCTCGGCGAGCGGCCGCCGTTCACCAAGGCGACCGGCATGGGCTACGACTACCGGCACATCGTGGTCGTCGTGGACGGCGGCCGGACCTACGGTGACCTGGCGATCGCGCCGGACGGCGGCCGCTACGCGGTGACCGTGCTGGACGTCAGCGGCGAGGCGCCACTGCACAATCCGGGCGCGAACACGCTGTGCCTGCACGTGTCCGGCGACCGGGTGGGCATGGTGGTCGGGTCCGGCGACGAGCAGCGGATCGCGTTCCTCGGTCAACCCGACCAGTTCGACCCGGTGGCCGCCGAAGCGCTGGCCAGGCAGTTGATCCCGCTGTACCGGGCGGCGCCGATGGTGTCCGAGTCGCCGATGGCCAACGCGCTGGGCCTACCCGGTCTGCTCGGCATCGGCGATCCCCGCGACCTGGACACCGGCATCACCTGGCAGCGTCGACCGCCGCGCAACCGCTTGCGCATCCCGATCGGCGTCGACCCGACCGGCAGGCCGGTGGAACTGGATCTGAAGGAGTCCGCCGAGGGCGGCATGGGGCCGCACGGCCTGGTCATCGGCGCCACCGGGTCGGGTAAGAGCGAACTGCTGCGCACCCTGGTCACCGGCCTCGCGGCCACCCACTCGTCGGAGAACCTGAACCTCGCGCTGATCGACTTCAAGGGTGGCGCCACGTTCGCCGGCATGGCCGAACTGCCGCACACGTGCGCCGTGATCACCAACCTGTCCGACGAACTGCCGCTCGTGGACCGGATGGGCGACGCGATCAACGGCGAGGTGGTGCGCCGGCAGGAACTGCTCCGCGCGGCCGGCAACTACGCCTCGGTCCGGGACTACGAGAAGGCCCGCGAGCAGGGCGCGGACCTGGCGCCACTGCCGTCGCTGCTGGTGATCATCGACGAGTTCAGCGAACTGCTGTCCTCGCGACCGGACTTCATCGACCTGTTCGTGATGATCGGCAGGCTGGGCCGCAGCCTCGGCATCCACCTGCTGCTGGCGTCGCAGCGGCTGGAGGAGGGCAGGCTGCGCGGCCTGGACTCGCACCTGTCCTACCGGATCGGCCTGCGCACGTTCTCCGCGTCGGAGAGCAGGACGGTGCTGGGCGTCGCGGACGCCTACCAACTGCCACCGATCCCCGGGTCGGCGTTCCTCAAGTTCGACACCGAGTCGCTGGTCCGGCTGCGCGCCGCCTACGTGTCCGGCGAACTGCCGGCCAGGGGTGCGGCAGCCGCCGAACAGGCCGTCCTCGGCCCGAACACGGTGTTGCCGTTCAAGCTGGCCCCGGTCGGTGAGGCGGAACGGCCACCGCAGCCGCAGATCACGGCGGTCGCTCCCGATCAGCCCGCCACGGGCGAGACGATCATGGCGGCGATGGTGTCCCGGCTGGCCGGCAAAGGCCCTGCGGCACACCAGATCTGGCTGCCACCGCTGGACGAGCCGCCCACCGTGGACCAGATACTCACGCCGCTGGGCGTTGATCCCGAGCGTGGGCTGTGCCCGGCGGGCTGGGGTGGCAACGGGCAGTTGATCGTGCCGGTGGCGATCGTGGACAAGCCGTTCGAGCAGCGCCGTGACCTGCTGTGGGCCGACCTGTCCGGCGCGGCAGGCCACGCCATCGTGGTCGGCGCCCCGCAGAGCGGCAAGAGCACGCTGCTGCGTGGCCTGGTGTCGGTGCTGGCGCTCACTCACACGCCGGCCGAGGCGCAGTTCTTCCTGCTGGACATGGGTGGTGGCGCGCTGGGGCCGATGGCCGGGCTGCCGCACGTGTCCGGGTACGCCACCCGCAGGGACGCGCAGCGCTGCCGGCGGCTGGTCGCCGAGGTGGTCACCCTGTTGGCCCAGCGGGAACAGTTCTTCGCCGCCAACGGCATCGACTCGATCGCGGGCTTCCGCAAGCGCCGTGCCGAGTTCACCGAGGGTGGCGCGGACGGCCGTGAGTTCGGCGACGTGTTCCTGGTGGTGGACGACTGGACGACACTGCGCCAGGAGTACGAGCAGTTGGAAGAGGCCATCACCAATCTGGCCGCCCGTGGGCTCGGCTTCGGCATCCACGTCGTGGTGTCGGTGAACTGGTGGATGGGCGTGCGGGCGCAGTTGCGGGACGCCATGGGCACCCGGTTCGAACTGCGGCTCGGTGATCCGTCCGACTCGATGATGGACCGCAGGGCGGCGCAGAACGTGCCACAGGACGCGCCGGGCCGCGGCATCACCAAGGACAAGCTGCATTTCCTCACCGCGCTGCCCAGGATCGACGGTGACCAGCGGGCCACCACGGTCGCCGCCGGCACCACCGACCTGGTGGCGAAGATCAGCGCAGCGTGGCAGGGCCCGAAGGCGCCACCGGTACGGCTGCTGCCCCAGCTGATCGAGCCCGCGACCGTCAACGCGATGAGCACCGCGACGGGCCGGGCCTTCCCGCTCGGTGTCGCCGAGTCCGATCTCAAGCCGGTGTACCTGGACTTCGGCACCGACCCGCACTTCCTCGCGTTCGGCGACGTCGAGTCCGGCAAGTCGAACCTGCTGCGCACCATCGCCGACGGGATCATGTCCCGCTACTCCCCCGCCGAGGCCGCGATCATCGTGGTCGACTACCGGCGTGGCCTGCTGGACGCGGTCACCGGCGACCACCTGCTCGGCTACGCGGGCGCCGAACCGGTGCTGACCGGCCTGCTGGCCGAGGTCGAGCAGGCCATGCGGCAGCGGCTGCCCGGCCCTGACGTGACGTCCGACCAGCTGCGCACCAGATCCTGGTGGACGGGCCCCGAGCTGTTCGTGCTGGTCGACGACTACGAACTGGTCGCCACCGCGGGCCGCAACCCGTTGGCCGTGCTGCTGGAGTTCCTGCCGCAGGCCAGGGACATCGGCCTGCACCTCGTAGTGGCACGGGCCAGCGGTGGCGCGTCCAGGGCGCTGTTCGAGCCGACGCTGCAACGGGTCCGTGAGCTCGGCTCGCCAGGGCTGGTGCTCTCCGGTGACAAGGACGAGGGCGCGCTGGTCGGTGACATCAAACCGAGCCAGCAACCACCCGGCCGGGGCACCCTGGCCCGCCGCCGGATGGGGCGCGAGCTCATGCAGGTGACCTGGACCGAACCGGCCGTGACAGCGGGATGACGATCCGTCGAACCTGTGTGGGTATTAGTGCCGCCAATCCAACCGGCACTTGTGCCGTTTGCCGGCAACACCGCTGTTCCTAGATTCAGCATGCCAGCGCCGGAGAGCACTTCGGCGACGACCTCGAACGAGGAGAGGGAGGTGGCCAACTCGTGGCAAGCCAAGGTTATTTGAGTGATTCCCAGGCGATGACGCGTGCGGTCACGGGGTTCGCGGAGTGCGCGGCGAACGCCAAGAAGACGATGGCCGACCTGGAGAGCGAGCTCGTATCGACCCTGAGCAGCTACGCGGGCGACCAGGCCACTGCGTTCTGGCAGCTGCACACCCAGTTGCAGGACAAGATGAAGCAGGCCAGCACCGAGCTGGACACCATGTCGAACCTGGTGAACAACAGCGTCCACAACTACGGCTCCGGTGACGCGACCGTGGCGTCCAACTTGAAGTCCATGGCCGGCTCCGTCGACGCCGGTGGTGCCGTCCTCGGCCGCCTCAGCGGCATCTGACACCCAGAAAGGACGGTGTGACCCGACCATGACCGCCGACCAGATCAGCGTCCAGTTCGCCGCGCTGCAGGCCAGCTCGCAGGCGCTGAGCGCGAAGGCCAAGGCGCTCAACGACTACATCGACCAGCTCAACAGCAACCTCCAGCCGTTGAAGCAGAGCTGGTACGCGTCCAACAGCTCGGCGGGTACGGCGGCCGAGCAGGCCGAGACCCGGCTCCGTGCGGCCACCACCGACATCGTGAACATCATCAACCAGTTCGGTGGCAAGGTGTCCGACGCGCACGACCTGCAGTACGCGCTGGAACAGAAGAACACCAGCTACTTCGCTTCCTGATCGTTCGCGATCACTCGCGGCCGGCCCACGCCTGGGCCGGCTGCGAGCACGCTGGAGGAACCGCGCCATGGCCGACAAGTCGTTCTTCGTCCATCTGCAGTCGCTGTTCGACTTCGCGAACGAGCTGCAGACCCAACTCACCGGCATGACGGCACCCGCCGACCGCCTGAGCACCCTCGCCTCGGCGCCGGTGCTGCTCGGCGACTTCGGCGAGGCGCACACGCTGGGCGCGAGCCACCAGGCCGCCGTCGCCGAGATGTCCGAACTGCTCGGCCAGGTCCAGCAGGCCATCGACTTCGCGGAGAACGTCACCAAGACGGTCGCCACCGGTTACCAGCAGGCCGACCAGGACGTCGCGGGCGGCATGCGGGTGTCCGGAGTGGACAGTGTCACGCAGTCGACGTCGGCGGCGCAGGACGGCGTGTGGGCCACGGCCTACGGCACCCACCACAGCGACAACCACTCAGGGGGTGGCTGGACGTGACGGCCCCGGCAGGCGATGACCGGACGAACTTCGGGCAGTTCAGCCACCCGCAGCTGTACGCGATGCTGTATGCCGGCAACCCGGACACGGCACGTACCGCGGCCGGGACCTGGAACGACACCGGCAACGGGCTGCACGACCAGGCCAACGGCCTGGCGAAGCAACTGTCCGGCTTCTCGAACGACTGGCAGGGCGGCGCGGCCAACCAGTACCAGACCATGGTCAACGACCTGATCGGCGGCATCCGCAAGGTCGCCGACACCGCGTTCACCATGCGCGACCTCGCCTACGACGCTGCCGACGCGCAGGACACCGCGCGCGCCGAGATGCCGGCGCCCGTCGACGTGCCGGCCGTGCCGCCGGCGACCCTGGCCCTGGCCAGCGCGCCGATCCAGGTCGACGCCGGTACGCCGGCCACCGTGGTGGCACAGATCCAGCAGGCCAGGTCCACGGCGATCACGGCGGTGCAGGGCCAGCAGCAGGCATCCGCAGCGGCCGATGCCGCACACGCGCAGGCCGTCCAGGTGATGACCACCCTGGCCGGCGCCTACGTGACGGCGAAGGACTCCATCCCGCCGGCTCCGGACGCCCAGGTCGCACCGAACATCCCGGCAGGACAGGCGATCGACGCGGGCACCTCGGCCGCGGTCCCGATCGACGCCCAGACGACCGGGTCGGTCACCCCGATGACGTCCGACCTGCCGTGGAACCAGTCCGGCGATCTCGGCACGCCTGCCGACCCGACCGACCCGACGGCCGGCCTGACACCCGGAATGACGCCGCCCACCCAGCAGGACAGCCCCCTGTTCGGCGGCATGTTCAGCGCAGGCGTGGCCGCCGCGTCCGCCGCCGTGTTCGGCCGGTTCGGCTCGCTGATCCCGAAGGTTCCCGGGTTCGTCGGCAAGAACAACACGAAGACCACCGATCCGGACGGCACCACCAACGCGACGGGTAGCGGTACGCCGAAGCTCGGCGACCGATTGGCCGCTGCCGGCGGCGCGAAGATCGGTGGTGGCGGTGGAGGGATCGGCGGCGGTGTCGGTGGCGGTGGCGTAGGTGGGGTTTCCGCGCCGACACCGTCGGCGAGCCCGAGCATGCTCGGTGCCGGCAACGTGACCGGTGACGTGGCGGCGGGGGTGGCCGGTGCTGCCGGCGCAGCGGCCCGTAGCGCGACCGGCATGCCGATGATGCCCATGATGCCGATGAGCGGGATGGGCGGCGGCGACATGGGCGGCGGGCGGCGGGTGCCGCCGTGGCTGGTGGAGACCGAGGACGTGTGGGGCGAGTCGTCCAACGTGACCCCCAGCGTGATCGGCGAGGAGCCCGATCTCGGCTGGCTGGGCTGAGCCAGTGTCCAGTGCGATCAGTACGGCGTCCACATCGGACGGTTACCGGGTCACGCCGAGCGCGTTGACCGAGGCCGCCGGCGACCTGACCAGCCAGGCCAGCCAGTTGAGCAGCCTGGCCGGCCAGATCACCGGGTCCACCCTGGTGGCGTCGGCGTTCGGCCAGTTGCCGCAGTCCAGCCAGGTGGCGCAGGCGCACAACTCGACCGTCAGCACAGCCGGCCGGACGGTCACCACGGCGGCGCAGCGCGGCAACACGCTGGCCACCGGCCTGACCAACTCGGCGACGAACTACACGCAGGGCGACCAGACCGTGGCCGGCTACTACCGGTCGCTGCTGGCCGGCCAGGGCACCAGTGGCACGGCGGCAGGCGGATCGGCCGGCGGTGGCGCCTTCGCCAGCCAGATCGCCTCCAACCGGACCAAGGTGGCGTCCGCACTGACCTCGGAACAGGCCAACCAGACCAGCCTCCAGCAGAAGCTCGCGCAGTTGCAGGCCGAGGACCAGAGCAACCCGACCGACGAGTTCGGGCGTGGGCTCAACGCCTACCAGGAGTCGCAGCTCAGCCAGCAGATCACCCAGTCACAGCAGAAGATCTCGCTGTACCAGGACATTCTGACGAACAACAGGCAGATCATCGACTTCGACCCGTCCGGCACCGGCAGGATCGCCGAACTGGTCGGCACGATCGGCCCGAACACCACGAACGTCGGCGTGCTGGTGCCCGGCACGTACACCAACATGGCCGACTTCAACACGTACGCCAAGGACGCGGCCGGCTTCGTGCAGGCCGATCCGTCCGGGCACCTCGCGATGGTGGCGTGGGCGGACGGCACGTTCCCGCAGAGCCTGGTGCCGGCGGCCGCCGACCCCGGTTACTCGCAGGCGCTGGCGCCGGACCTGGCGTCGTTCTCGCACCAGTTGCGGGACCAGATCAACACCCAGGTCGGGCCCGGCAACGACGTCCAGGTGACGTACGCGGGACACAGCTACGGCGGTGCCGTGGTCGGACTGGCCGAGCAGGACGGCCTGGACGCGAACCGGACGATGTACGTCGAGTCGGCCGGCATGGGCCACGACGTGTGGTCGCCGAGCGACCTGCACGACATGCAGCCGGACGTGCAGCGGTACGCGATGACGGCACCCGGCGACCCGATCTCGGCCATTCAGGGCGTGCAGTTGTTCGGCCTCGGCCACGGCGCCGACCCGAACACGTTCCCCGGCGTGACCGACCTGGCCACCGGCAACTACCCGAACGGCCAGCCGATCACCGGCCTGGCAGCGCACAACGGTGTGTTCACGCAGGGATCAGGCGCCTGGCAGAACATGTACGGCGTGTTCACCGGCGGCCCGGTCACACCGGCACCGCCGAAGCCCGCCCCGATCGAGCCCGACCCGATGCTGACGATGCCCTAACGCCTGCGGTCGGCGGCCAGCCACAGCCAGGGGATGGCGACCAGGCCGGGGATGGCGACGACGAGCCCCCACAGATCGGCGACATCCTCGGCGGCCGCATCGACGACGCTGCCGATCATCATGACCATGAAGAACAGCGTCAGCAGGATCAGACCCGACCTGACCAACTCGGACGCGACCCGGAGCGCGATCAGCCGCCGACCCCACCGCCGGCTGACAGGGACATCCGCACGGTCGCCCAACAGGCCTCCGCGCGGCAACTTCGCGGCCGGGACGGACGCCAACGAGACGGCGAACGTGGCGAACAGGCAGCCGGCGGCAATTCCGAGACCGATCTGCTGCCCCCGAACGAGGAGCACGACCGCGCAGGCGCCGAACAGCAGTTCGGCAACGACGTGCCAGCGGAAACAGGATCGCCACAGCGCGACGAGCCGCCGCCTGTTGAGCGCCATGTCTCCTCCATCGCAGGTCCGAATCCGATCGTTAGCGCTCTTGGTGGCCACGTTTGGAGTGCCGGGGCACGCCGCCCCGGCGCGCGGGCTGCACCCGCCACCGGCGCTCGTCCTCGGGAACCTGCCGGAGCCACCACTTGCGCCGTGGTATCCGCCGGAACAGCAACCGGTCGGCCACCAGCCACAGCGCGACCACCAGCGCGACACCGACCACGACGAAGCCGAGCGCCGACCAGCCGTGCGCTCCGCCGTCCCAGACGACAGGTGCGGCCAGAGCGATGAACAGGGTCAGCGACGCCAGCACCGAGACGATGACCGCGCGGGCCACCCGTAGGACAGTGAGCTGCCATGGCGCGTGCTGCGACCATGCGCCGTCCGGTGGGTCCATCTCGTCGCCCGCCCCGAACCGGCTGTCAGCCACCGAGTCTGCCCAGCCGCCAGCCGCGGGCCCTGCCCCTGCGGACGGTCGCCGCGCCGAACACCACCAGCGCGGCCAACAACACGGCCAGCAGCGCCACGATGCCGGCCCACCGGTACGGCGACCCCGCTGGCGAAGGAGCCGCAGCCGGTAGCACCGGCTTCAGTTGTGGCGCACCGGAAGCAGCACCGGGACCGGCCACGTTGGCCGGCAGTTCCGCCGAGACCGCCGCGTACGCGTCCAGCACTCCCCACCCGAGCTTGCCGTCGTGCGCACCGCCGGCCGCCCGGCTCGCGGTCAGCGTCAGCCGGTTGGTGATCTGGTCCGGGGTCAGCGCCGGCAGGTACGACCGCAGCAGCGCCACCGTCCCGGCCACGTATGCGGCCGCGAACGACGGGTCGTGCACCGGCCACTCCATGCCCAGGCGGCCGTCCGCCCCCGCCGACGTGCTGACCAGATCGGCGCCCGGTGCGGCGACGGCGACGTAGCCACCGGACTCGGTCTGCACCGCTGCACCGGCCGAGTCGACGGCACCGACGCCCAGCACGCCGTGGGTGGCGGTCGGGTAGCTGCTGGCACCGGCCTGGGTGGCGACGGCAGGCGCCACGACGACGTCACCGGCGTCGTGCGCGTGCTGCACGGCGGACCGCAGGGCTGCACTGTCACTGCCGGCCGGCACGACGACCAGGATCACCCTGGCGTGTGCGTCGACGGCCCTGCCCAGAGCGGTGGCCAGCGCGTTCGGGTCGGCACCCTGGGTCGAGTCCGATGTGGACTGTGTGTAGCGGATGGGCAGGATGTGCGCGCCGGGCGCGACGCCCGCGAACGTGGTGGCCGGGTTGGTGTGCGCGGCCACGATGCCGGCGGCGAACGTGCCCCGGCCGTCGCAATCGGGTGTGCTGCCCGGCAGCAGGTTGATCTGCGGTAGCACCTGACCTGGCGCGAACTGCGCGTTGGCGGCGTCGACACCCGTCCCGACCACCGCGACGGTCACACCGGATCCCGTGCTGAGCGGCCAGATCCGTGGCGCGTCGACAAGGCGCTGCGCCCACGGTGTCGCATCCGTGTAGACGCCTTTGGGCACGCTGCACCCGGCCGCGCCCGCCGGCACACCGACCGGGACCAACCCGGCCAGCAGCAGGGCGACGACCAGCAGCGACCTCACAGCGGCACCCACAAGGTCACCCTGGTCCCCCTGCCCGGTTCGGACTCGATCGTCGAACTGCCGCCGACATCGGCCAGCCGCGCGGTGATCGAGTTGCTGATGCCGAACCCGGCCGGTCGGTCCGCGTCGCTGAACCCCGTGCCGTGGTCCCGCGCGATCACCGCGATGCCGTTGTCCCGCTGCTCGACCCGCAGCACCACCTCGGAGGTGCCCGCGTGCTTCATGGTGTTGCGCATGGCCTCCCGGACCGCGTCCCGCACCGCACGCCGCCGCGCCTCGGACAGCAGGCCGTCGTCCACCTCGGTGAACACCAGCCTGGCCCGCAGGCCCTCCCTGGCCATCTCGGCGGCCACCGAAGCCAGCTCCTCACCGATGCCGGTCGCCGTTGCGGCTTCCGCCGGTTCGGTCAGCCCGCGCCGCAGGTCCATCGCCTGTGCCCGCGCGATATCGCGCAGTTCGGCGAGTTGCGCCATCGCGCCGGGCAGATCGGCAGGCTGCGCCACCGGCGACAACGCCATCGCCTCCAGCGTCTGCAACACGGTGTCGTGAATGGTGCGCTGCGCCCTGGCACGCTCGGACCGGCGACCACGCCGGATGCCGACGCCCATGGCCAGCCGGGTGCCCAGTCCGATCAGGATCAGCACCATCATCGACGTGACCAGCGCCGGCACCATCGTCACCACGTCGTCCAGCACGGCGGCCACCGGTCCGACGGCGGTGGTGTGACCGCCGACCAGGGTCATCAGGATGTGCACCGGCACGCTGGCCAGGATCAGCCAGCCGCCCGCCGGCACACCTCTGGTCAGGGTGAGCAGCGCGACCGAGCCGACCAGGTAGACCCACGTCATCTCGCTCACCTCGGCGTAGCCGGGATCGGCGACGACGAAGGCGGCGACCAGGTTGATGCCGAACCCGACCACCACGTCGGCGGCGAGCAACAGCTTGGCGACCGAGTTGCGGAAGCCCCTGATCCGCAGCACCACGGCCAGCGCGGCCACGTTGGCCAGCACGGCGAACGCGGCCAGCAGGCCACCGGGCAGCGCTCCGGCACCGTGGTCGGTGGCCAGTACGGACAAATACAGCACCGGGATGACGACGATCCGGAACACCAGCGGCACCAGCACCACGTACCGGCAGGCCCGCATCAGCAGCGAGTCGGTGTCACCGGCGCCGCGACTGCCGGCCATCATCGAGATCCGCTGCCAGCCGGGCAGTGGGCTCGAGTCGATGGCCTCGTCCGGCAGATCGGCTGGCACCTCGGCGATCACCGGTGCGCCTGCCCTCAGCAGTGCGACCAGGTAACCACCCTGGTGAACCGGTTGCCCGACCGACGACATCAGCGCTCCTTCCCCCGACCGCGGTGACGTGCCGCAGTGATACTCCCAGCACCGCACACGAACGTGGCACAGACGTGACCGGACAGTGACCGGTGGCTGTACACAGTTGGCGGTTGTGTCTCCAGTATCGATTCAGGAAACCTTGTCGACGCCGAATATCCCTCTGACTTGTTGACGCGGACACTGAGCACGTGGTGAACCCAGGAGGGCCGACGAACTCGTCCGGTCTGCAGGAGTCGATGGGCTACGTCCTCAAGCGCGTCCTGCTCGGCAGACCGCTGATCAACGAGCAGCTCAAGGGCGAACGGCTGAGCAACCCGATCGCACTGGGTGTGCTGTCCTCGGACGCGATGTCCTCCGCCGCGTACGGCACCGAGGAGATCCTGATCGAACTGCTGCCGTGGGCCGGCCTCGCGGCGTTCACCATCCTGCTGCCCATGACGGCGGTGATCCTCCTGATCCTGGCGCTGGTCGCGGCGTCCTACCGCCAGGTCGTCATGGTCTACACGAAGGCCGGCGGCTCCTATGTGGTGGCGCGGGACAACTTCGGCCCCAGGATCGCCCAGATCGCGGCCGCCGCACTGCTGATCGACTACGTGGTGACGGTCGCGGTGCAGTGCGCCGCGGGCACGGTCGCCGTGGTGTCTGCGGTCCCCGCGCTCGGGCCGTACAGCCTTGAGATCACCATCGGCGTCGTCCTGCTGATGTGCTACATCAACCTGCGCGGGCTCCGTGAGGCCGGCAGGCCGTTCGCGGTCCCCGCCTACCTGTTCGTCGGACTCGTCGTGCTGATGGTCGTGGTCGGCGTCATCAAGCTGATCACCGTCGGCCTCCCGCAGTACGACCCGGCCCATCTGGCCGGCACGGTCGTGGTGCGACAGCGGGACGGTTTCGTCATGGGCGCCACGCTGTTCGTGTTGCTGCGCGCGTTCGCCAACGGCGGTTCGTCGCTGACCGGGGTGGAGGCCATCTCCAACACCGTCGGCGCGTTCCGCAAGCCGGCCGGCCGCAACGCACGCAAGGTGCTCACGATCATGGCCTGCATCCTGGGTTTCATGGTCGGTGGCGTGTCGTTCCTGGCCTTCGCGACGCACGCGACCCCATACACAGCAGGCTATCCGTCGGTGCTCTCCCAGGAAGCAAGGGCGGTGTTCGGGCACGGGGTGTTCGGCGGCGTGATGTTCGCCGTGATCCAGGCGGCCACCGCGCTGATCCTCTACACCGGCGGCAACACCAGCTTCAACGGCTTCCCGTTCCTGGCCAGTTTCGTCGCCGAGGACAGATTCCTGCCGCGCCAACTGACCAAACGCGGCCACCGACTGGTGTTCTCCAACGGCATCGTCGTGCTGACCGTGCTGTCGGTGATCCTGTTGCTGGTGGCCGGCAGCAACGTGAACAACCTGGTGCCCTTCTACGCGATCGGTGTCTTCACCGGCTTCGCCATGGCCGGCTACGGCATGACGAAGCACTGGTTGACCAACAGGGACACACCCGGCTGGCGGCGCAGGATGGCGATCAACCTGACCGCCGGCATCCTGTCCACGATCATCGTCGGCATCTTCGCGGTCACCAAGTTCACCGAGGGCGCCTGGCTGGTGGTCATCGTGTTCCCGGTGTTGGTGTTCACCCTGATCCGGCTCAACCGCGAGTACCGGGCCGAGTCGGCCATCCTGGATCGCGTGCGGGAAGCCGAGGTCCGCACCGTGAACTTCGCGCGGCACCGGGTGTTCGTGTTCGTCAGCTCCGTCGACCTCGCGGTGCTGGAGGCGTTGCGCTACGGGCGCAGCCTGCGGCCGGCCGAGCTGAAGGCCGTGCACTTCATGGTGGACGAGGAGCATGCCAATCGTTTGCGACAACGCTGGGAAAGCCTCGGTGTCGACACCACACTGCGGGTGATCGACTGCCCGGACCGGCGGATCTCCAGGGCGGCGCAGGAACTCGTCGTCGAGGCGAGTTCGGACGAGGGCACCGGCGTCACGGTGCTGCTGCCGCGCCGGACCTACGCCCCGCTGCTGGGCAGGTTGCTGCACGACCGCACGGCGGACCGGATCGCGAGCGTGATCAGCAGACTACCCAGAGCAGCCGCCACGATCGTCCCCTACGACGTGCAGTCCAGGATCAGGGCCGCGTTCCCGAACATGCCGGAGGAGCGGATCACCGAGGCGTTCGAGCGGTTCCTGACCAGGATCTCCAAGGACGAGACCCCGCTGCTCGCCGAGCACAGCCAGCCCGCACCGCCGAAGGGCGCCCAGCCGATCGGGTCGATCGTGCCCGGCCGGACCGCCACCGTGGTGGGCAGGCTGCACGACATCGACAGCCGCACCCACCGGGGCAGGTCGTTCCTGATCGGCGAGGTCGGCGACGACTCCGGCACGATGACCGTCGAGTTCCACGGCGCCCACGACGACATCGGGGCAGGACAGGAGCTGCGGCTTTCCGGTCGCGTCCAACTGGACAAGGCCACGCACGACGTGCTGATGGTCGACCCGAGCTACGAAATCATCGAGGACGCATCCGGTGAGATCGGTAACGAGTCCGAAAAGGGCACCGATGACCGTACCGACGGCTCGTCCGGCGACAACAGCAAGCAATAGGCCAGCGGATACCTCCTTTCGTTGCTGTTAACAGTGTGGATGCTCTGCTAGCGTCGCCGTTCGTTCCATGCCAGCGGTCGTAAGCCGACCGCCGATGCGGAGGGATTCCATGCGGCGAAGTAGAAAACTCGCATTAGCCATCGCGGTGACAGCATCCGCGACTTTGGCTATCACCCAAGCGGCCGCCGCGGTCGCCCAGCCGGGTACCACCGGCCTGGGCGCGGCGACCGTGTTTGCCCAGCAGCCTCTGACGGCTCAGGAGGCCGCTGCTCTCTCGCAGAACGCGAACACCTCGGTGATCGTCGTGATGCGCAACCAGCCGGCAGTCGCGGCAGTCAACACGCCGGCGGCGACCACCAGGTCGCACAACATCGCCAGCATGCAGGCTCCCGTCGTCTCCGAGCTGTCCCAGGTTCATGCCAAGCGCGTGAAGGCCTACAAGGTCGCGAACGTGCTCGCCGCCACGGTGTCCAAGGGCGAGGCCGCCCGACTGGCAGCCAACCCTGCCGTCGCCCAGGTCCTGCCGGACTCCGTCATCAAGGGCACCCCGGACCAGGCGGCAGCAGCAGCAGCCGCGGCCGACCCCGGTGCCCCCGCATCCACCGCACTCTGCCCGGCACCCGGCGCCAAGCCGCTGCTGGAACCTGAAGCGCTCGATGTCACCCACACGGACTCCGACGACCCCAGCGCCAAGACCGCCCGTAGCCTCGGCTACACGGGTGCGGGCGTGAAGGTCGCCTACATCGCCGATGGCATCGACATCAACAACCCGGACTTCATCCGGGCCGACGGCAGCCACGTGTTCGCCGACTACGAGGACTTCACCGGTGACGGGCCGAACGCGCCCACCTCCGCCGACGAAGCCTTCCTGGACGCCAGCGCGATCGCCGCCCAGGGTCGCCAGACCTACGACATCTCGAACTTCGGCGCGCACCCGCTGTCCGGCCCCTGCGACGTCCGCATCGAGGGTGTCGCACCCGGCGCCTCGCTGTACGGCTTCAAGATCTTCGGTCAGCAGAACGCGACCACCACGTCGGGGATCCTCCAGGCCATCGACTGGGCGGTCGACGTCGACCACGTGAACGTGATCAACGAGTCGTTCGGGTCCAACCCGTACCCGGACACCCCGTCCCAGGACGCCGTCGCGCTGTTCAACGACGACGCGGTCGCGGCAGGCGTCACGGTCACGACGTCCAGTGGTGACGCAGGCCCGACGAGCACCACCGGCTCGCCGGCCACCGACCCGAGCGTGATCTCGGTCGGCGCGTCCACCACGTTCCGCTGGTTGCAGCAGACCGACTACGCCGCGGCGCAGACCTTCGCACCGGGTGGCGGTTGGCTCAACGACAACATCAGCACGCTGTCCTCCAGCGGTGTCAGCCAGGGTGGTCGCACGATCGACCTGGTGGCGCCGGGCGACAGCAGCTTCGCGCTGTGCACGGCGAACACCGCGGTGTTCGAGGGATGTACCAACTTCAACGGCCAACCGTCCGACGTGGAACGCAGTGGTGGCACGAGTGAGTCGTCGCCGATCACCGCGGGCGCTGCCGCACTGGTGATCCAGTCCTACCGACAGGCTCACCACGGCGCCACGCCGACCCCGGCGCTGGTCAAGCAGATCCTGGTCAGCACCGCCGACGACCTGACCGTCCCCGGTGACGAGCAGGGTGCCGGCCGCCTGGACACCTACAAGGCCGTTCTGGCAGCGAAGTCCGTGAAGACCAAGGACGGCTCGCCTGCCGCTTCCGGTTCCACCCTGCTGGTCAACAAGACCCAGCTGGACGCGACCGGCGCCACGGGCAGCAGCCACTCGTTCAAGCTGAACGTGACCAACACCGGCGCCAAGGCACAGACGGTCAACCTGTCCGGCCGTGGCTTCGGCCCGGACAAGCACACGACCACCGGCAGCGTGACGTTGTCCGACACGGCAAGTCCGCACCTCGCGGACTGGTCGGGTGTGAACAACAACTTCGGTCAGATCACGTTCACCGTCCCGGCCGGTCAGCAGCGGCTGACGGCCAACATCGCCTACCCGGGTGACCCGAACGGGTCGCTGAACGCGCGTGTCCGATTGGACCTGGTGGACCCGAAGGGTCGCCTGGCCGCGCACTCACTCCCGCAGGGCGTTGGCAATGCCGGCTTCGCGGACGTCCGGTTCCCGACCGCGGGCACGTGGACGGCCGACATCTTCGGCATCGACGGTGCCGACGGTGGGACCGAGGGCAAGGTGCTGTTCACCGAGAGCAGCCAGAACACCACCGGGTTCGGCTCCGTGAGCCCGTCCGTGCTGCACCTGGCCCCCGGCCAGACCGGCTCGGTCACGGTCACGGCGAAGACCCCGAACCAGCCCGGTGACGCCAGTGGCGCCGTCGTGCTGGACGCCGGTGCCGGCAACCAGACCTCGGTGCCGGTCATCGTCCGCAGCCTGATCGCGGCCAGCGGCAAGGGTGCCTTCAGCGGCACTCTGGTCGGCGGCAACGGTCGGCAGTCCAACGCCGGTCAGGAGAACTTCTACCAGTTCAACGTGCCGGCAGGCACGAAGAACATCTCCGCCAGCGTCGACATCACGGAAGACGCCACGGACAACGTGGCCGCCTACCTGATCGACCCGGAGGGTGTCGCGGTCGCGACGAGCACGAACCGGTTGACCACCGAGTTCAACTTCGACACCGGCAGCCTCAACCAGTCCGCGCTCACCCAGACCGACGTGTACGCGAACGCGCCACAAGCCGGTCGGTGGTCACTGCTGGTGAACTTCGCCGGTGCGGTCGCCGGTGACATCCTGTCCCAGCCGTTCCACGGCACGATCGGCCTCAACAAGGTCGACGTGAAGGCGAACGGTCTGCCGAACAGCACAGGCACCACGCTGAAGGCAGGCAAGGCGGTCACGGTGCCGGTCAAGGTCAAGAACAACGGGACGGCGCCGGAGGACTTCTTCGTCGACCCGCGGTTGAACACCACGACCAGCATCCACCCGACCGCACTCGGCCCGACGACGGTGGCACTGCCCACCCGGACCGAGCCGGTGTGGTTCGTGCCGTCCGAGACCACCGGTGTGGCGATCGTGGCGAACGCGACGCAGCCGATGGAGTTCGACTTCGGCCCGTTCGCGGGTGACCCCGACCTGCCGTCCGACGTCAACGGCCTGACCGCCGTCGCGTCGTACCACGCCAACCCGGTGCCCCAGGGCCTGTGGTTCGCGCTGGCATCGGAGACCGGCCCCACGCCGGCCAACGGTGGCATCAAGGGTTCCGCGACGTTCGACATGGTCGCTCAGACCAAGGGCTTCGACCCGGCGGTCACCTCGTCGGCGACCGACCTCTGGCAGGGTGCTGTTTCGGACATCGGTGAGCTCAACCTGGTCACCGTCCAGCCCGGCCAGACGGTCACCATCCCGGTGACCATCACGCCGAGCGGGGCCAAGGGCAGCACCGTGACCGGCACGCTCTACGTGGACCAGTTGGCCGTCGACAACAGCGACGTGACCAATGAGTCCGCCAACGAGCTGACCGGTTTGCCTTACCAGTACAAGATCGGCTGATTCGTTTTGCCAGAACGGCCCCGCTGGCTTTCGCCGGCGGGGCCGTTCCGTTTCTTTTGCTCGCCTGCCCGCTTCTTTCAGTGCAGGTCGGCCAAGGCCTGTTCGATCGTCCTGTGGAAGGTCGGGTAGGCGTAGATCATCTGGCTCAGGCGTTCTGTGGGTACTTCTGCGTGTACCGCTACCACCAGTGCGGAGAGGACCTCGCCGCCGGTCGGGCCTGCTGATGTCGCGCCTACCAGCACGCCTCGGTCGGCGTCCTCCACCAGCTTGATCAGGCCGGTGTTGCCTGCCTTGTGGATCCAGCCCCTGGTCGAACTCGGGATCTGCGCGCTGCCCACCCGCACGTTGAGGCCCTGTTCCCTGGCCTGTGCCTCGGTCATGCCGACCGAGCCGACCTCGGGATCGGTGAACGTCACCCTGGGCACGGCGTGGTACTCGGCGCCGTGGCCCGGCTTGCCCAGGATGTCGCGGGTCGCGATGGCGGCCTGGTACATCGACATGTGCGTGAAGGCGCCCTTGCCGGTGATGTCGCCGATCGCCCAGACGCCCTCGGCGATGCGTAGCTGCTCGTCGGGCGGCAGGACCTTGGCCTTCGGGTCCAGCCCGATCGCGTCGACACCCAACTGGTCGATGGTGCTGCGGCGGCCGCTGGCGATCAGCAGGTGCTGTGCCTCGACCCGCTCGTCGCCGAATTCCAGTCGGAAGCTGCCGTCGTAGTAGACGGCGTCGGCGTCCGCTCCGTTGTGCACCTCGATGCCGTCCTCCAGGAAGGCAGCCTCGACCAGCTCACTGGATTCGGGCTCCTCGTAGGCCAGCAGCCTCGGTGACCTGCCGATCACGCTCACTCTGGTGCCGAACCGGGCGAACGCCTGGGCCAGTTCGCAGCCGATCGCGCCACTGCCCAACACGACAAGTGACTCGGGCGCCTTCTCGATGGTGAGGATGTCGCGGTTGGTCCAGTAGGGAGTGTCCGCGAGGCCGTCGATCGGCGGCACGGCCGGGTCGGTACCGGTGTTCAGCACGATCCCCTTGCGGGCGGTCAGCTCGACCTGCTCGCCGGAGCCGTTCAATGTCACGGTGACGGTGTGCGGGCCGGTCAGCCTGCCCCGGCCACGGAGGAACCGGCCACCCTTACCGGTGAACCGGTCGACGGCGGCCTTGTCGTCCCAGTTGTCGGTGGCCTCGCGGCGGATCCGTTCGGCGACGGGTGCGAAGTCGGCTCGGATGGTGCTGTCGCCTGCCAGCTGCGGCACCCGGCGACCCTCGGCGAGCACGTCGGCTCCCCGGATGATCATCTTGCTGGGGATGCAGCCGTAGTAGGGGCACTCACCGCCCAGCAGCCGGACGTCCACACCGACCACGTCGAGACCGGCCTCGGCCAGCTGACCCGCCACGGCCTCGCCACCTGGCCCCATGCCGATCACCACGACGTCGACAGTTTCCGCCACAGCCGCTCACCACCCCTTCACGCCACGTTCCGGGTGCCAACCCTGCCACACCCGAAACGTGGCCGCGAAGTCACGCAAGCTCCTCCAACTCGCGCTCGACGGCCGCCAACTCCTCGGGCGTGCCCTGCACCCTCGGGCCGGTGAACCACTTCCTGGCCGACGCGAACCACCAGATGGCGGCACCGCCCAGCACCACGAGGAACGCGACCGGCGTGTAGTTGAAGTTGCTCACCTTGATCGGGGAGCCGGTGGGCAGCATGAACAGGATGAAGATGAACACCACCCAGGCGGTCGCCACGATGCCGATCGGTTTGCCCCAGCGCCCGAGATGCCACGGTCCCTTCTCGAACCGGTCGCCCTTGAGCACCCGCAGGAACACCGGGATCACGTACGCGACGTAGAGGCCGACCGCCGCGATCGAGGTGACGGCCGCGTAGGCGGTGCTGTTCCACAGCGACGGCAGGGTGAGGACCAGCGCGCAGCAGACGGCCAGCCACACCGAGTTGGTGGGCGTCCTGGTGCGCTTGTTGATCTTGTGCCAGAAGTTGGAGAACGGCAGTGCGCCGTCCCTGCTGAACGCGTAGATCATCCGCGAGTTCGCCGTCACCGATGCCATGCCACAGAACAACTGGGCGACCACGGCGATCAGCAGCAGGAACTTGCCGGTGGTCTGGCCCACCGCGTCGATGAAGATCTGCGCCGGTGGCACTCCGGTGGCCGAGCTGAGCTCGCCGGAGTAGTTCTGGATCGCGAAGGTCAGGCCGATCAGCAGCACCCAGCCTGCGACCAGCGACACCAGAATGGAATTGAGGATGCCCTTCGGGCCGGAGCGGGCCGCGTTGTGGGTCTCCTCCGTCATGTGCGCCGACGCGTCGAATCCGGTCAGCGTGTACTGGGCGTTGAGCAGGCCGAGCAGGAACACGTACGGCGCGAAACCCCAGCCCGTGTTGTTCACGAAGTGGCCGAAGACGAACGACGCCGACTGGTGGCGGTCGGGCACGATGATCAGCACCAGCACGATGATCAGTACCCCGAACAGGTGCCACCAGACGCTGACGTTGTTCAGAAGTGCAACCAAACGGACGCCGAAGGTGTTCAACAGACCATGGACGACAAGAATGATCGCGGTCAGCAGGATGGTGTGCTGCGGTGTGGCGGTGAACCCGGCCACCAGGTCGAGGAACGCGTTGAGGAAGAAGCCGGCGCCGAAGTCGATGCCCGCGGTGACCGCCACCTGCCCGAGCACGTTGAACCACCCGGTGAACCAGGACCAGGCCGCGCTGTGCGTCGGCGCCAGCTTGGCCGCCCAGTAGTAGAGGCCGCCCGCTGTCGGGTAGCTGGAGCAGACCTCGGCCATGCCGAGCCCGACCAGCACCACGAACGCCCCGACGAGCGGCCACCCCCAGATCAGCGCGACGGGCCCGCCCGTGTTCAGCCCGACGCCGTACAGGGTGAGGCAGCCGGACAGGATCGAGATGATGGTGAAGGACACCGCGAAGTTGGAGAAGCCGGAGAGCGAGCGCCGCAGTTCCTGCGCGTAGCCGAGTTGTCGCAGTCGAGTGTCGTCGTCGAGGTCAGCCGCGGGGGCGGACACTCGGGGCTGGTCGGTCAAGGCGACTCCCTTGATGTGCTGGTGCGGTCCTGGCGCGCCGGCGGCGCGGGAGGACCAGGAGCGAAGCGACCGCCGAGTTCCAGCGGATTTCCCTCCAGTCAACAGACCACTCAATGGACCGTTGCCAGCCCATTGAGAATGGTTGAGAGTGACGTGCACCACCCGATGGTGTCAAGAGCCTTACGGTCACGGTTGCTTGACAGGCATGTTGCCCCGCCGGTACGAAGAGCTGCCAGGACAATGGATCAGCTCCGGCCCATTGGCCAGCCGGTAACTCCACCAGCCGGAAGGTCCCCATGCCACACGACAGCGATGACCTCACCATCGAACGCCTCCGGGTCCTGATCGACGAGGGCACGGTGGACACCGTGCTGGTCGCCATGACCGACATGCAGGGTCGGCTGCAGGGCAAGCGCTGCGCTGCCAGGTACTTCCTCGACGAGGTCGTCCCCCACGCGACCGAGGCGTGCAACTACCTGCTCGCGGTCGACGTCGAGATGAACACCGTGCCCGGCTACCGGATGTCCTCCTGGGAGCGCGGCTACGGCGACTTCGTGCTGCGCCCCGACCTGGACACGCTGCGCATGGTGCCGTGGCAGGAGGGCACCGCGATGGTGCTCGCCGATATCGAGTGGGTCACCGGCGGCGAGGTGCCCGCGTCGCCGAGGCAGGTGCTGCGCAAGCAGCTGAACAGGCTGGCCGAGCGTGGGCTGGCGGCGTACGTCGGCACCGAGTTGGAGTTCATCGTCTTCGACGACACGTACGAGGAGGCCTGGCAGTCCGGCTACCGCGAGCTGACCCCGGCCAATCAGTACAATGTGGACTACTCGCTGCTCGGCACCGCGCGGCTGGAACCGTTGCTACGCCGCATCCGCAACGACATGGCGGGCGCCGGGTTGTACGTCGAGTCGGCCAAGGGCGAGTGCAATCCCGGCCAGCACGAGATCGCGTTCCGCTACACCGACGCCCTGACCACGTGTGACAACCACAGCATCTACAAGACCGGGGCCAAGGAGATCGCGGCGCAGGAGGGCCGCAGCCTCACGTTCATGGCCAAGTACAACGAACGCGAGGGCAACTCCTGCCACATCCACATCAGCCTGCGGTCCACCGGCGGTGACGCGGTACTGGCCGGCGACGGGGAGCACGGTTTCTCCAAGCTGATGCGGCACTTCCTGGCCGGCCAACTGGCCTGTCTGCGCGAGTTCACCTACTTCCTGGCGCCGAACATCAACTCCTACAAGCGGTTCGCCGCCGGCAGTTTCGCGCCGACAGCGGTCGCCTGGGGCCAGGACAACCGCACGTGTGCGTTGCGGGTGGTCGGTCACGGCGAATCGCTGCGGGTGGAGAACCGGGTGCCCGGCGGTGACGTGAACCCGTACCTCGCTGTCGCCGCGCTGGTCGCGGCCGGCCTGTACGGCATCGAGCGGGAGTTGGAGCCGGAGGCCGAGTTCGTCGGCAACGCCTACGAGTCGGACAAGCCCACCGTGCCGACGACCCTGCGCGATGCCGCCGACCTGTTGGCCTCCAGTAAGCACGCCAGGCAGGCCTTCGGTGCCGACGTCATCGAGCACTATCTCAACGCGGCCAGGGTGGAGATCGCCGCCTACGACGCCGCCGTCACCGACTGGGAGCGCATCCGTGGCTTCGAACGGCTCTGACCCGGTGCTTCGTCCGCTGATCGGGATCACCAGCTACCAGGAACGAGCCGGTTTCGGGGTGTGGCAGTTGGATGTGGCGCTGCTGCCCCGCGAGTACGCCGACTCCGTGGTGCGGGCCGGCGGCATCCCGGTGCTGCTGCCGCCGGTCGGCGACGGCTACGCCGAACTGGCGGCCAGGCTGGACGGGCTGCTGCTGGCCGGCGGTGCCGACGTCGACCCGGCCCGTTACCAACAGGCCGTCGATCCGGCGACCGAAGGGCTACGGCCGGACCGGGACGCCTTCGAGTTCGGCCTGCTGACCGAGGCCGTCGCCGCCGGCCTACCGGTGCTCGCGGTGTGCCGGGGCATGCAGGTGCTGAACAGCGCGCTCGGCGGTTCGCTGCACCAGCACCTGCCCGACCAGGTCGGCCACGACGGGCACCGGCCGCAGCCGGGCACGTTCGGCGCCAACCGGGTGAGCATCGCCGCCGACAGCCGGATCGCGGGCCTGCTCGGCACGGAGGCGAAGGTGCACTGCCACCACCACCAGGCCGTCGACGTCGTCGCGCCCGGGCTGACCGTGGTCGCCTCGGCGGACGACGGCACGGTCGAAGCGGTCGAGTCCCGGGACCACGAGTTCGTCGTCGGCGTGCAGTGGCACCCGGAACAGGACGCCACCGACGACCGCCTGGTCGCGGCCCTGGTCGGCGCGGCAGCCGGAAGGGTCGTCCGATGACCTCGTCGCACGCAGTCGTCAACCCAGCAACCGAAGAGGTCGTCACCACCATCCCACTGACCTCCCTCGATGAGACCGACGAGGCCATCGCCAAGGCCCACGCGGCCACCGGCCCCTGGGCCGCGGTCACCCCCGCCGACCGGGCCAGGCTGTTGCGCCGCTTCGCCGACGCCGTCACCGCCGACGCCGACCACCTCGCCGACCTCGAAGTGGCCAACTCCGGCCACACCATCGGCAACGCCCGGTGGGAGGCCGGCAACGTCGCCGACGTGCTCAACTACTACTCGGCGGCGCCGGAACGCCTGTTCGGCCGGCAGATTCCGGTGGCAGGCGGCGTCAACATCACGTTCGCCGAACCACTCGGCGTCGTCGGCGTGATCGTGCCGTGGAACTTCCCGATGCCGATCGCGGGCTGGGGGGTCGCGCCCGCGTTGGCCGCCGGGAACACCGTGGTGCTCAAGCCTGCCGAGTTGACGCCGCTGACCGCGCTGCGGCTGGCCGAACTGGCCCACCAGGCCGGCATCCCGGAGGACGTGTTCCAGGTGCTGCCCGGTCAGGGCACAGTGGTCGGCCAGCGGTTCGTCAGCCATCCCGACGTCCGGAAGGTCGTCTTCACCGGGTCGACGGCGGTCGGCAAGCGACTGGCCGCCGGCTGCGCCGACCAGGTCAAGCGGTTCACGCTCGAACTCGGTGGCAAGAGCGCGAACATCGTCTTCGCCGACGCCGACCTGGAGAAGGCCGCCGCGTCAGCGCCCTACGGCGTGTTCGACAACGCGGGTCAGGACTGCTGCGCCCGGTCCAGGATTCTGGTGCAGCGCAGCGTGTTCGACCGGTTCATGACGTTGTTCGAGCCAGCGGTGCGTGGTGTCCGGGTGACCGATCCAGCCGATCCGGCCAGCGAGATGGGGCCGCTGATCTCGGCGGCCCACCGCGAACGCGTTCAGTCCTATGTGGATGGCACCGTACCGGTGGCGTTCCGTGGCGAGGCGCCGGACGGGCCGGGATTCTGGTTCCCGCCGACGGTGCTGGCCCCTGTGCCGGAGGGCCATCGCGTGCTCACCGAGGAGATCTTCGGTCCGGTGGTCACCGTGCAGCCGTTCGACGACGAGGACCACGCTGTCCGGCTGGCCAACGCCACCGACTACGGCCTGTCCGGGTCGATCTGGACCAGGGACGTCGGCAGGGCGCTGCGGGTGTCGCGCGGCGTGCAGGCCGGCAACCTGTCGGTCAACTCGCACTCGTCGGTGCGGTACTCCACGCCGTTCGGCGGGTTCAAGCAGTCCGGCCTTGGCAGGGAACTCGGGCCGGACGCCGTGGCCGCGTTCACCGAGACCAAGAACGTGTTCATCAGCACGGAGTGAGGGGACAACAGGGATGACGACCGGAACGACGCGGCCACCGGTGCCGGGACGACTGGACGGCCGGGTCGCGGTGGTGACCGGTGGCGCCAGCGGCATCGGCCTCGCGTCAGTGCGTCGGATGGCCGCCGAGGGCGCCAAGATCGTGGTCGCCGACATCGACCAACTCGGCGGTGAACTGGCGGCCAACGAGGTCGGCGGGGTCTACGTGCGGGTCGACGTGACCGACGAGCAGGAGGTGCGCGCCATGTTCGCCGCCGCCGTGGACACGTTCGGCAGGCTGGACATCGCGTTCAACAACGCCGGCATCTCGCCCCCGGAGGACGACTCGATCCTGACCACCGACATCGACGCCTGGCACCGGGTGCAGCAGGTGAACCTGACCTCGGTGTTCCTGTGCAGCAAGTACGCCATCGAGCGGATGCGGCAGTTCGGCAAGGGCTCGGTGATCAACACCGCGTCGTTCGTCGCCGTCCTCGGTTCGGCGACGTCGCAGATCTCCTACACCGCGTCCAAGGGCGGAGTGCTGGCGCTGAGCAGGGAACTGGGCGTGCAGTTCGCCAGGGAGGGCATCCGGGTCAACGCGCTGTGCCCCGGCCCGGTGAACACCCCGCTGTTGACCGAACTGTTCGCCGCCGACCCGGAGCGGGCCGCCCGCAGGCTGATCCACGTGCCCGTCGGCCGGTTCGCCGAGCCGGAGGAGATCGCCGCCGCCGTCGCGTTCCTGGCCAGTGACGACGCCTCGTTCATCACCGCGTCGTCGTTCCTGGTGGACGGCGGTATCTCCGGTGCCTACGTGACGCCGCTGTAGATGGCCACCGATGCGGAGACCCCGACGGGCGTGGTCGCCGACGCAGCGCTGTTCCAGCCGGTGCGCACCGGCAACGCGTTCGAGGAGACCGTGGAACGGCTGCTGCGTGCCATCAAGCTGGGCGTGGTGGCAGCAGGCGACCGCCTGCCCGCCGAACGCGAACTGGCCGCCCGGCTCGGCGTGGCGCGGGCCACACTGCGCGAGGCGATCCACGCGCTCGCCGACGCCGGATACGTGGAGTCGCGGCGTGGCCGCTACGGCGGTGCGTTCGTCACGCAGCCGAGGCCGGAACAGCCCGCCAGGCACCCGGACGACGTGGCGCTACGGCTCGGCGAGGGTCTCGCCGACGCGCTGACCCTGCGGGCCGTGCTGGAGACGGGCGCCGCCGAGATGGCCGCCGCCCGCACTCTCACCCCTGGTCAGCGCAGGCACCTCGCTGACCGCTTGGCCGAGACGTCGTCCGCCGACCTGGTGGAGTACCGCCGCAGGGACTCCCGGCTGCACCTGGCGTTCGCCGAGGTCACGGGGTCGGCCTCGCTGACCACCGCGGTGGCCGACGTGCGGATGCGGATCAACGAACTGCTGGACCAGATCCCGCTGCTGCCGCCGAACCTCGGCCACTCCAACGCGCAGCACGAGGCCATCGTGACAGCGATCCTGCGCGGCGACCCGGCAGGCGCCAGGCAGGCGATGGCCGAGCACCTGGAAGGCACGGCCGCCCTGCTACGCGGCTTCCTCAGCCCTCGCTAGAGACCGTGGCAGGCCCGCCGCGCGCCGGCTCGTCCGCCGTCGGCTCGGGTTGGGGTTCCTCGACTGTCGCCGCCTCGCTGTCCACGATCACTTCACCGGCAGCCGGCGATACGTCGCCCACCAGGGTGCCGTGATCGTCGGGTTTGCGCCGCAGGCCGAGTGGGTCGTACCTGAGCATCGACACGCCGGCCAGGATCGCCGCCAGGATCACCCAGATCATGTGCGGCAGGTCGCCCATGGCGCCTTCGCCGTTCGGGTAGTAGACCAGCAGGATCAGCACGGCCAGCGCGGCGGAGAAGGCCAGCCACGTGCGCCGCCAGGGCGTCGCGCCGAAGATGGCCAGGCCCCAGGTCAGGTACCAGGGCAGCGTCGGCGGCGCGAGGATCGCGACGGCCAGCAGCGTGATGCCCGCCCTGCGCACGGCCTCCGGGCCGCCCGTCCTGGCCTTCCACCACTGCGTGACGAAGATGACCACCAAGCCTGCGATGCCGACGAATCGGAACAGGTTGACGAACGGCTGCTCCGGCACGTTGCCGAACCAATTCACAATGACATGCGTCACTTCGCCGAAGCCGGTTGGCAGGTTCGTCCAGTTCACGATCAGCGTCGGGGCGTGCAGGGCACCGATCCAGCCGAAATTCACTCCGGCAATGGCCATACAGACACCGAATGTGACGATGCAGACCCCGATGCTGGCGGCCGCGGCGCGAACGAACCTGCGCATCGCGGTGCCTTCCAGCCTCGCTGCCCACACCCACACCAGGAACGGGAGCGCCACACCGGCTGTCGCCTTGACCGCCATGGCGAGTGTGACGAGGGCGATACCGGAGGCGTGTCTGCCGTTCAGTACCAGCAGCACGCCAAGAGCCATCATGCCGATCATCAGCAGGTCGTTGTGCGGGCCGCCGACCAGGTGAATCACCGTCATCGGACTGGCCACCATCAGCCAGAACGCCACCGACAGCCGGCCGCCGAGGTGTCGGACCAGGCCCGGCAGCGAGAGGACCAGCAGCAGCAGGCCGATCATCAGGACCAGCCGCATCACGATGACACCCGCGATCAGGTTCTCCCCGGTGAGGGCGGAGATGCCCTTGGCGATCAGCAGGAACAGCGGGCCGTACGGCGCGGGAGTGTTCTGCCAGAACGGGTGCACGTTCATCGCGACGGTGTCGCCAAGCACCGACGGGCCGACCGAGTACGGGTCGATGCCGCGCAGCAGCTGTTCGCCCTGCCCGAGATACGAGTAGGGATCCCTGGTGAACGCGGGGGGCGAGATGATCATCGGCGCGATCCAGGACAGCCCGGCGACCAGCACACCTCGTGGTGTGACGCGCTTCGCGAGGATGTCCCGACCGAGCCGGACCCAGGCCCACACCAGCAGGCCGACACCGACGTAGAGCACGAACTGGGCCAACTGCTGGCCGTGTCCATACCGGATCCAGGAGAACGGCCCGTTGCCGAGCAGCGGGTCCTGGATCAGATCGCCGCCGGCCCCCAGGGAACCGACCAGGATGCCTATCGAACCAACCGTGCCCTGCACCAGAGTGCGCCGCGACAGGCCGGACGTTGGGCTGACGTCGGACGTCACGGCACCGTCGGTAAGCAGGTCCGCGGCCGACGGCACGCCTTGCGCCATGGGGGTTAGCTGGGTATCGACCATAACCTGGTCATCGTCGCACGTCGCCTGTGAAGCCCGGTTGGGGGTCACCGTTTCGTCGCCGTCCGTGAGTGGCAAACTGGACAAATCACCCTGCTGATCATCGTCGTGGCCGCCCCGCTGAACGAATTGCCCGTCAATTCCATCAGGTGGATTCACCGGATCACCGCCGACATCACCTGGACGCGCCGAGCGAATATCCGGGTCACCATTTGTCCCGGGGATATCCTGTGCCCACCGACCGCATCAGAAACCTTCGAACATCCGGAAATGGAGTTCCAGTGGCTGCACGGACCGTTGTCCATCTCATTGACGACGTTGATGGAGGCGAGGCGGACGAAACCGTCAACTTCTCCCTCGACGGCGTCGACTACGCAATCGACCTGTCGGCCGGAAACGCCGACGGGCTCCGTAAGGCACTCGACGAGTTCGTCCGGGCCGGGCGCCGCACCGGTGGCCGGACCACGAAGGGTGCCGGCAAGACGCAGGTCAGGCCCGGCGGTGACCGCGCCCAGAACCAGGCCATCCGCGAATGGGCCCGCCGCAACGGCCACCAGGTCTCCGAGCGGGGCCGCATTCCCGCCGAGCTCATCGCCCAGTTCCAGGAGGCGAACGGCTCCTGAAGGGGCCGCGCACGTCTCAGGCCCGGTGCCGACGGATTCCGCCGGCACCGGGCCTGAGACGTAGTACCTAAACCGCAAGAGAAACTCGCAAGGCTCTCCCGCCAAGGGCTCAGCCGGTTACGGAGATGCCCATCGAACGAGCCGAACCGGCGACGACCTTGATGGCCGCCTCGATGTCGTCCGCATTCAGGTCCACCAGCTTGCGCTCGGCAATGGAACGCAACTGGTCACGGGTGATCGAACCGCCGGACTTGTGCCCGGGGGTCTCCGAGCCGGACTTGAGCCCCAGTTCCTTGCGGATCAGGAAGCTCGTCGGCGGAGTCTTGTACCGCAGCGAGTAGCTGCGGTCCTCGTACACGGTCACGACGACAGGAACGATGTCTCCCCGGTTGGCGGAGGTCGTCTCGTCGTACTCGACCTTGACATTGCGGGTGTTGACGCCGGTCGGGCCGAGCATCTTGCCCAGGTCGACCATGGCGGCGTTACCCGCTTCGAGTTCGAGAGTCGCCTCGAACGTCTTCTTCTGCTTGGGAGGCATGCAGACCTCTCTGTATCCCGTCGTCTAGATGCCGGATGGCCGCACCACGGAACCGGGCGCTGGGTCACTGTCAACCAATAACGGTGGACACTCCGGCGGAGCGCAAACCTGCTGCCCTAGTGTAGCCGATCAGCATGGGCTGACCGACGGGGCACGGGGCACGCCCACGGTGCTGGCATGCTCGGGATGACGACGCCGTCGCCCACCCCACCCGACCTGGGGATCTGCGCAGGTCAGCGTGCTTGTGGTGGATGACGGGCAACCCAAGGCAATACGTTGGCGTCTTCTTTGCAGGCCGACCGCGAAGGGAGCAACAGGTGGACGACTGGCCGCGCGAACCACGCGACGACCGCGGAGACCCCAGCCGACCCGATCGCCAGAGCCGACCGCGATCCGCGAACGGCCAGCCCGGCGGCCAGCGCAGAACTCCCCCGCGGCCCACCCGTCGGCCGGCACCGACCCGCGCCAACCCCGCCGTTCCACCGCGTGCCGCGAACCGTCCGGCACCGACCCGGCGTGCCGTCGACGACAACGCGTTCCGGCCGACCGACCGCACGCCACCCGTCGTCGACCGGCCGACCACGAGCCGCCCCACCGCGAACCGTGCGGAGGCCGAACGCAAGACCGCGAACCGACCGCAGAGGGACCGGCCGCCCGCAGCGCGCAGGCCAGCCACCCGGCGGCGCGGGATCGGCGTCAGCGTGGGCCGCACCGCGCTGGCCGTCGTGTCCGTGTTCGCATTGGTGGCCACCGGCTATGCCTGGTCGACGCTGCAGAAGGCGCAGGACGGCCTGCAGACCGCCGACGTACTGGACCAGGGGCCGGCCGAGAAGCCGCCGGACGGCTCGGTGGACATCCTGTTGGTCGGCATGGACAGCCGCACCGACGCCAAGGGCAACTCACTGCCCGCGGCCCAACTCGACCAGTTGCACGCCGGACCGGACACCGGCGAACTGGACACCGACACCATGATCCTGATCCACATCCCGACCGGTGGCGGCCAGGCGACGGGCATCTCGATACCCCGGGACTCGTGGGTCAACATCCCCGGCTACGGCATGGGCAAGATCAACTCTGCGTACGGCGACGCCAAGAACACCGCGCTGCGCAAGCTCAAGGCGGGCGGCCTGACCAATCCCGCCCAGTTGGACGTGCAGTCCAACCAGGCGGGCGCCAAGGAAGCGATCCAGACCGTCGAGCAGTTAACGGGCATCGGGATCGACCACTACGCGGCAGTCAACCTGATGGGCTTCTACCAGATCTCCAACGCGATCGGCGGCGTCCCGGTGTGCCTGTTGCACCCGGTGAACGACACGAAATGGTCCGGTGCCGTTTTCCCGGCCGGCAACTTCACCGTGAAGGGCGTGCAGGCGCTGGAGTTCGTCCGGCAGCGGCACAACATTCCCGGCGGCAGCACCGACATCGAGCGGGAGCAGCGCCAGCAGGCGTTCATGGCCAGCATGGCGCACAAGATCCTCTCCGAGGGCGTGCTGACCAGTCCGAGCACGTTGGACAGCCTGATCGGCGCGGTGCAGAGCGCGATCACCGTGGACAACAGGTGGAACCTGATCGACTTCGCCCAGGAGATGTCCGGGATGAGTTCCGGCGCGATCAAGTTCCAGACCGTCCCGGTGGTGAACATCGACTACCGCCCACCCGGCAGTTCGGTCAGCGCCGTCGAGATCGACCCGGCCCAGGTCTCCGCGTTCGTGCACGGCACCACCGGTGTCCCGACCAACGCGTCGGGCAGCCAGACGACCCAGAGCCCGGCAGGCGGCAACGCCGCGATCACCGTCGACGTGACGAACGCGTCCGGCGCCACCGGCCTGGCGGGCGAGGTGCTCGACCAGCTGGCCAGCAAGGGCTTCACCAAGGGCGAGACCGGCGACGCGTCGCACCGCAGCCAGTCCGTGCTGTTCTACCCGTCCGGCCAGGAGGCCAACGCGCAGGCCGTGCAGGACGCGCTGAACGGCAAGTTCACCCTGGAAGAGGGCTCCAGCGTGCCCAGCGGCCATGTCTGGGTCTACCTGGGCCGCAACTACCACGGCCCCAGCGACGCCGCGGACACCGTCGTCGGCCGGCACCAGCAGGTGGCCACCGACATCGCGGCCGTCCTGCACCCGCAGGCCGCCCCGACCACGACCGCACCCGCCTCATCGACGCCGGACGGCGGCACCAAGCCGATCAGCGACGCCGGCAGCGCGCCCTGCGTGAACTGAAGCCATGTGACCTGCACTACTCCACCTCGGGATTCGGCCCAATCCGCTACACCCGTTCGGGTGAACTGGACCAAAGAACCACTCCTAGCGGCGTAAGCCGGAGTGCCCTTCGTACTCATCAGTACGTAGGGCAAGCAGTTCCAGGGGCGGAGGCACGGACCGTGCACATCGACGCAGCGAGCTATCAACGAGTTCTCGGGGACGAGCTCCGGCGCGTGCGCAAACAGCGCGGTTGGACCCGCAAGGATCTCCAACACCGGCTCGACAACGACATCTCGCTACAGACGCTGGCCACCTACGAACTGGGCACCCGGCAGTGCTCGGTGGTCCGGCTGGCTGAGCTCTGCCTGGCCATGGACGTACTGCCGCACGACGTGCTGGCACGCGTGCACGACAGGGTGTTCAGCGACGAGCGACCCGGTCACCTGCGGGTCAACCTGGCCAGGGTGGTCGGCGACAGCCAGCCGGAACTGGGGCCGCTGCGGCGGTGGGCGACCGACCGGCTGCACCAGGCACCGGCCGGCCAGGCCCCCGAGATCCACCTCGACCTGGCCGCCCTGGAACAGATGGCCGAGCTGTGCGGCCTGGACACCGTCGACCTGATCAGCAGACTGCGCGCACTCAACACGCTGGCCTGACGCGGCCACCTCACCAACGCGCGGCCACCTGTCTGACGTCCAAATCGCCCCGCGCGCACTACAACTCTTCACGCAACGTCAGAATAGTTGAGCTGGTTCCGCTCAATGTCCCGATTTGACCTGTTCCACCCGATCGTGGCGGCGCGCCTGCAGCTCGAAGTCGGTTGGGTTGACCTTGCGGGTGTCCAGCCAGTAGCGCCAGGTGAAGCCGGGCCAGATCGTCCTGTTGACGCCCTTCGCGTCCAGGTACCAGCTCTTGCAGCCGCCCTGGGTCCACACGCCCTTGACCAGCTTGCGCTGGATGTCGGCGTTGAACTCCTCCTGCACCGTCGGCCGCACCTCGATGGCCGCGGCCCGGTTGGCGTCCACCATCCTGATGGAGTCCATGACGTACCGGATCTGCGACTCGATCATGAAGACGACCGAGTTGTGCCCGAGACCGGTGTTCGGGCCGAGCAGGAAGAACAGGTTCGGGAAACCGGACACCGTGATGCCGAGGTGGGTCCGCATGCCCTCGACCGACCACTCCTTGCCCAGGTTGCGGTCGTGCCGGCCGAGGATGTCCAGGTTGTCGAACGCGTCGGTGACGTGGAACCCGGTGCCGAAGATGATCGCGTCCACCTCGCGCTCGGTGCCGTCGGCCGCGACGACGCTGTGCTCACGGACCTCGGCGACGCCCTCGGTGATCAGCTCGACGTTCTGCCTGGCCAGCGCCTGGTAGTAGTCGTTGGACACCAGCACGCGCTTGCAGCCCATCCGGTAGTCCGGGGTCACCTTCGCGCGCAGTGCCGGGTCGTCGATGGCCTTGGCGACGTGCCGCTTGGCGATCTTCTCGGCGGCCTGCAGCAGCTTCGGGTGGCCGTTGAAGCCGATCGCCCGAGCCTCCAGCAGCCAGTAGATGGCGCTGCGGTAGAGCCGCTGCGCGCCGGGCACGAACCGGAACAGCGTGCGGGTCCACGCCGGCATCGGGTAGTCCGGCTTGGGCATCACCCAGGGCGCCGTGCGCTGGAACAGGTGCACCTGCTCGGCATCCGGCGCGATCTGCGGCACGAACTGGATCGCGCTGGCACCGGTGCCCACCACTGCGATCCGCTTGCCGCGCAGGTCGACTTCGTGGTTCCAGTTGGCGGAGTGGAACGACGGCCCCTGGAACTTCTCGATCCCCGGCAGCTTCGGCACGTTCGGGATGTGCAGGGCGCCGACACCGTTGACCACGAACTGGGCGGTGAACTCGTCGCCCGACTTGGTGTGCACGTGCCAGACCTGGGTGTCCTCGTCCCAGCGGGCGCCGGTCAGTTCCTGGCCGAACCGGATGTGGCCGCGCAGGCCGTAGCGGTCGGCCACCTTGCGCAGGTAGTCCCAGATCTCCGGCTGTGACGGGAACGACCTGGTCCAGTTCGGGTTCTGCTCGAACGAGAACGAGTACATGTGCGACTGGATGTCGCAGGCACAGCCGGGATAGGAGTTGTCCCGCCAGGTACCGCCGACGTCCTGCGCCTTCTCCAACACGACGAAGTCGTCGAAGCCCGACTTCTTCAGTTCGATGGCCATGCCGAGGCCGGAGAAGCCGGTTCCGACGATGATCACCCGGTTGTGCTGACCCATGTCGTCATCCTTACTGATCGGCTACCGGCCCGTAGCTTACCATCAGTAGGTTACTTGCGGTAGACTCGTGGTGTGGCCACCAGCAGCCGGACCGACCCCACCCGCAGGCGCCGCATGCCGAGGGCGGACCGGGAACGCCAGATGATGTCCGTGGCCGAGCAGGTCTTCGCCGAACGCGGCTACGTCGCGGCATCCATGGACGAGATCGCGGAGCGGGTCGGCGTGTCCAAACCGATGCTCTACGAGTACTTCGGCTCCAAGGAGGGCCTGCTGGTGGCGTGCATCCGGCAGGCGAGGGCGGAACTGCTCCGGGTCACCTCCCAGGCCGCCGTCGACTCGGGCAACCCCGAGGACATGCTGCGCAACGGCCTGATCGCGTACTTCCAGTTCATCAAGGACCACAGCAGGTCCTGGGCGCTGCTGTGTAGCGAGGCCGCCGTCGTCGGGCCGTCCGCCGCCGAGGAGATCGAGGCAGTCCGGCAGCAGCAGACCGACCTGATCAGCGGCACCATGGCGCTCTACGTGCCGCAGCCGCCGCTGGATCTGACGTCGGCCGCCGAGGTGATCGTCGGCGGCTGCGAACGGCTCGCGCTGTGGTGTCAGCGACACCCGGAGACCAGCCCTGCCGACGCTGCCGAACTCGTCATGCAACTGATCTGGTTCGGCATGCGCTCACTGCTCACCGAACAACCGTCACCCGGTCAGGGATAGCCCGGCAATTCGCCGGTGGCATTGTGCTGCTCAGCCCCGATGTCCGCCTTACTGTCATTCCATGGCAGCCAGCACCACCGAAATCAGGCCGGCACCGGTCAGCGACCCGAAGCCCCCGCAGGACGGTGACGCGCCCGTCGAAGTCAGTCGTCAGCGGATCAACGCGGTGTTCGGCGCGGTCGCGCTCGGCCTGCTGCTGGCCGCGCTCGACCAGACCATCGTGTCCACAGCGCTGCCCACCATCGTCGGCGACCTCGGCGGCGCGGGCCACCTGTCCTGGGTGGTCACCGGCTACCTGCTCGCCGAGACCGTGTCCACCGCGCTCGTCGGCAAGTTCGGCGACCTGTTCGGCCGCAAGCGGATGTTCCTGCTCAGCGTGGTCATCTTCCTGATCGGCTCGTTCTTCTGCGGCTTCGCCAACAGCATGACCTGGCTGATCGGCTGGCGGGCCGTGCAGGGTCTGGGTGCCGGCGGGCTGCTGGTCACGTCGTCGGCGCTGATCGCGGACGTCATCCCGTTGCGCGAGCGCGGCAGGTACCAGGGTGCACTCGGCTCGGTGTTCGGTGTGGTCACCGTGATCGGGCCGCTGCTCGGTGGCCTGTTCGTGGACCACCTGTCCTGGCGGTGGGCGTTCTACGTGAACATCCCGGTCGGCATCATCGTCATCGCCGTGGCCGTGCCCGCGATCCCGGCGGTGCGCAACGCGCTGAAGCCGGTGATCGACTATCTCGGCATCGTCCTGGTCGCGCTCGGCGCCAGCGGGCTGACGCTGGTGACCAGTTGGGGCGGCACCACCTATCCGTGGCTGTCCCCCACGATCATCTGGATGGCCGCCGCGTCCGTGGTGGCGCTGGGGCTGTTCGTCATGGTGGAGCGGCGGGCCGCCGAACCGGTGCTGCCGATGCGGCTGTTCGGCAACCCGGTGTTCGCGGTGGCGGGGCCGATGAGTTTCATCGTCGGGTTCGCCATGCTGGGCGGGATCACATTCCTACCAACGTATTTGCAGTACGTCCAGGGCACTACGGCGACTGTGTCCGGTATCCGGATGCTGCCGATGGTCCTCGGTCTGCTGATCGCGGCCATCGGCAGCGGCAACGTGGTGAGCAAGACCGGCCGCTACCGGGCGTTCCCGATCGCAGGCTCCGTCGGCATGGCGGCCGGGCTGTATCTACTGTCCAAACTGGATGAACACACCGGGTTCTGGACCGCGTCGTCGTACATGTTCGTACTCGGTGTCGGCGTCGGCCTTGCCATGCAGGTGTTGTTGATCGCGGTGCAGAACACCGTGGAGTACAGCGATCTCGGCGTCGCCACGTCCGGCGTGACGTTCCTGCGGACCATCGGCAGTTCGTTCGGCGTCGCCGTGTTCGGCAGTGTCTACTCCAGCAAGCTCGGCGGCAACATTGCCGCCGCGCTGGCCGCTCATCCCCTGCCGGCCGGTGTCGATCCGAGGGTGACACAGAGCCCGGAGGCGCTGCACAGGTTGCCGGCCGCCGTGTCCGGCCCGCTGGTGCACGCGTACGCCCAGTCGTTGCACGTGGTGTTCCTGGCCGGCGTGCCGGTGGCGTTGGCCGCGCTCGTGTTGTCGTTGTTCCTCAAGGAAGTCCCGCTGCGTGGCACGTCGAGGGCGGCCGCGACGGAGTTGGGTGACGGCTTCGCGATGCCGGAGTCGGCGGACGCCGACCAGAGCCTGCAGAAGGCGTTGGCCGGGTTGCTGCGCAAGGAACGCGGGCAGATGAGCACGGTCGCGTTGGCCCATGCGCACTCGCCGTTGGACGAGGCCGAGGCGTGGTGCGTGGTCAAGGTGCGGTCGTGCCGGCGAAAGGGTGGTCCGGCGACCGTGGCCGGTATCGCGGAGAGCGTGCGGGTGCCTGCGAAGGTGCTGCGACCGGCGTTCGACAACGTCATCGCGGCCGGTTACCTGATCGAGGGCCCGGACGGGCTGCGGCTGACCGATCGTGGCGAGCAGGAGTTCGGCACACTGTCGGCGGCATGGCAGGAGTGGGTGGCCGAGCGGCTGGCGGACTGGAACCCCGAGGCCGAAGTGGCCCTGCCGGCCGCGTTGGCCAGGCTGGCGCGGCAGTTGTTCGAGGAGCAGCCGACCGACCCGGCGCCAGTGCCGGCCGGTGCCCGGTGACGGGCAGTCACTCCGTGCCCGATCGGGGTTGGTCAGAAATGCCGAAAAACCATCCGATCAGGTGATCAATGGCCGTCCCGAGGCCATCATGTCGTGGGCCGATGCCTCGGTGGCATGCGCGGAAACCCCTGATGACGTGGTGGATAGCGGCTGACACCGAGGTGTCAAAGGGTTACCGCACGTGAGGACGCCAGGTCAGCGCGACAGTTGCAGACGCATAGGATGTGCCGCGAGGTGGATGGTTTGCCAGTGAGGCGTTTTGCTTGTGAGGCGGTGACGTGACAGCAGCACGTGACGGAGTCGAACCGCGGACGTTGCCGCGTGGTCGGCCCAGGGATGCCAGCAGGGATGAGGCGCTGCGGGAGGCCGCGCTGTCGGTGTTGGCGGAGGTGGGATACCGGGCGCTGACCATGGATGCGGTGGCGGCGACGGCGAGAGCGGGCAAGGCCACCATCTACCGGCGGTGGGACTCGAAGCTGGACCTGGTGATCGACTCGTGCAACCAGCTGGTCAGTGAGCACATCCCGGCGCCGGACACCGGTTCGCTGGCAGGTGACCTGCGAGAGTTCCTGCTGTCGTTCGCGACGTTCCTGTCCGGCCCGGCGGGCAAGGCGGCCCAGGCGTTGGTCGGCGAGTTGCCGCACGAGCCGGAACTGGCGGAAGCGTTCCGCAAGAGCTTCCTGAGGTCACAGCGCGACGTGCTGCGGGCGGTCCTGGAACGCGCGGCAGCGCGAGGTGAGCTCGGCGAAGAGGCCCCGAAGGGCATGGCGGTCGAACTGGCCGGCGCGGCTCTGACGTATCGGCTGATGCTCACCGGTGACCCGTTGGACGCCGCGTTCGTGGACCGCCTGGTGGACCAGGTCCTGGTGCCGCTGCTGATGCCGCCGAACTAACGGAACAGCTTGCGGACCAGCAACAGCCCGACGACGGCGCCGACGCCGATCAGCGGGTAGAGCACCTTCGGCTGCATGATGGTGGTCCGCAAGCTGGACTTGGCGGTGTCCACAAGTCGCTGCGGGTTGGCCTTGGTGCCAAGCTCGTCAAGGGTGACCGCCAGCGCGTCACGCGCCTGCTCGATCTCCCGCTGAATCGTGTCCGGGTCACGGGCCACGGGGTTCCTCCTAGGTCGGCCATCCTGCGCCGACCACGGTAGATCACCGACGGTCAGCCCGCCGACCAACCCCCTCCGCCGCTCGGCCCAGTCCCGAGGCCGCCCGCTAGGCTGACCAAGCCCGACCGGCACCCCCACCGACCGGGCAAGGGGCCGTAGCCCAATGGCAGAGGCACTGGATTTAGGTTCCAGCCAGTGAGGGTTCGACTCCCTTCGGCCCCAC
>DASXYT010000053.1:0-18750 GCA_036502345.1 Pseudonocardiaceae bacterium | reverse complement strand
GACACGCTCCCATGGGTCGCGGTCACGCTCACACCGGACGCGGAGACCAAGCAGGACCTGGCGGAACTGCTCTCGTTCTTCCCGAGGACCGTGCAGGTGCCGCCGCTGCGTCGGCACGTGGACGACCTGAGTGAACTGGTTCCGTTGTTCCTCAGCAAGGTCGGCCACGGCGGTCAGCTGACCTGTTCGCCGCCGGCGCTGCATCTGCTGATGCGGGCCAACTGGCCGGGCAACGCGACCCAGTTGTTCGACGTGCTCAAGCAGGTGGCGCGGCGCCGCCGTACCGGGGCGATCCAGCCGAGCGATCTGCCGGCCGAGTACCGCACGGTGACCAGGCGGCCGCTGAACCGGTTGGAGTCGATGGAACGCGATGCCATCGTGCACAGCCTGGAGGACGCGGAGGGCAACAAGGTGCGGGCCGCCCAGTTCCTCGGCATGTCACGGGCGACGCTCTACCGCAAGATCCACGAATACGGCATCGTCACGCCAGATCGTTAGTGCCAGGAGCGAAAACACATCAACTCGCCAGATCGGTGATCTGACGAGTTGATGTGTCGGGTTGAGCTTTCTAGCCCACGATCCGCTTGCTGCCGTAGTAGTCGCTGCCGCCACCGGACACCGGCACCACCTGGACCGGCACGCCGGTCTGCGGTGCCTGGATGATGTCGCCGTTGCCGACGTACATCGCCACGTGGTGGATGGTGGAAGCCGAACCGCCGAAGAACAGCAGATCGCCGACCTGCCACTGGCCGTAGGCCACCGACTTGCCGTACGTGTACTGGATCCGGCTGGAGTGCGGCAGGCTGATGCCGCCCTTGTTGTACGCCCACAACACCAGGCCGGAGCAGTCGAACGTGGTCGGACCGGCGGCGCCCCACACGTACTCGTCGCCCCGCCGGCTCAGTGCCGCCTGGAGGACCGTGTTGAGCACACCTGGTGGGCCGAGGAACGTGCCGGTGTTGCCGACGTTGTCCAGAGTTTTCTTCTGGGTCGCCGTCAACTTGTTCAGCGCGGCCTTGACCTGCGTGATCTGTGTTTGCAGCGCCGTCTTCTTCGCCGAGATGGTCGACACCAGCTTGGCTGCCGCGTTGGTGGCCGCCTGACTCTGCTGTTGTGCCGACGCAGCCTGGCGTTGCGCGTCCGCGGCCTGGCTGACCGCACCGGTCAGCTTGGTCAGCGCGCTGTCGTTCTCGGCTGCGATCTCGTTGAGCATCGTTGCCCGGTTCAGGAAGTCGTGTGCGGACTTACCGGTGAGCAGCGCGGCCAACTGACTGACCCGAGCTCCGTCGAACGATGCGGCCGCGAACTGGTCGACCTGGCCCTGGAACTCGCCTTTGACCTGTTCGGCCTGGTGTTCGGTCTGCTTGGCCGTGGCGAGTTGACTACTCGCCTTCTTCAGTTGGGTCTGCTTGGCCTTCAGGTCACTCTGCGCGGCGAGCAGGTCCTCGTTCAGCTTGGCTGCCTGCGCGCTCAGAGTGTTGAACTGCTTCAACGCATCGGCACTGGTGGTGGGCGGGGAGGCCGGTGCCGCCGAGGCTGCCAGCGGGATCGCACCCGCGATGGTGACCGCTGTAGCCGCGATCAGCACCCCGCTTCGTAACCGTGTCCATCGTCGCGACGCCACGTCGCACATGCCTCCTTCGTGGTTGGCATCCCCCGGTTGGCGGAGCGGACGGTAACGCACTTCGAAAGGCGATTTCTACTACTAGCATTAGTAGAGCGGAGGAGGTACGGTTACCCGTTCGTGACCTAACATCACTCCGATGGCCCTGTTGGAACGCCGAGTACAGGCACTCCCAAGGGTCCTTTGTGCTCTACGCGTTTCACCCGGTCCACCTGCCACTACGCTGTGGCGGGGAGGGTGCGATGCGCGGTTTGGGCGAGTTGCAGACAGCGGTGATGAACGTCCTGTGGGACGCGACACAGCCGCTGAAAGTGCGCGAGGTGTTGGACAGACTGGACACCGGCAAACCGCTCGCCTACACGACCGTGATGACAGTTCTCGACAATCTGCACCGCAAATCCTGGGCCTGCCGCGAGATGGACGGCAATGCCTACCGGTACCGGCCGGCGATCAGCAGGCCGGAGGCGGCGGCGCGGGCACTGCGGGACATTCTGGACACGTCCGGCGATCCGGATGCCGTGCTGCGGCATTTCGCGGGTTCGGTGTCCGAGCACGAGTCGGCGTTACTGCGCAAGGCATTGCGCGCCAGGCCGGTCAGCTGAGTACGCGGGCCAACTGATCGGTCACTCCGGCGGCACGCGGATGACTGCTGGTGAGCAGCAGGTCCAGCGGGGTCTTCTCGCTGCCGTACATGTGGGCGGTCGCACCCGCGTCCGCGCCGTGGGTCAACAGCAGCCGCGCCACCTCGGGCGCCTGCGGTGACACCCGCTGCCGGTAGATCTCCACGCCGTTGGCCGCCAGGTAGTGCAGCAGCGTCGCCCGGTGCCCCCAGTGCGATCGTGCCGTGGCCAGCGCCGGCCGGTCGGCCAGCCTCTTGCGCAGCGCCGGCAGCTCACCGTCGATGACGGCTTCGACGGCCGCCTCGAACGACGGCGCCGGGTTCGCCGACGCGACGACGGCTGCCCAGTCCGGGTAGCCGTGCTCGTTCGTCAACGCCAGCCGGCAGTCCTCGGTGGTCAGCTCCTCGGTCCAGATCTGGTCGGTGGACTGCCCGATCAGCCTCGGATGCCAGTTGGCCAGTTCGACCGCGGCACCCGGCTCCCGCCGCTGGTGCCCTTCGGCCAGCCGATCGGCCTGCGCCCCGAGCTGGTCGGCGGGGGAGCGGGTCCATGCCGACGCACCGACGAGGCCGCCGTACAAGGTGAGTACGGCGGCCACGGCGGGTGCGATATAGCCAGGTGTCACGAGACGGCGTCCGCCAGCGGGGCCTCGGCAACCGTGTCCTCGGAATCCTTGCCGGCTGCCACCGGCGTGCCGCCACGCAGCGGCACCGCCTTGATGAACCACGCCACCACGAAGCCGAGCAGCGCCATCGCGGCGCCACCGAGCAGCACACCGTGCAGGCCGCTGACCACGCCGGACTGGAACGCCTCCCGGATCGGGGCCGGCAGGTGCAGCACCGCGGACGGCGGCAACTGGGCGCCACCGGCGATCAACTTGCTGCCGGCGGCACCGAGGTGCGACGTCAGCGTGTTGGTCAGCTGCGTGGTGTAGATCGAGCCGAGCAACGCGATGCCCAGCGAGCCGCCGACGGTACGGAACAGGGTGACCGAACCGCTGGCCGCGCCCATGTCCCGCAGTTCCGCGCTGTTCTGCGTGATCAGCATGGTGTTCTGCATCAGGAAGCCCATGCCCAGCCCGACCACCAGGGTCAGCCCCGACGCGACGATGGTCGTCGTGTTCAGGTTCAGCATCAGCAGCAGGAGCATGCCGACGGTGAGCACGAAGCCACCGATGATCGGGAACTCCCGGTAGCGGCCGGTCCTGGTGGTGATCTGGCCGGTGGTCAGCATCACCGCGAGCATGCCGAACATCAACGGCAGCAACAGCAGGCCACTCGCGGTCGCCGAGGCGCCACGCACGTTCTGCATGTACTGCGGCAGGAAGTTCACCGCGCCGAACATCGCGGCGCCGACCAGGAAGCTGAGGATCTGGGCGACGGTGAAGTTGCGGTTGCGGAACAGCCTGGGCGGCAGGATCGGCTCGGCGACCTTGCCCTCCGCGTAGACGAATCCGACCAGGAACACGACGGCCACCGCGAACAGGCCGATGATCTGCCAGGAACCCCACGCGTACTGGCTGCCGGCCCAGCTGGCGGCCAGCGTCAGCGACACGATGCCGACGGTGAGCAGGACAGCACCGATGTAGTCGATCCTGGCCTTGATGTTCGTCTTGGGCAGCTTCATGAACAGCCCGGTCACGATCAGTGCCGCGATGCCCAGCGGCAGGTTGATGTAGAACACCCAGCGCCAGCTCAGGTCGTCGGTCAGCAGGCCGCCGACCAGCGGGCCGCCGACGAACGCGATCGGCATCATCCCGCCGATCATCGCCTGGTAGCGACCCCGCTCACGAGGCGGGATCAGGTCGCCGATGATCGCCATCGCGCCGACCATCAGGCCACCCGCGCCAAGGCCCTGGATGGCGCGGAAGCCGATCAGCTGGTCCATGTTCTGCGAGAGCCCGGCCAGCGCGGAGCCGACCAGGAAGATCACGATGGAGATCATGAACATGCCCCGGCGGCCGTGCAGGTCGCCGAGCTTGCCCCAGATCGGCGTGGACGCGGCAGCTGCCAGCGCGTAGCCGGTGACCACCCAGGAGAGATGCTGGAGGCCGCCGAGGTCGCCGACGATGGTCGGCAGGGCGGTACTGACGATGAGGTTGTCCAGCATCGCCAGCAGCATGCCGAGCATCAGCCCGGCCATCGCAACGTAGATCGTCTTCTTGCTGGCCGGAGCGGGTGCGGTGCCCCCCGGCTGACCGCCCACGTCCAGAGACGTCGTCTCCGTCATCACTAAGCTCCCCTGAGTGAGATCTTCAGCGTCGCTTGCGGGCTGCCGTCGACCGCTTGCGACTTACTTGCCGTACGGTAAGCTGGCAACTAGCCGGTCGTCAAGTCAGTTATGTGAGGAGGCGAAGTGACCGAGGCGCGTCCCAGGGTGGGTACCCGGAGCAGGATCCAGGCCGTTGCGCTGGAGCTGTTCGCCGAACAGGGCTATGAGAAGACGTCGTTGCGGGAGATCGCCGAGCGACTGGATGTGACGAAGGCCGCTCTTTACTACCACTTCAAGACCAAGGACGACATCGTCGCCAGCCTGTTCGAGGACTTCCTCGCGCACGTCGACGAGATCGTCGAGTGGGCGCAGGGCCAGGAGATGGACGAGGTCACCCGCAAGGAAGTGGTCCGCCGATACGCGACCATCCTCAGCGGCCCTGGCGAGTCGTTGATCCAGTTCGTGCACGGCAACCAGTCGGCCGTCCGTGACCTGAAGGACAGCGAGGGCCTGTTCACCAGGTTCCGGGCGCTGTCCGTCCTGCTCACCGACGCCACCGGTCCGTTGACGGCGCAGTTGAAGAACAGCATGGCGCTGGCCATGCTGCACATCGGCTACTTCGGCCCGTTCGAGCTCAACGCCACCGTCGAGGAGCGCAGAGCCGCGGCGCTGGAGGTCGCGCTGGAGCTGGTCTCGTCACCCTGACAGACCATCTACTGTGGACTAGAGGCGCTTGCCGACGGCCGCGTACAGCCCGTCGTCCTCGGGGTCCAGTGCGGTCGTCACGCCGGGTTCCGGGCGCCAGTGCGACGTGGTGACCATGCCCGGCTCGACCAGTTCGAAGCCGGTGAACAGCTCCATGACCTCGGCCCGGGACCTCGGGAACACGTTGTCCCTGGTCGACCGGAACATCTCGATGATCTCCTCGCCGTGCACCGAGTCGAAGTCGTTGGTCAGGTGGGTCAGCGCGAGGTAGCTGCCCGGCGTGACGGCGTCGCGATAGGTGGCGAACATGCCGACCGGGTCGGCGGCAGGCGAGATGTAGTGACCCAGCGTGATGGCCAGAATCCCGATCGGCTGGCTGAAGTCGAGCAGTCGGGTGGTGGCCGACGCCGTGAGCACGTCCTTGGTCTGTGTCACGTCGGCACACACGATGTCCGCGTCGTCGTTGCCGTCCAACAGGAGTTGGCTGTGCGCGACGGCGACCCGCTCGTAGTCCGCGTAGACCACCCTGGTGCCCGGCGCGAGCTGCTGGGCCACCTCGTGCACGTTACCCACGGTAGGAATGCCGGAGCCGAGGTCGAGGAACTGCCGCACGCCCTCGCCCACCAGGAACCGCACGACGCGCTGCAGGAAGGCCCGGTTGCGGCGGGCGATGTCCCGCGCGTTCGGCTGCACGATCAGCAGCTTCTTCGCGACTTCGCGATCGACCTCGAAGTTGTGCGCGCCGCCGAGGAGGTAGTCGTAGATACGGGCCACGCTGGGCTGCCTGAGGTCGACCTCGGCCGGCACCCACACCGCAGTAGCTTCGTCAGTCACGCCGAACTCCTCGTCCTCGCCCCCGCTGGCGTCCACCAGTGGTACCACAATGGCGACATGATCGAGGCCGGGAACACATATGTGGCACTGGGCAGTTCGTTCGCCGCTGGTCCTGGGATCGAACCGATCGTCGACGTCGGCGCCGCGCGCTCCGGCCGCAACTACGCGCACCTGGTCGCCGAGGCGATGTCGCTGAAACTGGTCGACGTCACCTGTTCGGGCGCGACGACCGACGACATCCTGTCCACCCGGCAACGGACCAGGTCCGGCCACGTGCCACCGCAGATCGACGCGGTCACGGCGGACGCCCGGCTGGTCACGATCACCTGTGGTGGCAACGACATGGGCTACATCGGCGCGCTGATCAGGGGCAGCCTGCTCGGCGTTCTCTCGCGGATCCTGCCGCGTGGGCCGGCCGACCGACTGCTCGACCGGGTCGACTACGGCGGCTCGGTGCGGCAGTGTGCCGAGGTGGCCGACTCGCTGGTCGCCGTGGTCGATGCCGTGCGGGCGAAGGCGCCGCAGGCGCAGGTGGTGCTGGTCGACTACCTCACCGTGCTGGGCACCGACGCGCATCCGGGCGCCGACCTGCCGTTACGGCAGGCCGATATCCGCAGGGGCACCGCCACCGCCGATGGTCTGGCAGCCGCGTTCGCGCAGGCCGCGAAGATGTCTGGTGCCGGTCTCGTGGTGGCGTCGGCGGCCGGTGTGAGCCACGGCGTCGGCTCCGCAGAACCATGGACGAACGGCTTTCGACTGCGGCGGCTACGCCGGTCGGCGCCCTATCACCCGACGCCGGCCGGCATGTCCGCGGTAGCCGATCTCGTGCTGACCCTGCTGCGGGATCAGCGAACGACCTGAACCTCGTCGCCCACCTTCAGGTCCTGGTAGAAGGTGGCCGCCGCGCCGCGCGACAAGTGGACGCAGCCGTGCGACGACACGGCGAGGCTGCCCTCGTGGAACGCGTCCCCGCCGTTGAAGAACACCGAGTACGGCATGGCGGAGTGGTAGACGCTGCTCACGTGGTGCAGGTCCTTGTACGAGACGTGGAACGTGCCGGGATCGGTAGGGAAACTCGACCTGCCGGTCTTCACAGAGACCGGCCCGTAGTACACAACCCCGTTGTGCGCCAACCAGGCCCGTTGGGTGGACAGGTCGACACATGCCTTCGCAGCGGCCGAACACGGCATTCGTGTCGCGGCCTGGGCCGGGCTCGCCGCCAACAGGGCGGCACAGCCGGCGGCGGCCACACCTGCGACCGCCAACGCGGAGAGTCGTTTTGCGCTGGTCATGACTATCGCCTCCAGCCATCGCTATCGAGCTCTCACTCAAGTGACTACCCGTTCGGGTGCCGACCTAACGTGCGACGGCCGCGCGGCGGCGTCGTTGATCACGCTAAACCGCGCGCCCGACGCCGGGCAGATTGATCACCCATTGGTGGACTGATCGGACAACTGGTCGATTGACAACGGTCCTGCACTAGCTATGTTCTATGTTGTTTAGTCTTGTTCGTGTCTGATCTATGTCGAGGAAGCCATGGACCCGGATGTGATCAACCAACCGTCCCGTCGACAGGTACTCGGTGGCATCGGCGCAGGTATCGGCGCTGCCGCCCTCACCTCGGTACTCGCGCCGGCAGCCAGAGCCGCCGACACCTTGTCCGCCATCCCGTCCGCCACGCAGGCCAGGTCAACAAACTTCGGCACGGCCTGGAAGTTCGCCCTGGTCAACGCCGCCGACATCACCGACCCGACCGGCGCCTTCGCCAACGCGCCGGATCCCGGTTTCGACGACTCCGGTTGGCGGCCCGTCGACCTGCCGCACGACTGGAGCATCGAACTGCTCCCCGTCCAGCAGGGCAGCACCAGCAGCGGCACCGGCTTCTTCCAGGGCGGTCTCGGCTGGTACCGCAAGACGTTCACGTTGCCGCGGTCCATGTCGGGCAAGCGGATCTCGATCGAGTTCGACGGGGTCTACTCGAACGCCTCCGTCTACCTCAACGGCCAACTGCTGGGCACCCATCCCTACGCGTACACGGGTTTCAGCTTCGATCTCGGCGCAGCGCACACCGACGGCGTCACGCCCAACGTGCTCGCCGTCCGGGCACAGAACCAGTTGCCGAGCAGCCGGTGGTACTCGGGCAGCGGCATCTACCGCAACGTCCACCTCGTCGTGACCGACCCGGTGCACGTCGCGCGGCACGGCACGTTCGTCACCACACCGGGCCTCGCCGACACCGTCGGCGCCGGCTTCGCGAATGTCCAGGTCGACACCGACATCGCGAACGACGGCACGTCAGCTGTGTCCGCCGAGGTCGTGACCACGGTCAGCGATCCGACCGGCAGGGTGGTGGCGCGCGCGTCGTCGTCGGTTACTGTCGCCGCAGGCCAGACCGCTCGTGGGACCGCCACCGCGCTGGTGGCGAAGCCGCGGTTGTGGTCCACCGAGCAGCCGAACCTCTACGCGCTACGCACCGACGTCATCGTCGCCGGCCGGGTCACCGACACGACCACGACACCGTTCGGCATCCGCTACGCCACGTTCGACCCGGCCGTGGGCTTCTCGCTCAACGGCACGCCGATGAAGCTGCGCGGTGTCGATCTGCACGCGACCCAGGGTCCGCTGGGCGCCGTGGTGCACGTGGACGCGCTGCGGCGGCAGATGACGCTGATGCGCAGCATGGGCGTCAACGCGCTGCGCACCGCGCACAACCCGCCCGCGCCGGAACTGACCGCGGTGTGCGAGGAACTCGGCATCGTGATGATGGTCGAGGCGTTCGACTGTTGGCACACGGGCAAGGTCGCGTTCGACTACCACCTGTTCTTCGACCAGTGGAGCCAGTCCGACATCACGGAAATGGTCAACGCGCACAAGAACTCGCCGGCCGTCCTGCTGTGGTCGATCGGCAACGAGACACCGGACACCGGCTTACCGGGCGGACCGGCGATCGCGCAGCGGCTGATCGCGGCCGTCAAGGCGGTGGACACCACCCGGCCGGTCGTGATGGGGTCCGACCAGTACCGGTTCGTGCCGAAGCCAGGGTCCACACAGGACCAGATCGTGCGGATGCTGGACGGCCTCGGGCTCAACTACAACACGGCGATGTCCCTGGACGGCCTGCACACCACGTACCCGGACAAGTTCTTCTTCGAGTCGGAATCGTCGTCCGAGACGTCCACCAGGGGCGTGTACCAGGAACCGCAGTTGCTCAACACCGGCGAGAACTACACGCCGGGCAAGCGTGCGACGTCCTCCTACGACAACAACCTGGCGTCCTGGACGATGAGCGGCGAGTACTCGCTGAAGAAGGACCGCGACCGCGCGTTCTTCCAGGGCCAGTTCCTGTGGTCGGGCCAGGACTACATCGGCGAGCCGACGCCGTACGACGTGTTCCCGGTCAAGGCGTCGTTCTTCGGCGCCACCGACACGGCAGGTTTCCCGAAGGACACCTACCACCTGTTCCGCAGCCAGTGGACGACAGCGCCGATGGTGCACATCGTGCCGATGGACTGGACGAGCCACGCACCCGGCGATGTCGTGCCGGTCTGGGTGTACGCCAACGTCGACGCCGTGGAACTGCTGCTCAACGGCACGTCGCTGGGCATGCGGACGTTCGACCGCAAGACGACCACCGACGGTCGTGCCTACCTGGAGACGACCGAGCCGACCGGGGACGACCGGAACTACCCGTCCGGCAGCTACACCAGCCCGAACGGCAGCACCGGCAAGCTGCACCTGACCTGGAACGTGCCGTTCCGGCCGGGTCGGCTGGTCGCGGTCGCCACCAGCGGTGGCCGGGAGGTCGCCCGCGACGAACTGGTCACGGCAGGAGCACCACACGCCATCAAACTCAGTGGTCAGCGGGCCATGGCGGCCGGTTCGCTGGTGTTCCTGACGGCGACCGTCGTCGATGCGCACGGCGTGGTGGTCCCGAGCGCCGACCATGATCTCCGGTTCGCCGTCACCGGACCTGGTCGGCTGGCCGGCGTGGACAACGGTCAGCAGGAGAGTGCTCTCGGCTACCAGGGACCGGTCATGTCGGCGTGGCGTGGTTCCGCGCTGGCGATCGTCGCGGCGACCGGGGGAACGGGCGACATCAAGGTGGTCGCCACATCGCCCGGCCTCGCGACCGCGAAGACCACGATGCGGGCCTCGGGCGGCAGGTGGCGGGATGTGTCCGCTGTCGCTCTGCCCGCCGCTCCGTCGGCGGCCGTCACCGGCCCGACCGCCGACGCCAGCTTTTCGGGCGCACCGAACACCGTGCCGGCCGCGATGCTGGACGGCGATCCTGCGACCGGCTGGTCGAACTTCTACGACAAGTCGGCCACCGCGACGCTGAACGCGGTGAGCGTGTCGAGGCCGTCGGACCGGGTGTCGGTGACGTTGCCGGCAGCCACGAACGTCACCGGCATCACGCTGACGTTCGCCACCAGCGCCACGCTGAGCCTGCCGGCCACGATCGAGGTCACAAGTCGGGGCAAGGCGGTGCGCAACCTGCACGTCGACCTCGGGACCACGTCGACACTCACGTTCGACGCGGTCCGCACGGATCAGCTCACGGTCACGATGACCAGTCCCACACCGGGAACATCAGCGGGATTCCTCAAGATCACGGAGTTCACCGTGGTCAGCTAGGTACCGGTCCTCGGCCGCATAGTCGAACAGCGAGGCGAAGTACTCGTCGATGGGTGGCCGTGTCGCTGAGACGAGCCAGTCGATCTCGTCGGCCACGGTGGTCGCGAAGTCGCCTGCCGGCTGGTACCCGAGCGCGACGGCCGCGCTGGTGTCGAGCACGACGGGATGCTGGGCCTGCCACGGATGGCGGCCCAGCGTCTCGTCGTCGGCCAGCAGGACTTCGTGCCAGGTGTGGCCGAGATGGCCTGCGATCGCGCGGGAGATGGCAAGCGCGTTCGGCGCGTCGGGATCGGCACTGTTCAGGATTCGGCGACCCGGCTTCGCCGCCGCCGTCTCGATGAGTGCCGCGATGTTGGCGGTGGCTGTCGTGTGGACGACGTCGGTCGGGCGGGAGAGCAGGACGGCCGGACGCCGGTCCAGCACCCGCTTCACGAAGAACCACTCGCGCGGCCGCGTTGCGCCGGGGCCGTGCACGCGGGACGGCCGCAACACGGTGACCGGTGCACCGCTGTCCAGCAGCACCCGTTCCGCGGCGACCTTGTTGGCCCCGTAGCCCTCGCGGGTGTTGTGGTCGCCGTCGCCGGGCGCCATGGTCGGCTGGGTCTCGTGGATCGGGCCGTCGAAGTCCGGCGCCGTGTCGGAGTTCGAATGGTTGCCGGCGGCATCGACGTAGACCGCCTTGCTGGAGATCAACACGGTCGAGCCGGCGTCCGGCAGCAGCGGCTTCAACAGGGCCGCATCGGTTGCGGTGTAACAGATGCAGTCGACCAACAGGTCCACGCCGGCACCCATGGCGGCGGCCAGTTGGTCCGGGGCACCCCGGTCCGCCGCGATGAACCGCGCGCCAGCCACATCGGCCGGCAGATGGGCCGGATCGCGGCCGGTGACATCGACGCCCCAACCCGAGGCGAGCAGTCGCTTGGCGGTGGCGCGGCCGATCATGCCGGTACCGCCGATGATCAGAGCTTGAGGCACCGGCGCAGCGTAATGCGGGAGGCCTTTGCGGCGCCGGTAAAATACGGTCGTGAAGCGGCCCAACGTCCTGTGGTGGTTGTACTACCAGTACGGCGGGACGCTGCCGGCCGAATACCGGGAGTGGGTCCTGCACGACGGCACGTGCCGGACGTGGCTGCTGCGGGTGTTCGTCCGAGGGTTCGTCATGGTCGTGCCGGTCGTCGCCGTGTTGTTCGTCGGCTTCCTGCTGCTGGGTCACTCGTTGCCGCTGGCGTTGGGCTCGATCGCGCTGGGCCTGCTGGTGAACCTGCGTTATTCGTGGTCGTACTCGGTGGAGAGCGTGGACCGCAGGCTGGCCAAGCACGGCTACCAACGCGAGTACGGCTCAACCGTCCGCCGCGCTGCCTACGACGCGGCACACGCAGCCGAGGCCGAGCGCTACCGAGCCGCCTACCGCCCAGGCGACGAGTAGGCGGGTAGCGCTGCCGCGCTGCCCCGGGCCACGATCCGCCCGCCCTCGATGCGCACGGCCGCCTCGGTGTCGTCGCCGACGGCCGTGACCCCGGCCGCCGTCGCCAGCGCGCCTGACTCGTCATGCACCACCCGCAGGCGCGGCCACGCCGACCTGGGAAACGCCTGGCGGAGGCACCCGCACCACTCCGCGACGGTCAGCCTGGCCAGTGGCCCGAGTCCGTCGGCGTCGCCGGTGACCAGGACGAGGGTGACGTCGGTCGTCGTGGCACGGACGGCTTCCTCGATGGCGGCCAGTTTGTGCAGCCCGAGCACGACGATTACGCCGTCCAGCCGGGCCGGTTCGCCGCTCACCGCGTCGACCGCGGCCGGTGCGGACCACGGCTCGTCGGTCGGCTGCGGGGGAGTGGCGGCCGGCGGTGACCACCAGTCGTTCAGCGCGAGCCCGGCCAACTGCTCACAAGCGCTCACCACGTCGAACGGCTCGACGAAACCGGGTGCTGAGGTTGTCAGTTGGCGCGCGCCGTGCAGTGTGGTGAGCACGGTCTCGGCAAGGCGAACCAGCCTGCGAGGCGGCGCACCCGGTGTCACCTCGGGCGGCGCCAGCCGTTCCAGTGCCAGCGCGAGCAGCAGCGCGTCCAGCTTCAGCAACTGTGTGAACGGCCGCTGGAGTCCGGCCAGCACTTCCTGGTGCAGGCCCATGCCGTCCGGCTGCCTGGCCAGCCAGGCAAGGGCGAACGCGCCGAGCGCTTCCCGAGTGGTCTCGCCGCGTCGGGGATGGTCCGGCTGCGGCGCGTGCTCGGCGATGTCGGCCAGGACCGCGAAATACAACGCGCGTTTGCCGGGGAAGTTGGAGTAGACGGCGCCTCGGGTCAGTTCGGCCCGCTCGGCGATGACGTCCACCTTGGCGTCCCGGAAGCCGCGCTCGGCGAACTCGTCCCTGGCCGCCGCCAGCACCTTGGCGCGGTTGCGCTCCTGCGCCGCCGCCCTGCTGAGCCTGCCCACGGTGGTCAAGATACCTTGAACATTCAGATGATGGGATCATATGATGACATCATGCGAACGGTATCGGAGATCACCCTGACCGACCCTGACCTGCTGCGCGATCCGTTCACCGGCTACGGCCGGGCCAGGGAACAGGCTGCCCTGGCCCGGTTGGTGGCACCGGGGTTCGGCCCGATGTGGGCCGTCACCCGACACGCGGAGGCCAGGGCGATGCTCGGTGATCCCCGGTTCGAGCTGAACGCGAACAGCTACCAGCGGCCCGACGTGCCGGCCGACTGCCTGCCCTACCTGCGGACCATGCAGGAGACGGACGGCCCGGAGCACGCCCGGCTGCGCAGGCTGGTGGCGCCCGCGTTCAGCGCACGTCGGGCCGGGGAGTTCCGGCCGCGCATCGAACCGATCGTGACCGGGCTACTGGACGCCATGCCGGCCGATGGGCCGGTCGACCTGGTGGCGCACTTCGCCCGACCACTGCCGATGGAAGTGATCTGCGAACTGGTCGGCATCCCCGAAGCCGATCGGCCCCGGTGGCGGGAGTACGGCGCCGCCATCGCGGCCGGTCACGGCAAGGCGTTCGCCGACGCGATTCCGAACATCGTTGCCGGCGCCCGGGCCGTGGTCACCGAGCATCGGGCCGAGCCTGCCGACGACCTGGTCACCGACCTGATGCACACCGAGGACACCGAACTGGTCACCCTGGTCTGGCACCTCGTGCTGGCAGGCCAGACACCGACGGCACTCATCGGCAACGCCGTGCACGCCCTGCTCACCCACCCCGACCAACTGGCCGCACTACGCGCAGATCCGGGCCCACGTGCCGTCGATGAGCTGATTCGCTGGTGTGGACCACAACTGCTGACCATTCCGCGCTACGCGACCGAGGACGTCGAGATCGACGGCGTGCTCATCAGCAAAGGGGAGCCCGTCACGGTGGCGATCGCGGCGGCCAACCGCGACCCGCGCGTGTTCGCCGATCCGGACCGGCTCGACGTCGGCCGAACCGCCGGACCCAGCCACCTCGGCTTCGCCCACGGACCGCACTTCTGCCTCGGCGCCCCCTTGGCCAAGGTGCAGGTCGAGATCGCGCTTACCGCACTGCTGAGCCGTTTTCCCGACCTGGCACTGGTCGACGCGGACGTTCATCGGGTGCCGGATCCGGGCAACTGGCGGTTCGCCGTGCTACCGGTGACCACTCACTGAACGGCACGCCGCGGCGATCGCCTCGACGGCCCGGTCGACGTCGTCCGCGGTGCTCCAGCGGCCAAGGGACAGCCGCAGCGCCGACATGCCGTGGTCGGCGTCGTAGCCCATCGCGGTCAGCACGGGAGACGGCTCGTGCGAGCCGCTGTGGCAGGCCGATCCGGTGGACGCGGCCAGTTCCGGCACCGACGCCAGCAACGCGTGGCCCGCCGTGCCCAGCACGCTCACGTTGAGAGTGTTGGGCAGGCGCGGCTCCACCGGCCCGTTGAGCAGCACCCTGCCCGGCAGGGCCTGCTCCAAGCCCGCGTGCAGGCGGTCCCGCAACTCACGGATCCGGTCCGGCTCACCGGCGGCCAGCGCAGCGGCGGCCAGCCGGGCCGCCTCGCCCAACGCGACGGCGAGTGCGACGTTCTCCGTGCCGGCTCGCAGCCCACCTTCCTGGCCACCGCCGTACACCAGCGGTTCCAGTGCCGTCCCCGGCTTGATGACCAGCGCGCTGACGCCCTTCGGCGCGTACATCTTGTGTCCCACCACGGTCAGCAGGTCCACACCGGACGCCACGACGTCGATCGGGATCTTGCCGACCGCCTGCGCGGCGTCACAGTGGAACAGTGCGCCGTGCCGGTGCGCGATCGCGGCCAGTTCGGCGATCGGCTGGATAGCGCCGGTCTCGTTGTTGGCCGCCATCACCGACACCAGCGCCGTGTCGTCACCGACCGCGACAGCCAACTCGGCCGGGTCGACCAGCCCGTCCCGGTCGACCGGGAGCACTGTCAGCCGCACGCCGTGCAACCTCCGCATGGCCCTGCACGTCTCCAGTACGGCGGGGTGCTCCGTGGCCTGCGTGACCAGGTGTCCGCGGTCGGGCGGCGCGGCCAGCGCCGCGCCACGGATCGCGAGGTTGTCGGCTTCGGAACCGGACCCGGTGAACACCACCTGGCGGCCCGAGCCGCCGACCAGCGCCGCCACCTGCGCACGCGCCTCGGCCAGCGCGGCACGAGGGCCGGCACCGTAGTGGTGCTCGCTGCCCGGATTGCCGAACCCGCTGGTCAGGTACGGCAGCATCGCCTCGGTGACCGCCGGGTCGATCGGGGTGGTGGCGTTGTGGTCGAGGTAGACCGGACCGCCCTGGAGTGCCGGATGCATCACCTGGGCGAGTGTATGTGCTGGCCGGGCGGGTGCGGCCCACCAGCCCGGCCGCTCGATCGCCGGTCTGACACACTGTGAAGTCGAAGCGCTGGGAAAGTGCAGCATCTCTCTGGAGGTTTGAATGGCCGGGCAACCTGAACGCATTGTCGCGCAGCGAATGCTGTTCGCGGCTCCGGTTCCGGAAGCTCCGGACGACCTGTACGTGCGGATCATCGAGGGCACGGTCGCCAGGGAGCGCGACAGCATCACGGTGCAGCCGCAGTCTTCCGTCACCTCCAACGCCTACTTCGGGCGCTTTCCGGCCAGCTACTGGCAACGGTGGACCGAGGTCCCCACAATCAGGTGGCAGGCACGTGTTTCCGGGTCCGGTGAGCTGCGCCTGATGGCGTCCGACCCGGAAGGCAAGGAGCGGGTGGCGCACGCCATCACCGCCAAGGGCGAACAGGCCCGCGAGGTCGAGGTCGACCTGCCGCTGGACCGGTTCGTGGACGGTGGCGCGATGTGGCTGGACCTGCGTACCGCCAAGAACGACCTGACCGTCGAGCACGCCAGGTGGACCGTCGTCGCCCCGGAGCACGAGCGGCCGACCGCCGTCGCCATGCCGACGTTCAACCGGGTCAGCTACTGCATCTCCACGCTGACCAGCCTGTCCCGCGACCAGGAGGCACTCGACCTGCTGGCCGCCGTCTACCTGGTGGACCAGGGCAGCGACCCGGTCGAGGCCAACCCCGGGTTCGCCGGCGTGGTCAAGGCGCTGGCCGGCAAGCTGACCTACATCCGACAGCCGAACCTCGGCGGCTCCGGCGGCTACAGCCGAGGGCTGCGCGAGGCCAGCGAGAACCACGGTGAGCACGTCAACGTCCTGTTCCTGGACGACGACATCTGGCTGGAGCCCGACGTCATCTTCAGGTTGAGCGCCTTCGAGCAGCACACCCGCAAGCCGGTCATCGTCGGTGGCCAGATGCTGCGCCTGCTGCACCCCGACCGGCTGCACGTCGGCGCGGAGACCGCCGACCTGAGCACGCTGGCCGCCGGCGAGGTGGTCACGAAGTCCCTCGCCGACGCCGACGTGGTGGACGACGAGGAGATGAAGGAAGCCGAGCCGCCGAAGAACGCCAAGGAGCGGCTGCTCAAGCGCACCCAGTTCCAGCAGGAGGCCAGGGTCGAGGCCGGCTACAACGGCTGGTGGGCCTGCCTGATCCCGTCCGAGGTGGTCCGCAACGTCGGCTACCCGCTGCCCGCGTTCTTTCAGTGGGACGACATCGAGTACGGCTACCGCGCCCGTGAACTCGGCTATCCGACCGTGACGTTGCCCGGTGCCGGTGTGTGGCACCTGGACTTCGACTGGAAGGACTGGGACGACTGGCACCGGTACTTCAACCTGCGCAACTCGATGATCACGTCGGCGCTGCACAGTGACTTCGACCAGAGCAGGATCTGCGTCGGGCTGCTGCACCAACTGGTGCGCTACCTGGTGTCCATGCAGTACGGCCTGGCCGCCACGCTGATCAAGGCCGTCGACGACTTCCTCGCCGGTCCGGAGTTCCTGCACGACGGCGGCATGCAGGCCGCCGCCGACATCCGCAAGCTCCGCGCCGAGTACCCGGAGACCGTGCGGCACCCAGCCGCCGACGTGCCCGGCATCGGTTTCAGCGACGCGCCGCTGACCGCCAGTGGCACGCCGCCGCTGGTCCGCCGTCCGCTGGTGTTCCTGCGGCTGCTCAAGCAGCTGGGCGGCAAGGTCGAGGGCACCGCGTCGATCCCGGCCGGCAGCGCGTTCTGGTGGCACGTGTCGCGCTTCGCCACCACCGTCGTCACCGACGCGTCGCAGGAAGGCGTGCGGGTCCGGCGACTGGACCAGGACAACCTGCGCAAGCTGGGCATGCAGGGCGTCGCGTCGCTCACCAAGCTGTACCGGCAGGGGCCCGCCGCTGCCGCCGCCTACCGCAAGGCGCTGCCCGAACTGACCAGCAGGGAGAACTGGCAGCGCCTGTACAGCAGCATGTGACCCGCTACGCGAAGAAGTCCACTATGGACGACACGAAACGCGGGTCCTGCAACGCACTCAGGTGATCGCCGGACAGCAGGCGCAACTGCGCGCCACCGCCGATCGCGGCCGCCAGCACTTCCGGGTCGGCCGCGATCGCGTCGTCCTGGCCGACCAGCACCAGGGTGGGCGCCGTGATGGCATCGACGTCCACGGCGTCCGTCCGGTCGGCCCGCGCGATGGCCGCGAGTGACGGCCGGTCGGCGCCGACCCGGTCGGCCAGCGCCCGCAGGCCACGCCCGGCCACCGGCACTGTGTTCGGGTCCTCCGCGAGCAGCGCGGCCACCATGACGTCGGTGGCCTGCCGCCCACCGGGTGCCGCCGGCTGGACGACGCGGCCACCGATGCCGCCGACGACCAGCCGTTCGACGCGCTTGTCCTGGCCGGCCGTGACGAGCGAGACCACGCCGCCCATCGAGTAGCCGGCCAGGTGCACGCGGTCGGCGCCGAGCACGTCGAACAGTCCGCTCAGGTCCCTGCTCATCTTCGCGTCGCCGTAGCGCGCCGGATCGTCCGACTTGCCGGATGTGCCATGACCTCTCGCGTCGATGCCGACGACCCGGTGGCCCGCCGCTGTCAGCGCGTCGACGACGCCGGGTGTCACCCAGTTCGCCAGCGCGTTCGCCGCGAAGCCGTGGTGCAGGACGACCGGCGGTGTTGCCGCGTCGTCATCACCCCACTGGTAGTAGGCGATCTCGGTGCCGTCAAAGGATTCGAACGTGCTCCGTCGCATGCTCACGATAGTCAGGTTAGCTGCGCATCTGGCACATCAGGACCCCCTGGGGGTGCGGTCAGTGCCAGGATTTCGCCCTTGCGTACTGGTCCACCCAGTCGGCGTCGGCACCGAGTTCGTTCGCAGCGCGCAGCGCCCAGTGCGGGTCGCGGAGCAGCGCCCGCGCCAGGAACACCACGTCGGCCTCACCGCCCGCGATGATCCGTTCTGCCTGGTCGGCCTCGGTGATCATGCCGACCGCGCCGGTCGGGACGTCGGCCTCGGCGCGGATCTGCGCGGCGAACGGCACCTGGTAGCCGGGACCGACCGGAATGTCCGCCTGCGGCACGTTGCCGCCCGACGACGCGTCGATCAGGTCGACACCGCGTTCGGCCAGCAGCCTGGCCAGCCGGACCGAGTCGTCGATGGTCCAGCCACCCTCGGTCCAGTCACTGGCCGACAGCCGGGCGAACAGCGGATGGTTGCCCAACGCCGTGCGGACCGCCTCGGCGATCTCCAGCGCGAGCCGGACCCGGCCGTCGAACCCGCCGCCGTAGCGGCCGTCCCGGGTGTTGGACAGCGG
>DASXYT010000052.1:0-20625 GCA_036502345.1 Pseudonocardiaceae bacterium | reverse complement strand
CAACTTCCGGCAGATCGCGCCGTGGACGAAGATCGTCGCCGATCTGGGGCTCGCCGGCCTGCACTTTCACGACCTGCGGCACGCCGGCAACATCTGGGCGTCGAAGGCAGGCATGTCGACCAAGGACCTGATGGCGCGGATGGGGCACGACGACATGCGGGCCGCGCTCGTCTACCAGCGGGCGACCAGTGATGCCGACCAGAAGATCGCCGACAAGCTGTCCGAGCTGGTCGACCAGCATCACGAGGACCAGGTCAAGGTTGCCGACCAAGCCAACGAAGCAGACGAGGACGACGAGCCGGCCCCGGAAGGCTAGTTGCTGGGATGTTGCTGGCGGGGCGAGTTGATCTAGAGACAGTGAAGGCCCAGGTCCACAGGAGACAGCCTGCGACCTGGGCCTTTGTGTGCGGAGCGGGTGACGGGAATCGAACCCGCATGACCAGCTTGGAAGGCTGGGGCTCTGCCATTGAGCTACACCCGCGTGCCCTGGTTGTACCGGGCGCCAACAGACTAGCGTGTCGCGCTACGCTTGGTGCGTGCACCGCCTCGGGCGGCGTACGGGATGTGGCGCAGTTTGGTAGCGCACCCGCTTTGGGAGCGGGGGGCCGCCGGTTCAAATCCGGCCATCCCGACAGTGTTTTGCCTGGTCAGCCGTGTGTTATTAACTGTGCGCCATCGCTGACGGTGCGTTCTGCGCCGGGTCGGTAACTCTCCGTCGATCGTCTTCGATACTCATGTGTCGCGCCGACTGCCGGGAATCGTACCTACGGTGACCGTCCCGGTGCCCAGCGTGGCGGTACCATGTACTCCGGCCGACCGAACACGGCACGACAGGCCCGTGCTTCGACGAGAGGCGTGGATGGACACGCGGCAGGTCCACAGGACACCCCAGGGGTTGTGGGTGGCCTACCTGATCACCGGGATCCTCGTGGTGACCGGCTACTACTTTGCCGTCCACCTGCACGCCCCGCCGCCTGTCCGCGTTCTGCTGTACTGCCTGGTCAGCGCGTCTGCCGCGGTGGCGGTGATCGTCGGCTGTGTCCGCAACCTGCCTGCCGGTCGGGCGAGGCTGCCTTGGTTGTTCCTCGGCCTCAGCCAGGTCGTCTACGCCACCGCGGACATCTGTTTCTACGTCGCTCACAACATCTTCAACGACACGGCTTTTCCCGCGCTCGCCGATCCGCTCTACCTCGGTCACTATCCGCTCGTCGTGGTCGGCCTGATCCTGCTCATCAGGCTGCGCACCCCCGGGCGCGACCTCGCGAGCCTGCTGGACGCCGCCACCGTGGCCGTCGCTGGCGCGATGCTGTCCTGGCTCTACCTGATCGGTCCGCAGGCACGCGCCGACTCGCCGATGCTGATCAAGCTCGCGTCCGTCGCCTACCCGGTGATGGACCTGGCCATGTTCGCCGTTGCCCTCCGCCTGATTCTCGGGCCCGGCCGCAGGCCGATCTCATTCCTGCTGCTGGCCGGGAATCTGCTGGCCATCCTCACCGCGGACACGCTCTACGTGATGCAGCAGCTCAACGGCACCTACCAGACCGGCAACTTCCTGGACGCGATCTGGCTCGGCGGGAACCTCGCCCTCGGCGCCGCGGCGCTCCACCCGACGGTCGCCAAGGTGGCCGACCGGGCATCGGCCGAGGACCTGCGCCTGACGCGGTTCCGGCTCGGCGTCCTGGCGGGCGCCGCACTGATCGCCCCGGCCACGCTGATCGTGCAGGACGCGCTGGGCACGCTGCGCGACGTGCCTGTCATCGCAGGCGCCTGCGGTGTGCTGTTCCTGCTCGCCATCGCCCGCCTCGCCGGCCTGGTCGCCGACCAGCGCCGCCTGGCCACCACCGACGTGCTGACCGGCCTGCGCACCCGCCGGTTCTTCGGCTCCCAACTGCCGTTCGAGCTCACCAAGGCCCGCCGGGCCGGCAGCAGTCTCGCCGTGCTCATCGTGGACGTCGACCATTTCAAGTCGATCAACGACAAGTACGGCCACCCGGCGGGTGACCGCGTACTCATCGAGGTGGCCCGCAGGCTCCGGGAAGCCGTCCGGCACGCCGACTTCATCGCTCGCTACGGCGGCGAGGAGTTCGCCCTCGTCGTGCCCGAGGTCAGTCCGCAGGAACTGGCCAGCATCGGCGAACGCTTGCGCACCAAGGTGGCCGCCAGCCCGATCCTGGTGTCGCCGGACGTGTGGATCGGCGTCACGGTGTCGGTCGGCACAGCTGGTTACCCTCGGCACGGCAACTCGCCCGCCGAGCTGATCACCACGGCGGACCGCGCGCTCTACGCCGCCAAGTCGCAGGGCAGGGACCGGGTCGTCGTGGGGGAGACCATCACGGTCGTGGCGACCAAGACCAGCCCGCTTGAGTCCACTGTGGACCTACTTTCCTACCTGCAACGCGCCGCCGACGAGGTGGACGGCTGGCTGTCCGGCCGGGAGCACGGCCGCGCGGTCGGCCGGTGGTCGGCGCTGGTGGCCGCCGCGCTCGGCGAGGACGAGTCGGTCGTGCAGCGCGCCGAACTGGCCGGCCGGCTGCACGACATCGGCAAAGTCCTGATCCCCCAGGCAATCTGGCGCAAACCGAGCGCACTGTCCCGCTACGAGCGCCAGCTCGTCCAGCAGCACTCCGACTACGGCTACCAGATGGTCAGCGTGGTGCCGGGCCTGTTGGACATCGCGGAGATCGTCCGCCAGCACCACGAACGGGTCGACGGCCGCGGTTACCCGCTCGGCCTGACCGCGGACGAGATCCGACTGGAAGCCAAGATCGTCTGCGTGTGCGACTCGTGGGCCGCGATGCTGGCCGACCGGCCGTACCACATGGCATTGCGCCCCAGCGAAGCCGTTGACGAGCTGTTGGCCGGCCGGGGCAGCCAGTTCGATCCTGACGTGGTGGACGTGCTGCTCGACCTGCACCGCAGGGACCTGCTCGGCGACCTGCGCAAGCTGGCCGAACAGGTCCCGGTCAAGCTGACGCCCTAGGCGACGCTGTCCGCGATCGTGTTCCAGAACATCAGTTCGTAGGACTGGAACAGCCTGCCGTAGGTGTGCACCTCGTCGGTCTGCCGCCCTGCGTCCATACCGGCCTGCAGCGCGGCGACGGCCTGCTCCTCCAACTCGGGCACGGGCGTGGCGAAGAAGTCGAAGAACCCGCACGCCTCGTCGTCGAAGCCGTAGTGCTCCCGCATGGCCGTCGCGATCGTGGCGCAGTAGTTGCCCCATGCCGCGAAGTTCGCGATCAGCGCCACCACGACGTCGGCAGGCTCGCCGAACATCGCCAACCACGCCAGGTACGCCGGATACGCCTGGCAGCCCGCCATCGGCTCGTACCCGGGCAGCTCACCGGCTACCGCGGACAGCGCTCCGAGCTTGTCCAACGCCAGGCTCTCACCGGACGCGAGACCGGCGAACAACGCCCTGCTGTGCGGTTCCACGCACCGCGCCGCGATGGTCAGGAAGCTGCGCCAGTCGCTGGGCACGATCCGGCTCTCCTCGGCCGCGATCGTGGCGAACACCGAGCGCGGCGCCGCACCGGACGCGATCAGCGGCACCAACCGGTTGTCGTTCTCCGCGGGGGCCAATGCCTTGCGGGCAGTGGCCAACAGTTCACGCGCCGGTCCGGTCATGAGTGGGTAGTCCTCCACGTTCCTGTGTCCTGTCAACGGTTTGCCGGCCGAAGCCGAGCAGCACGGCGGACTTCGGGCTACGAGCGGCCAACCCGGCCAGTGCAGCGTAGAGCAGTCCGGCCAGCGCCCACGCCTCGACCGCAGGCAGGCCGGCCGTCGGCGCGCTCGCCTGACCAGGGAACAGGCCGAGGCCCCACGCACCGAACGCCACGGCCACGAGGACGGCGATGATGCCCGGCCAGTTGGCCACACCGGACGCGCGCCACGTCGGCACCGTCCCCATCGGGCGGCTGACGCGGGTGATCCTGGGTAGCACGAACCGGTCGACACACATCACCGTGGTGACACACGGCAATGCGATGGACGACCAACTGGCGACGATGAAGAATCCATTCTCGACCGTCGGAAAACGCCAGGTGAACACCGCCGCGATGGCCGCCATGATCGCGCACGTGTACCAGCGGCGCCAGCCGGGAATACCGCCTGCCGCGTTCTGGCCGGCATTCACCATCTCGTAGTAGTTGCCGTCGTTGATGGCCACCTGCAACACCGTGGCGACGACAGCACCGAGCGCGAGTATGCCGAACATCGAGTATTCGACGGTGTAGCGGAATGCGGGGCCGAAGTCGAATTGCCCCGCTTTGGACAGTTGGCCCATCATCCAGCCGCCCGCCACGAACAGCACCAGCCCGACGGCGAACGCGACCACCATCGGCACCACGGGCCAGAACAGCTTCGGCTTGCCGTAGCGCCAGGTGTCCGGCTCGTTGCCCCACATCACCGAGCCGATGGCGACGCCGATCCCGGCCAGGAACGGCAGCGCGGTCTGCGAGCCGGAACCGGCCAGCGCCGACGACGGGATCTGTACCAGTCCCTTGATCACCAGGTACAGCACCCACAGGATCATCAACGGTGCCACCAGATATCGGGCGAACGCGGCGATACCGGTGAAGCCGAACAGGTTGTTGGTGATGCCCACGATGGCCAGCAGCACGCTGATCAACACCACGTGACCCCAACTGAACAACCCGTCGTACAGCGTGGCCAGCAGGTTGAACGCGAACGCCGTCCACCCGGCCGCGATGCCGATCAGCAGCACGGTGACCAGCGCAGAGCCGACCCTGCCGAGGATCGACCTGGTCAGCAGCGCGTGGGTCTGGCCGGTGGTGGAACCGAGATAGGCGGCCGGCAGCGCGTAGACCAAATAGGCGACCGCGCCGATCGCACCCGCCGCGACCGCTTTGAGCAGCGAATATCCGGCGTCGTGGTACTGGAATCCGAGAAACAGGTACGTGAATCCGGCGGCCAGCGTGATCCAGAGCGACAAGAAGTGATATCGGGAGCGCCGTTCGGTCAATGGGACTACTCCGATACGACTTGTGGAGTAGTCGTGTGTGACGCTGCGCTCCAATGCCGAGGATTGCTCGGTGCTGTTCACGTGTGTCTCGCTCCGCTCGCCGGGTTCGGCCAGCCTACGGAAAACTCGCGGCCAACCCTACGGCCCGGGTACTTTCTGAGAGTACCGTCCGTTTACCGCAGACGCGTCAGCAATCAGCGGTGATCGTTTCCGAACCCGTTGAGGTCACGGGGCGATAACGGAAACGAGATCCTCCCATGATCGAGCCAGGTCGGATTCCGGACGGCCGGTCCTGGTAAAACGGCCGCCGGTAAGCGATTGGTCAAGATGCCGCTGACCTGCGACGATAGCCTGAATTAGAGCCCAGTTAAGCACGCCATGAGATGCAGGTGACTGGCGTCACAGTTGAATAACGGTCATCAGGCGACCCTTGGGTCGCTCGTTTTCCGGCCTGTAACGTCACTGTGACGCGGCCGGTAAGCGCTTACCGGCACCGATACAGAACTTCAGCCGGAGGCTATGGATGGACACCCCCGACGACCACCTCGCGCGGCCACTCACGATCTACGACGTGGCGCGGCGTGCCGGCGTGTCGATCGCATCGGTGTCCCGGGTTCTCAACGGGCGCAACAGTCCTCGACCCGAGACCAAGGAACGGGTCATGGCCGCGGTGCGGGAACTGGGCTTCGTGCCCGACGGTGCCGCCCGCGCGCTGTCCAACCGGCTCAAGGAGGTCGTCGGGGTCGTGTTCCGCCGCACCTCGGAGGTGCTGGACGACGCGTTTTCCGACGAGGACGAGAGCCTGCTGTTCGCCGACGTGATCAACCGAGGCGTGGAGGTCGTCGCCCGCAACCGCGGCTTCGACCTGCTGATGAGCTCGGTGGACGTCTACGACCACAGCCCGCACGGCCGGATCACCTCGATCGCGGGCAAGAGCGACGGCCTGATCCTGCATGACCAGGTGCTCAGCCCGGTCGGCATCCTGCGGATCGCGCAGCGGACGCCGGTGGTCACGCTCGCCGGCACGCCGACGGCGTCCAGCGTGAACGTGCGCAGCGACAACGGGACCGGCATGCGGGAGCTGACCAGGCACCTGCTGGTCGACCACGGTTACCCGACCGTCGCCTACCTGGCAGGACACGCGGACAGCCCGGACAACGTGGCCCGCGCCGAGGCATTCGAGACCGTGGTCGCGGAAGTCGGCATCGAGGGCTGGACCGGCGAGATCTGGCGCGGCAACTACATGGCTTCCGGCGGCGCGAAGGTGATCAAGGACATCCTCGCCCGCAGCCTGCCGCTGCCGCGCGCCATCGTGTGCGCCAACGACCAGACGGCGATCGGTGTCATGTACACGCTGGCCCAGCACGGTGTCCGGGTGCCGCAGGACGTCGCGGTGACCGGCTTCGACGACATCCCGGTGGCCCGCCACCTGCATCCCCAGTTGACCACCGTCCGCCAGCCGATCCACAAGCTCGGCGCGACAGCATTCGACGTGCTCTATTCCATGATCAACGGTGACGGTCGGCCCGAACCGGAAGTCGTGCTGCCGACCAGCCTCGTGGTGCGGGGCAGTTGTGGCTGCGAGACGGAGTCGGTCCCGCCGTGGGAAGTGAGTTACCGGTGATCCACCTCTTACGCAGGTTGGGTTTCTACGTGTTGACCGCGTGGGCGGCCATCACGGTGAACTTCTTCATCCCCCATCTGATGCCAGGCGACCCGGTGCAGAACCTGATCGCCCGCCAGCAGGGCAAGACCAGCCCGCAGGCCGTCGAGGCGCTGCGGGTGCAACTCGGCCTGGTCGGCAACCAGTCGCTCTGGTCGGAGTACTTCGACTACTGGGGCAAGCTGTTCCACGGCAACCTCGGCACCTCGTTCAGCTTCTTCCCCGCCACGGTGTCCAGCGTGCTGAGCGCGGCCCTGCCGTGGACCCTCGTGCTGGTCGGTGTCTCCACCATCGTCAGCTTCATCGTCGGCACCATCATCGGCATCGTCGTCGCGTGGCGGCGCGGTTCGTGGCTGGACGGCATCATGCCGGTGGCCACGTTCTTCCAGGCCGTCCCGTACTTCTTCTTCGCGCTGCTGGTGCTCATCGTGCTGGGCAGCGACCTGGGCTGGTTCCCGATCAGCGGCGGCTCCGACCAGGGGCTGGACATCGGGCTCAACGGCGCGTTCATCGGCAGCGCCCTGTACCACGGGTTCCTGCCGATGATCACCATCGTGATCAGCTCCATCGCGGGCTGGATCCTCGGTATGCGCAACATGATGGTCACCACTATGGACGAGGACTACGTCCTGGTCGCGCAGGCGAAGGGCCTGCCCAACAGGCGGGTGATCGGCTACGCGGCCCGCAACGCGATCCTGCCGAACGTGTCCAGCTTCTCGCTGTCGCTGAGCTTCGTCGTCTCGGGAGCGCTGCTCACCGAGATCGTCTTCTCCTACCCCGGCATCGGCTTCCAGCTGCTCGGGGCCGTGCAGGCCGAGGACTTCCCGTTGCTGCAAGGGATCTTCCTGGTCATCACGTTCGCCGTGCTGGCCGCGAACCTGCTGGCCGACGTCGTCTACGCCGTACTCGACCCGCGCACCCGGCAGGAGGGCTGAACCGAATGTCTACCACCGAGATCGCGGCCGCGCCCGGCGCCTTACCGTCGCCCGCGCCCATCCCGTCCTCCGCACGACGACGTGTCGTGCAGATCCCCAGGTCCCCGAAGATCCTGATCGGCCTCGGCATCCTGGTGTTCTTCGTCCTCCTCGCGGTGATCGGCCCGTGGGTCGCGCCGTACGACCCGACCATCGCGGGCCCGGACCTGTTGCAGGGGCCGTCCGCCGCGCACCTGCTCGGCACCACCCAGTCCGGCCAGGACGTCCTCTCCGAACTGCTGGTCGGCGCCCGCAGCACCGTGTTCATCGGCTTCCTCGCCGGCATCATCGCGACCGCGCTGTCGATCATCGTGGGCGTGTGCGCCGGCTACTTCGGTGGCCTGGCCGATGACCTGCTTTCCATGCTCACCAACGTTTTCCTGGTGATTCCCGGCCTGCCGCTGCTCATCGTGCTGGCCGCCTACCTGCCCAACAACACCAGCTCCAACCCGGTGGTCCTGGCGCTGATCATCAGCATCACCGGCTGGGCGTGGGGTGGACGGGTGTTGCGCGCCCAGACGCTGTCCATGCGGCGGCGGGACTACGTGGAATCAGCCAGGGTGATCGGCGAGAAGCGGATGCGCATCATCGGCGCGGAGATCCTGCCCAACCTGACCGCGATCGTGGCGTCGTCCTTCGTCTTCACCGTCCTCTACGCCATCGGCACCTACGTGGCGCTGGCCTTCCTCGGTGTCGTCCAGCCGTTGCACTGGAGCTGGGGCGGCATGTTGTTCTGGGCGGAGTCGCAGAACGCGGCCCAGGTCAACGCGTGGTGGTGGTTCCTGCCGCCGGGCATCTGCATCGCGCTGCTCGGCACGTCGTTGGCGCTGCTCAACTTCGGTATCGACGAGTTCATCAACCCGCGCCTGCGGGCCGCGGGCCTGTCCCGCAAGGCGGCCAGGGCCGCGGGCCTGCCCAGGCGGCCCAAGTTCGGCATGACCCCGGTGGTCCGGCGGCGCGGCCTGCGTCCGGTGGCCGCGACGATCGATGGAGGAGCCAGGTGACGGGCAGCAGTTGGGCGTCGACGGCACTGCGAACCACGTCGCTGGACGACAGGGAACCGGTCCTGGACATCAAGGGGCTGACCGTCGACTACGGCATCGGCGAGGACGCCGTGCACGCCACCGCGGACGTCGACCTGATCCTGCACCGGGGCGAGGTGCTCGGCCTTGCGGGGGAGAGCGGCAGCGGCAAGTCCACGCTCGCCTACGCCGTGACCAGGCTGCTGCGCCCGCCGGGTGTGATCACCGGCGGCGAGGCGTGGTTCCACTCCGCCACCGACGGCCGTGTCGACCTGCTCGACGCCGACGCCGACCAGTTGCGCAGGCTGCGCTGGTCGGAGATCGCCGTGGTCTTCCAGAGCGCGATGAACGCGCTCAACCCGGTGATGAGCGTCGGCTCCCAGCTCACCGACGTGCTCCAGGTGCACCGGCCCAATCTCGACCGTGGCCAGCGCAAGGCCCGGGCCATCGAACTGCTGCGCATGGTCGGCATCACGGGCGACCGGCTGGGCAGCTATCCGCACGAACTGTCCGGCGGCATGCGGCAGCGCGTCATGATCGCGATGGCGCTGGCCCTGGAACCCAGGGTCGTCATCATGGACGAGCCGACCACCGCGCTGGACGTGGTGACGCAGCGGGAGATCCTGGAGGAGCTGATCGGCCTGCGGGACCGGCTCGGTTTCGCGGTCCTGTTCATCACCCACGACCTGTCCCTGCTGATCGAGCTGGCCGACTCGATCGCGGTGATGTACGCGGGCAGGCTGGTCGAGCGTGCGTCGGCGGCCTCGCTGTTCCGGGCGCCTCGGCACCCGTACACCAGGGGCCTGCTCAACTCGTTCCCGTCGCTGCACGGCGAATGGCGCAAGATGACCGGTATCGCCGGTTCGCCGCCCGACCTGCGGCATGTGCCCAGCGGCTGTGCGTTCCACCCGCGCTGTCAGCACGCCTTCGACCGCTGCTCGACCGACGAGCCGGAACTCGTGGACGTCAGCAACGGCGCCGACCAGCCAAGGGCCGTGTCGTGCTGGCTGCACGACGGCGCCCACGCGGTGCCGGCCGACCTGGCGCTGCCCGAACCGTTGATCGGCCGGATAGCGGGGAGCGCGTCGTGACGACGGAGCAGCAGAGCAGCACCACCGTGTTGCAGGCGAAGAACCTGACCAAGCACTTCCCGGTCCGGGAGCGGCCGCTGTCGCTGCGCCGGGTCCCGGTGCGCGCCGTTGAGGACGTGTCGATCACCCTGGCCAAGGGCACCGTCACCGCGGTGGTGGGGGAGAGCGGTTCCGGCAAGTCGACGCTGGCCAGGATGCTGGCCAGGCTCATCGTGCCGACCTCGGGTGACGTGCTGCTGCGAGGGGAGAAGGTGCCTTCCGGTGGGGTGCGCCGCGACTACACGCGGCAGGTCCAGTTGGTCCTACAGGACCCGTTCTCCTCACTGAACCCGGTGCACAGCGTGCGCTACCACCTGTCCCGGCCGCTGGCCATCCACGGCATGGCCGACGGCGAGACGGACATGGAGCGGTCCATCCTCGACCTGCTGCGCAGGGTCGCGCTGACCCCGGCCGAGCAGTTCATCGACAAGTACCCGCACGAGTTGTCCGGTGGCCAGCGGCAGCGCGTCGCCATCGCCCGCGCGCTCGCGGTACGGCCCGAGGTGCTGATCGCCGACGAGCCGGTGTCCATGCTCGACGTGTCCATCCGGCTGGGCGTGCTCAACCTGCTCGCCGACCTGCGGGACACCGAGGGCCTGGCCATCCTCTACGTCACCCACGACATCGCGTCCGCCCGGTACCTCGCGGACACCATCGTGGTGATGTACGCGGGCCAGATGATCGAGTCCGGCCCGTCGGCGCAGGTCACCGACAACCCGTCGCACCCGTACACCCAGTTGCTGCTGCGTGCTGCGCCCGACCCGGACCGGGCCGAGCCGCCGTCACTGGCCGGCCGGGGCTCGCCACCCAGCCTGGTGCGGCCGCCGTCCGGCTGCCGGTTCCATCCACGCTGCCCACAGGCCATGCCGGTGTGCTCGACGACGGCACCGCCGACGGTCCAACTGGACTCAGGACATGCCAGCGCCTGCTGGCTGTATGCACAGGAAGGGACACCGCAGGCGGGCACGTCCGCCTCCGGCGCGGTTGGGGAGGCCGGCTGACCTCACCGAATGCGGCGAGAGCAGCCGCGCGACACCCATACCCGGGTGCGGGGCAGACCCGCTCCGGAAGCCCACCGCCAGGCGGCGATGCGGAGCACACAACGACGGGGCCCGGCCGACCTGAGCCGTGCCCGGCAGTAACAGACCCCGACACGGTCGTTGCATTCGAGGCCGGCTTGAGCCGGCCGGACGTACGGAGTTTATCCAATGTTGCGCAGAACTCTTACCGGACTTGCGGCACTGTCCGCGGTCCTCGTTGCCGTGACGGCGTGTGGCACCAGTCACACAACGGCGGCGAGCGGTGGCAACTCGACCCTGGTGATCGAGGACAACCCTGTCTCGCCCTTCACGCGCGACTTCAACCCCTTCGACACGAACGACACCGGGTTCGAGGTGAACGCCGTCGGCATGATCTACGAGCCGCTGCTGCAGTTCAACTCGATGAAGCCGGGCACCATCTACCCGTGGCTCGCCAAGTCGGACACCTTCTCCAACGGCGGCAAGACGGTCACCTTCAACCTGCAGCCCAACGCCAAGTGGAACGACGGCCAGCCGTTCACCAGCAAGGACGTGGCCTTCACGTTCAACCTGATGAAGCAGAACAAGGCGATCAACACCAACGGGATCAACCCGACGAGCATCACCACCCCGAACTCCACCACCGCCGTCCTGAACTTCGCCACCCCTCAGTACACGAACCTGTTCTACATCGGTTCGGCGTACATGGTGCCGCAGCACATCTGGAGCACGGTGTCCAACCCGTCGACCTTCAACGACACCAACCCGGTCGGAACCGGTCCGTACAAGCTGGCGAAGTTCAGCTCGCAGGGCTTCACGCTGAGCAAGACCGGCACCTACTGGCAGCAGAGCCAGGTGAAGATCGCGAACCTGAGCTTCCCGTCCTACGTGTCCAACACGACCGCCAGCCTCGCCCTGTCCCAGGGACAGATCGACTGGGGCGGCAACGACATCGCCAACATCCAGAAGACCTTCGTGAACGCCGACCCCAAGCACAACAAGTACTGGTTCGCGCCGGTCAACGTGGTGACGCTGCAGCTCAACACCAAGAAGCCGGCCCTGGCCGACGCCGCGGTGCGCAGGGCGATCAGCGCCGGTATCGACCGTGACCAGCTCTCCACCATCGGTGAGACCGGCTACGAGCCCGCGGCCACCTCGTCCGGCGGCCTGCTGCTCAAGGGCGTCGACGACAAGTACCTCGACCCGTCGCTGGCCAACGACCTGGCCCAGGACAAGTCCAAGGTCTCCACGATCCTGTCCGGTGACGGCTTCACCAAGGTCAACGGCAAGTGGTCCAAGGGCGGCAAGACGATCAAGTTCGTCATCGAGGACCCGTCCTCGTACTCGGACTACTACGAGGACGCGACCCTGATCTCCCAGCAGCTCAACAGCCAGGGCTTCGACACCACGGTCAACGGCACCACGCCGGACACCTGGACCAGCGACTACAACAACGGTGCCTTCGACGCCACGATCCACTGGGGCAACCAGGGGCCGTCGCCGTTCTACCAGTACGACAACTGGCTGGACTCCAACCTGACCGCGCCGATCGGCCAGGCGGCCACCGGTGACAACAGCCGGTTCAGCAGCCCGGACGCGCAGGCAGCGCTCGCCGAGTTCGCGAACACCAACGACCAGGCCACCCAGGCCGACGCGTTGAACAAGCTGCAACAGATCGTCGCGCAGCAGGCCCCGGTGATCCCGCTGCTCTACGGCGCTTCCTGGGACGAGTACAGCACCAAGAAGTTCACTGGCTGGCCGACGCCGGACAACGCCTACATGAACCCCACCCCCAACTCGCCGTTCATGGAGTACACCGTCCTGCACCTGACGCCGGTGTCCTGACCCACCCACCGACACGCACCAGGGGTTGTCCTCGCCCGGCCGGACGGCGGCCGGGCGGGGGCACCGCGCCGAGCGCGGCACCCGTGCTGACGCAACGAAGGGGACATCGCATGACTGTCGTGCGGCAGGACATCGACGAATCCGACCCAACCGCTCCCGACCAAGCCACTGCCCGGTCGCAGCCGGGCCTTACCGACCTCGCCGACCGCAAGAGCTTCCCCGCAGGCTTCCTGTGGGGAGCCGCCACCGCCTCGTACCAGGTGGAGGGTGCCGCGGCCGAGGACGGCAGAACGCCGTCCATCTGGGACACGTTCGCCCGCAGGCGAGGCGCCGTCCGCAACGCCGACACAGGTGACGTCGCGGCCGACCATTACCACCGGTTCACCGACGACGTGGCGACCATGACCGAGCTCGGCCTGTCCGCCTACCGGTTCTCGCTGTCCTGGTCGCGGGTGCGGCCCGGTGGCCAGGGCCCGGTCAACGACGCGGGCCTGGGCTTCTACGACCGGCTCGTGGACGAGTTGTGCGCCAACGGCATCCGGCCGGTTGCCACCGCGTACCACTGGGACCTGCCGCAGGAACTGGAGGACGCGGGCGGCTGGACCAACAGGGACACCTCCTACCGGTTCGCCGAGTACGTGGCCATGGCCGCGGAACGCCTCGGTGACCGCGTGCAGCTGTGGTCCACCCTGAACGAGCCGTGGTGCTCGGCGTTCCTCGGCTACGCGTCCGGCGTGCACGCGCCGGGCAGGCGGGAACCCGAGGCGGCGCTGCGCGCCGTGCACCACCTGCTGCTCGGCCACGGCCTGGCCGTCGGCGTGCTGCGCGAGAAGCTCCCGGCGGGACACCAGACGTCCCTGGTGCTCAACCTGCACTCGATCCGCGGCCTGACCGACTCGGCCGCCGACCAGGAAGCCGTGCGGCGCATCGACGGGCTGGGCAACCGGATCTTCCTGGAACCCGTGCTGCGCGGCCAGTATCCGGCCGACGTATTCGAGGACACGGCATCGGTCACGGACTGGTCGTTCGTCGAGGACACCGACCTGGCGGAGATCTCCCGGCCGATCGACGTACTGGGGGTCAACTACTACACGCCGACCCTGGTCGCGGCACGCAAGCCGGGAGCCGCACCGGTACGTGCCGACGGGCACGGCGCCAGCGACAGCTCGCCGTGGGTCGCGGCCGACGACGTGGACTTCTTCCAGCCGCCCGGTTCGCGCACCGCGATGCAGTGGGCCGTTGACTCCACCGGGCTGCACGACGTGCTGGCCAGGGTCGGCCGGGAGTACCCGGACCTGCCGCTGGTGGTCGCCGAGAACGGTGCGGCCTACGACGACTACGTCGACCCGAGCGGCCGGGTCAGGGACGCCGAGCGGATCTCGTACCTGCGGGCCCACCTGACCGAGGTGCACAGGGCCATCGCCGACGGCATCGACGTGCGCGGCTACTTCGTATGGTCACTGCTGGACAACTTCGAATGGTCCTACGGCTACTCGCGGCGGTTCGGCATCGTCTATGTCGACTTCGCGACGCAGCGACGGTGGCTCAAGGACAGCGCCCGCTGGTTCGCGGGCGTCGCGTCTGACAACGCCCTACCGGACAGCGATGAGCTGAGGGAGAACGGAGCCGTTTCGTAGGCTCCCCGGAGACGTCGGGTCAGTCGGGGGCATAAGGGGCCACCGCTACTCGACACAAGTCGTGAGTGCGGAACGCCGTGCCGGCGGTCGTTCCGCACTCACGCACCCCTGCGCTGCGCGCAGGGCGCGTGAGTGGTGTGCACAGCACTCGTCGGGAACCGAGGTCGTCTTGGCCGGTAGGCCGAACTCCAGCGGTGCATGAGCGCTTCACGACTCGATCTCCAGCACCTGCGGATACGCCGGACAGCATCCTCGGAGTCGTTGGCTCGCGGTCGGCGCCAGTAGTAAGAAGGCGTGACAGAGATCGGGTCGTCCTCCGGATTGCTCAGCCGGTGCGCTGGTGACTCAGCCCGCGGACTGGGCGATCACCGCGTCGCCGTTGCTGGTGGCCCTGGATATCGAGTCGTTCAGTTTGGCCAGCAGGCGGCCGAGGGCCGTGCGGTCGTCGTCGGTCCAGTCGCTGGTGACAGCGTCCAGGTTGCTTCGGCGCTGCCTGCGCATCTGGCGCATCACGGCGCGGCCGTCACTGGTCGGGCTGATGATGCACGAGCGGCGATCACCGGGATTCGTGGCGCGCTCGACCAGGCCGAGTTCCTTCATCGCGGCGACCTGCCTGGTCACCGTGGAGCCGTCCAGCCCGACCGCGGCCGCGATGGTGTTGATGCTCGCCGGGCCGATCCGTTCCAGCGTGCGCAGCAGCAGGTAGCCCGCGCGGTCCACGCCGCTCGCCGCCTCGGGCGGACGTCCGAGCAGCGCGATCGTCCGCGCGAGGCGGGTCATCTCGGTCTCCAGGACGTCGACCGAGTCACCCACCGCGGCGGTGCGCAGGTTTCGCCTGTGAGACACGGCCAACCCCGCCTCTCCGGTACTTCCACCTTCGGTGGCCTACGTGTACGGTACAGATATATTGCCTGTATTGCACAGTGGTCATCAGGTGCTGGTCCGATGCGGAAACAGCAGGTGATGGCGGTTGGACGAGTCGATGTTGCTACGCGTTGGCGACGTCGGTGAGCATGCGCATGCCCACCCGCTCTCGCGCCCACCGTCGGCTCACCCGATGGGGCACGCAGGTTCGCGCTGCGCCGCGCGATCATGCGCTGCACTATGTGTTCGGTGCAACGAACGTGGAGGTTCTCGGTGTCGGCACCCTGGCACGCCACTCGCGACTGGTCGGCCCGCATGATGCGCCGCGTGCTGACCGCCTCCCCGTACCGTGAGACGAATACATCTCACGGTACCACGACTTCGGAGCCGCTGGACCGGGTCGGTCAGGAAAACTTCTCCGTAGCCGCCCGGCTGCTGCCCCCGGTGTTCCGCCGCCACCTGCTCGCGATCTACGTGTTCGCGCGCCTCGTGGACGACATCGGCGACGAGGCGACCGGGAACCGGATCACCTTGCTGGACAAGGTGTCCCGAGATCTCGATCATATCTACGCCGGTCGCACGCCACTGCACGGAATGCTGTCCGATCTCGTAGTGACCATCCGTACCTGTCATATCCCACGCGAACCCCTCGACGCGCTGATCGCGGCGAACCGGCAGGACCAGTTCGTGCACCGTTACGGGTCCTATGCCGAACTCCTGGACTACTGCGAGCTGTCGGCCAATCCTGTCGGACAGCTCGTGTTGTACGTGTTCGGTGTGCCCACGCCGGACCGGATAGCGCTGTCGGACAAGGTGTGCACCGCGCTGCAGGTGCTCGAACACTGCCAGGACGTCGCCGAGGACTTCGACCGGGGTCGGGTCTACCTGCCCGCCGAGGACCTGGATCGGTTCGGTGTCTCGGATGCCGATCTCAAGGCACCGGTGGCGTCGACCGCCGCGCGTGCGCTGGTCGCTTTCCAGACCCAGCGTGCCAGGCGCCTGCTGGAGGACGGCGTGCCGCTGGTCGGCAGCCTCCGCGGCTGGGGCAGGCTGGCGATCAGTGGTTACCTGGCCGGCGGTTTCGCCACGGCCAAGGCGATCGCGGACGCCGACTACGACGTGCTGGCCGGCACTCCCAAGCCGACCAAGGCGGACACGCTGCGCTACTGGCTGCTCCTGATGGCCGGTCGCGGCGTTTCGTGAACCTGGAACAACCTGGCGCCGAGGGGAACCGGTCGATGAACCTGGATGCCGCGTACGAGCGGTGTGAGCAGATCACCACGGAGCAGGCCCGCAACTTCTCCTACGGGATCAAGCTGCTGCCGCCGCCGAAGCGACGCGCACTGTCCACGGTGTACGCGTTCGCCCGCAGGGTGGACGACATCGGCGACGGCGAGCAGCCGGCCGCGCAACGGCTGGCCGGCCTTGTCGACGTGCGTGCCCGACTGAGCAGCCTGGACCAGCCGGGCGATGACCCGGTACTGGTCGCGCTCGCCGACACCGCGCTGCGCACCGGCCTGCCGATTCCCGCCTTCCACGAACTGATCGACGGCTGCGAGGCGGACGTCCGCGGCACCGAGTACGAGACGTTCGACGACCTGCACCACTACTGCACGTGCGTCGCCGGCTCGATCGGCAGGCTGTCGCTGGCCGTCTTCGGCAGCGCCGACCGGTCCGTCACCGAGCCGCTGGCCGACTCCCTCGGCGTGGCGCTCCAGCTGACCAACATCCTGCGGGACGTGTTGGAGGACCGCCGCAACGGCCGGATCTACCTGCCGGCCGAGGACCTCAAGCGGTTCGGCTGCACGCTGGACCTGGACGCGAGCGGCCAGTTCACCGACGACGTCGACCGGTTGACCGCGTTGATCGAGTTCGAAGCGGCCCGCGCGCAGGACTGGTACGCCGAGGGCCTGCGGCTGCTGCCCATGCTGGACCGGCGCAGTCGGGCCTGCTGCGGTGCGATGGCCGGCATCTACCACCGTCTGTTGGACCGGTTCATGGCCCGGCCGTGGCTGGTGCTGCGGGACCGGGTTTCGTTGCCCGGCTGGGAAAAGGCCGTCGTCGCCGCCCGTTCGCTGGCGGGAGCGAGCCAGTGAGCGGTGGCCGTGTCGTCGTGGTCGGGGGAGGGCTGGCCGGCTTGGCCGCCGCCACCGGCCTGGTCCGGCGTGGCCACGATGTGACGCTGCTCGAGGCGCGGGCCAGGCTCGGTGGTGCGACCTTCTCGTTCGAACGGGACGGGCTCGCCGTGGACAACGGCCAGCACGTGCTGCTGCGCTGCTACACCGAGTACCGCGAGTTCCTGGACGTGCTCGGCGTCGGGGACAAGATCGCGCTGCAGGACCGCTTCCACATCCCGGTGATCACCGCCGACGGCAGGCGGGGTGAGCTGAGCCGCAACAACCTGCCGGCCCCGCTGCACCTCGCGCCGACGCTGGCCGGCTACCGGCTGCTGTCCCGAGGGGACAGGGCCAGGGTGCTGATGGCCGCGGGCCTGCTGCGCACGCTGAACCCGGCCGATCCCCGGCTGGACGACCGGAGCTTCGCCGACTGGCTGGTCCGGCACGGGCAGCGGCCCGCCGCGATCGACGCGCTGTGGAACCTGATCACGGTGGCCGCGCTGAACACCGACGCGGCACACGCGTCGCTCGCGTTGTGCGCCATGGTGTTCCGCACCGCACTGCTGGAGCGGGCGGACGCCGCCGACATCGGCGTGCCGACCCTGCCGCTGGGCGAACTGCACGGTGATGCGGCTGAGCGCTACCTGACCGCGCACGGCGCCAAGGTCTGCACGCACACCGCGGTCCGGCAGATCAGGACGGTCGGCGACGGTTTCGAGGTCGTGCTGGACGGCGACACGATCCCGGCGGACGCGGTCGTGGTCGCAGCACCGCCGGAGCCGACGGCCGCGATGCTGCCACCCGGCGCGCTGGAGCACCCCGAGCGGCTGGCCGAATTGGGTGGCGCGCCGATCGTCAACGTACATACGGTGTACGACCGTCGGGTCACCGGCGATCCGTTCACCGCGGTGGTCGGATCACCGGTGCAGTGGGTGTTCGACAGGTCGGAGATCGCGGCGGTGAACAATGACACAGTGGACGGTGGCCAGTACCTGGCTGTATCACTGTCCGCCGCGGAACGGTGGATCGACACCCCGACGGCCCGGTTGCGGGACGTGTTCCTGCCCGAGATGGCAAAGCTGTTCCCGGCCGCCGCCACGGCGGAGGTCACCAGGTTCTTCGTCACCCGTGAACGGCGGGCGACGTTCCGCCAGGCTCCCGGCAGTGCGGGGCTGCGCCCACCGGCGCGGACCGGGCTACCGGGTTGTGTCCTTGCCGGCGCGTGGACCGCGACCGGTTGGCCCGACACGATGGAGGGTGCGGTGCGAAGCGGAAACGAGGCTGCTCGGCTCGCCGACGCCCGACTGGTCGGCATCGCCGCGTTGGGTAGCGCGGCGTGAGTACCGCTACGACTGTTGGGGAGGCATCATGACCGCGGTTCTGCCGGTCGAGGTCACTGCGGCACGGGACGTTGTCGAGCCCGCCTTGCGGCGCGCTGTCGACGAACTCGCGCCCTCGATGCGCACTATTTCGCGGTACCACTTCGGGTGGGCCGACGAGTCGGGCAGGGACACGCCGGGTGGTGGCGGCAAGGCGTTGCGCCCCGCGCTCACCCTGCTGTCCGCGCAGGCGGCGGGCGGCGACCCGACGCAGGCCCTGCCGGCCGCGGTCGCCGTGGAGTTGGTGCACAACTTCTCGCTGCTGCACGACGACGTGATGGACAACGACACCGAACGGCGGCACCGGCCGACCGCGTGGACCGTGTTCGGCGTGCCGGCCGCGATCCTGGCCGGCGACGCCCAGCTCACCCTGGCCATCGAGATCGCGCGCCGGGACAGCGCGGTGGACGTGGCCAGCGACGTGATCGGCTGCCTGAACGAGGCCGTGCAGGCACTGATCGTCGGGCAGAGCGCCGACGTCGACTTCGAGCGGCGCACCGACGTGACGCTGCCGGAAACCCTTGCCATGGCGGCCGGCAAGACCGGTGCGCTGATGCGGTGTGCTTCCTCGATCGGCGCGATCGCGGTCGGCGCGCCACCGGCGACGGTGGCCAAACTGGCCGAGTTCGGCGACCACCTCGGGCTCGCGTTCCAGTTGGTGGACGACCTGCTCGGCATCTGGGGCAGCCCTGACGTGACCGGCAAGCCGGCACTGGCCGACCTGCGCAGCAGGAAGAAGTCGGTGCCCGTGGTGGCCGCGCTGGACTCCGGCACCGAGGCAGCCACCCGGCTGGCCGAGCTGTACTTCCAGCCCGATCAGCCGGACCAGGTGGACGACGAGGCGGCGCTGATCGCGATGGCCGATCTCGTCGTGCGCGCGGGTGCCAGGGACTGGACGGAAACTGAGGCGGACCGGCACATCCGGCAGGCGGAGCGCTGCCTTGCCGAACTGGCCGCGCCGCCGGCGGTGACCGAGGCACTGCGGGCCACCGCCCTGTTCGTGACGAGGAGGGATCGGTGAGCTCAGCCGTTCTCGGTTCGCCGGATTCCGTACTGGACGGGGCACGGCGAACCGTCGGGGCGGCCCGTGACCACCTGCTGTCCTTGCAGGACGAAGCAGGCTGGTGGAAGGGCAACCTGGAGACCAACGTCACCATGGACGCCGAGGACCTGATGTTGCGTCAGTTCCTCGGCATCCTGGACGCCGAGACAGCCGAACAAGCCGGGCGCTGGATCAGGTCGCAGCAGCGGTCGGACGGCACGTGGGCGAACTTCTACGGTGGCCCGGCCGACCTGTCGACCACTGTGGAGGCGTACGTCGCGCTTCGGTTGGCAGGCGACGAGCCGTCGGCCGAGCACATGCGGGCCGCCGCGAAGCACGTGATCGCGAACGGTGGTCTCGAGCAGACGCGGGTGTTCACCCGGCTCTGGTTGGCACTGTTCGGCGAGTGGTCCTGGGACGACCTGCCGATCATGCCGCCGGAGATGATCTTCCTGCCGTCCTGGTTCCCGCTGAACATCTACGACTGGGGCTGCTGGGCGCGGCAGACCGTGGTGCCGCTGACCGTCGTCAACGCGTTGCGCCCGGTCCGCCCGCTCGGCGTGCGGATCGACGAACTGCGCACCGGCATGCCCCGCCCCTCCACCGCACCGCTGCTGTCGGTCGGCGGTGCGTTCGAGCAGTTGGACAAGGTGCTGCACCTCTATCAGCGCTCACCGGTGAAGCCGTTCCGCAGGCTGGCCATGCGACAGGCCGCCGAGTGGATCGTGGCCCACCAGGAGGCCGACGGCGGTTGGGGCGGCATCCAGCCGCCCTGGGTCTACTCGATCATCGCGCTGCACCTGCTCGGCTACCCGTTGGACCACCCGGTGCTGGCCAAGGCACTGGCCGGGTTGGACGGTTTCACCGTGCACGAGGAGACCGAGCAGGGCACCGTCCGCTGGCTGGAGGCCTGCCAGTCCCCGGTGTGGGACACGTGTCTCGCGGTCACCGG
>DASXYT010000051.1:0-4267 GCA_036502345.1 Pseudonocardiaceae bacterium | reverse complement strand
CTGCTCGCCGTCAGCATCGGCGCGATGGTGTCGCTGTCCCGCTCGGCGATCCTCGGCCTGATGGCCGCCGGCATCATCCTGCTGCCCAGTTGGCCCGTGCGTCGCCGGTGGCAGACACTCGGCGTCGGCGTGGTCTTCCTCGGTGCGATGCGGCTGATGATCCCCGGCCTGATCGGCACGCTCTTCAGTCTCTTCAACAACCTGTCCGGCGACCCGAGCATCCAGCACCGCACCGAGGACTACGCGCGCGCCGAGATCCAGATCGCCATCCACCCGTGGTTGGGCCGGGGCTTCGGCACGTACCTGCCGGACAAGTACGGACCGCTGGACAACCAGTACCTCGGCACCCTGGTGGAGAACGGGATCATCGGCCTCAGCATGCTGATCCTCCTGCTGCTGGCCGGCGTCTACGCGGCCATGCGGACCAGGATGGCCAGCAAGGACCTCGCGGTCCGCGACCTGAGCCAGACGCTGATCGCCTGCCTGTCGGTCATCATCGTCGCCGACGCCACGTACGACGCCTTCGGTTTCATCATGGCGACCGGGCTGTGCTTCCTGTTGCTCGGCATCTGCGGCGCGCTGTGGCGCACCATTCGTGCCGATCCGGACCAAGTGATGCCGATGATGCCGGATCGTCGGAAGCCGAAGGTGCGGACGGAGACCGTCCACACGGGAGCCCGATCCGGATCCGCACGGCCTGGCGCCGCCCGCTCCGGCGCGAAGTCCCGCCCGGCCAAGTCGGGTACCGGAGCCAAGTCGGCCGTGGCTGGGAAGCCGGGCCAGACGGCGAGGGCTCGGCCGGCTGGTGGGCGTTCCGCCGCCGCGTCATCCAGTTCCGCCAAAGCATCCAGTTCCGGCAATGCATCCGGTTCCGCCAAGTCGTCCGGGACCACCAGGTCGTCCAGTTCCGCGAAGTCGTCCGGAACCACCAAGAATCGCACCGACCCGCCTCGGCGAAGGGGGACGTCATGACCGAGAACGTGGCCGCACCGGCGGTCCTGGCGCCGCCTGTCGTCGACCCGGTGTCGCGGACCCGGCGGGTCGGGGAGTGGCTCAACCTCCACGCCACGACCATCGCGCTCGTTGCCGTCGGGCTGAGCCTGCTGATCGCCGGTGGTTACTCGCTGGTGCTCGGCGGTCAGCTGCGGTACTTCGACGAGCAGGTGTACGTGGGGCTGACGCGGTCGCTCGCGCAGGGCCACGGGTTCACGTTCGACAACGTGCAGCCCACGGCGTACCGCCCGCCCGGCTACTCGTTCATCCTGTTGCCGGTCTACCTGGTGTCCGGCGGCAGTGTGCTGGCGATGCGGTTCATCGGTGTGCTCGCGCTGGCCGGCACGGTGTGGCTCGTGTTCCTGCTCGGTCGGCGGGCTCACTCGCCCGCGACCGGCGCCCTTGCCGCTCTCGTTGTCGCCTGCTACCCGCTGCTGATCTACACGGCCACCACGCTCTACCCGCAGGTGCCGGCGCTGTTCCTGTTGCTCGCGATGGTCGAACTGGGCCTGCGTGCCATGCCGGGTGACGGTCGGTTCACCGGCCGACGGGCTTGGCAGGCTACGGCGGCCGGTCTGCTCGGTGGGCTGCTCACCCTCGCGGTGCCCACGTTCGGTGTGACGGTGGTCGTGCTCGTCGTGTGGCTGGTGTGGCGGCAGTGGAAGGTCGCGCGGCGGATCGCCGGGCGCACGGTCGCCGTGCTGCTGATCGCGACGGCTCTGCTGCCGGCCGCGTGGTGTGTGCGCAATGCGGTGCAGTTGCACGCGTTCGTGCCGGTGTCCACGAACAACGGGATCAACCTGCTGCTGGGCAACAGCACGGGGGCGACGCCCGACGGTGGTCGCGTCGAGGACATTTCGTCCTACGAGAACGCGGCCGCCAGGATGCACCTGGACGAGGTCGGCATCGACCACTACTACGCCGCCCAGTCCTTCGACTGGATCCGTGCGAACCCCGGCCAGGCGGCCGTGTTGTTCGTGGAGAAGGTCGGCAACAACTTCGCGTACCACAACGAGCTCGCGACGGCCGGCCGCAACAGCACCGGCCAGGACATCGTCTCGGCACTCACGTTCTACCCGATCCTGTTGCTCGCGTTGCTGCGCATCGTGTTCCTACGACGTTGGCCGCTGCATCCCACGGAGAAGCTGTTGATCGGGATGCTGGTGCTCAACGTGGTGCTGCTGGCGGCTTTCTACACGAGGCTGAGGTTCCGCGTCCCGCTGGACGGGCTCACGATCGTGCTCGCGGCGAGCACGGTGGGCCACTTCCTGCTGGGGCCGCGGTCGCCTGCTGAGTTGTCCGCCGGCGAGCAGCGGTCCGCGTGAAGGCCCGATCGGTGCGGAGGCCGCGGTGACCGCTGTCGAAGCCGTCGACGAACCGGACGCCGCCGGTGCGCCCGGCGGTGGTCCTGAGGGTAGCCCGGCGGGTGGCCCTGACGGCGCGCCCGCGAACAAGGTTCGGCGTGCGCTGGGGCTGAGCTTCCTCAACACGGCGATCGGCCGGCTGGGCACTGTGCTCACCGGCATCCTGCTGGCGCACATCCTCGTGCCGGAGGACTTCGGTGCGTTCGCGGTCGCGCTGGTCGCGCTGAACGCGGTGCTGTCCATCAACGAGTTGGGTGTCAGCCTGGCGCTCGTGCGGTGGCCGGGCAATCCGAGGGACATCGCGCCGACGGTCACCACGATCTCGATGGCCAGCAGTGTCGTGTTGTACGCCTTCTGCTGGTTCGGCGCACCGGAGTTCGCGGACCAACTCGGCTCGCCCGGCGCGGCCGGTGTCGTCCGGCTGCTGTGCAGTTCGGTGCTGATCGACGGCGCGACGGCCGCGGCGGCGCAGTTCGTGAACCGCGAGTTCCGGCAGGGCACCAGGCTGGTCGTCGACTTCTCGAACCTCGGACTGTCGACGGGTATCACGGTCGTGTTGGCCATCGCGGGCTTCGGCCCGTGGAGCCTCGCGATCGGTCGGCTGGTCGGCAACGGCGCCTCGGCGGTGTTGTTGTTCCGGCTGGTGGAGCTGTGGCCGAAGCCCGGATACGACCGGGCGCGCGCGGGAGAGTTGCTGCGCTTCGGCCTGCCGTTGGCCGGTGCCAGCCTGTTGGTCTTCGCGATGCTGAATGTCGACTACGTGGTGGTGGGGCACGTGCTCGGCGCGGTCGCGCTGGGGTTGTATCTGCAGGCTTTCAACCTGGCCAGTTGGCCGGTCAACATGTTCTCCACGGTCGTGCGGCGGGTGTCGCTGGCCGCGTTCGCGAGGGTGCAGGACGATCCTGTCCGACGGCAGGAGGTGCTGGCGAAGCTGGCGGCCCTGCTGATGGCGGCGACGCTGCCGGTGTGCGCGCTGCTGGGCCTGCTGGCACTGCCGATCGTCACGACGTTGTACGGCCACGTGTGGGCCGGCGCGACCGGTGCGCTGGAGTTCCTGGTGATCCTGGGTGCGGTACGGGTTGCCGCCGAGCTCGGTTACGACTACCTGGTGGCGCTGGGCCTGTCCAAGCGCACGATGTGGCTACAGGCAGGCTGGTTCGTCGCGCTGGCCATCTTCCTGCCTTTCGGTGCCTATGCCGACGGCATCCGTGGCGTAGCGGCCGCGCACGCGGCGGTGGCGGTGGTGGTAGTGCTGCCGGCCTTCGTGCTCGGTGTGCGTGCGACCGGGGTGCCGATAGGGATCCTCGGCAAGGCGGTCGTCAGGCCGGTGCTGGGATGCGCGTTGCTGGTGATCGTGCTGTTGTTCGTACGCTGGCACACACCCCCGAACCTGGAACGTCTACTGATCGGCGGAGTCCTCGGCCTGGCTGTGTACGTCCCAGTCGTCTGGCCCCTACGTCGCCTACTCCGCAAACTGGGCTAGGCCGGAGGTCGGGGCGGCCGTCGGGTCGTTTTGGGCTTGACTCTTGTGTTTTGGGGTGGCGGAGCCACCTTGCACTTCGCTGACCTCGTGCCTAGCCCAGACTTCCCCGCATTACCCGCACTTGGCCCACCTCGTGCCTAGCCCAGATCTCCCTGCTTATCCGCACTTCCCCCTAACCCCGATACGAAGCCGCCCTCATGACCGGTGGTGGCGTGTCAAGAGTGGGAGCTTGCGACCATCGCCTACGGCGACGCCGCAGGCGCTCTTGACGCGGTGGCACCGGTCATGGAGACGATGGCTATCGGGGTGACCCACGCGACGGTCTCTTGCAGTTCGCTCTTGCTTTTGTACTGGCGAGGCCGAAGGCGAGCGTTGGGGCTTGGTGATCCATGTGGGCCTGGGTTCCCTCGCGGGGCGGCTCGCGTCG
>DASXYT010000050.1:0-7559 GCA_036502345.1 Pseudonocardiaceae bacterium | reverse complement strand
CAGGGGCGAGTTGATGGCCTTGCCGGCGGCCTGCACGGCCCGGCCCTCGCCGCGCGCCGAGCCGATGCCCATCAGCGCGCTGCCCGCGCCGGACATGACGCTCTTCACGTCGGCGAAGTCCAGGTTGATCAGACCGGGGGTGGTGATCAGGTCGGTGATGCCCTGCACACCGGAGAGCAGCACCTCATCCGCCGAGCGGAACGCGTCCATCAGCGACACACCCACGTCGCCGAGCTGCAGCAGCCGGTCGTTCGGGATCACGATCAGGGTGTCGCACTCGTTGCGCAGCTGGCTGATGCCGTCCTCGGCCTGCCCCGCGCGGCGCTTGCCCTCGAACGTGAACGGGCGGGTCACCACGCCGATGGTGAGCGCGCCCAGCTTGCGGGCGATGCTGGCCACCACGGGCGCGCCACCGGTGCCGGTGCCACCGCCCTCACCGGCGGTCACGAACACCATGTCGGCGCCCTTGATGACCTCTTCGATCTCTTCGCGGTGGTCCTCGGCGGCCTTACGGCCGACGTCCGGGTTCGCCCCGGCGCCGAGCCCTCTGGTCAGCTCGCGGCCGATGTCCAGCTTCACGTCGGCGTCGGACATCAGCAGGGCCTGGGCGTCCGTGTTCACCGCGATGAACTCGACGCCTTTCAGCCCGACCTCGATCATGCGGTTCACAGCGTTGACCCCGCCGCCGCCAATGCCGACGACCTTGATCACCGCCAGGTAGTTGTGCGGGGGCGTCATCGGAGCCGCCTTCCTGATCCGTAGCTGCCCTGCGATCGAGGCCGCCGTACGAGCGTAGGTGTTCACGCCGGCCGCCCTGGTTGGGGTAGGTCGGGTCCCGGCCAACTCTGAACCTCAACCAGAGGTTCAGAGTTATGTCAACCCCATACTGTGTGTTGAGGACGGTAGGCACCTGAAATGGCCGGGTCCAGTAGCCACGCCGTAGGGGCGGGCACGTCTTCGTCACGCTACGCGAGCATTTCCGCCACGACCCGCCCGCCACGCCGGTTCATTCGGCGATGACACCGGTCCGACACGACATCCACAGGACATCCGTACGACATCCACCGCTGTCACCGGCCGCGACCACACAGCGACCTGCGAGCATCCTCTTCGGACAGTACGACCGCTTCGAGTCGCGGGAAATCCGCAATTCTCCGGCCACCGCTCAGGAAACGGTGGGCAGTTCCGGACTCGACACGTCGTACACCTTGCCCGGCCTCGTCATCAGCGCGGCGAGCACCTGGGCCTTGCGGGCCGAGTCGTCCATGCTGCCCCACCGGATCGTGCGATGACCGGTCAGCCCGAGCGTCACGCTGCCGGGAGTTTTCGCGGTCACCGTCTGCACCAGGGAACGCAACTGGGTGGGCAGCGCGCCCAACACGGCCACCACGGCCTGCGTACGTTGATCACCTGGAGTGATCTTGCTGAGCACGATCCTGGGCAGGCCGGGCGGCTTGGCCACGATCGTCGCGTAGTCCCGCCCGGTGCGATCCACCAGATGACTGCCGTCCGCCTCCAGCACGTAGCCGACCGGATCACGCTCGGTGATGTCGATGCGGATCGTGCTCGGCCACTCGCGCACCACGTCGACCTGGCCGACCCTGGGCAACTGGTGCACCCGGAACCTGATCGCGGACATGTCCAGCCGCAGCATCGGAGTACCGGTCGGCACCTGCGCGGCGTCGATGACCTGGGCCGCCGTCAGTTGCTGCGCCCCGCTGACCTGCACCGTGCGCACGCCAAGCAACGGGGTCCACAGCACGGCGGCGACGATGACCACGACGCCGACCAGCACGGACACCGCCACCGAACGCCGGACGATCACCTTGCGCCTGGTCAGGATCGCGTCGCGGGCGGCACGTTTCGGCCTGCGCACCCGGTCGGCGCTGCGGCCTGCCGGTCGCTCGTTGCCTGGCCCGCTGGACCGCTCGCGTGTCGACCGTTCCCGAACCGCAGTAGCGCGGTCCGCCGTCGTGGACCGGTCGCTGCTCGACCGCCGGGGCCGGTCGCTGCCGGACATGTGCTGCTCACGGCGGCTACGCTTGCGCATCGCCCGCTCGGCCGCCGCGCTGCGCTCCCGAGGCGCACCAGGTTCCCTGGGCGTACCGGTGCCCTCGCGCGGGGTGCGGCGACTGCCGTCGCGGGGCGTGCTCACCCGATCCGCCGGTCCAGGGCCGCGATCACCTCGGGTCCCAGCATCGTCACGTCACCCGCGCCCATGGTGAGCACCAGGTCGCCGTCGGACACCAGGCCGGCCACCAGGTCGGGCACCCGGTCGAAGCCGGGCTCGTAGTGCACGTGCTCGGCCGGCAGGTCGACGGCGTCGGCCACCAGCCTGCCGGTCACGCCGGGAATCGGCTGCTCCCGAGCGCCGTACACGTCCAGCACGACCACCTCGTCGGCGATGCCCAGCGACCGGCCGAACTCGGCGGCGAAGTCCCGCGTCCTGGAGTACAGGTGCGGCTGGAAGATCACCAGCAGCCTGCCGGTGCCGGTGACCAGGCGGGTCGCCGTGAGCTGGGCGGCCACCTTCGTCGGGTTGTGCGCGTAGTCGTCGTACACCCGGACCTTGCCGGACCTGCCTTTGAACTCGAACCGCCGACGCACCCCGCTGAACGCGGCGAGGCCGTCGATCATGCCGTCCAGTGGCGCGTCCAGTTCCAGCCCGGCCAGCAACGCGCCCGCCGCGTTGACCGCCATGTGCTCACCGGGCACCGCCACCCGCAGCACGATGTCCTGCCCGCCCAGCGCGACGGTCAACTCGCCGCCGCCGGCTCGCTCGTCGCTGGTCCCGCCGAGCGGCTGGAAGTCGCGCAGCACCGCGTCGAGTGGCCCGCGAGCGGTGAACCCGTAACGGCGCACCCGCACACCGGCCGCCTCGGCCCGGTCCGCCAGCGCCGCCGAACCGGGGTCGTCGGCACACGCGATGAGCACGCCGCCCGGCTCGATCCTGGCCACGAAATCGTCGAACACCTTGGTGTACGCGTCCACGGTGCCGTGGTGGTCGAGGTGGTCGGCCTCCACGTTGGTGACCACGGCGACGTAGGGCGTGAACGCGAGGAACGAGCCGTCACTCTCGTCAGCCTCGGCCACGAACACGCCGCCGTTGCCGTGGTGCGCGTTGGCGCCGGACTCGTTGAGGTCGCCGCCGATGGCGAACGACGGATCCAGGTGGCAGTGCTGCAGCGCCACGGTCAGCATCGACGTCGTGGACGTCTTGCCGTGCGTACCGGCGATGCAGGTGACCCGGTGACCGGCCATCAACCGGGCCAACGCCTCGGACCTGTGCAGCACGGCGATCCCGCGTTCCCGGGCGGCGAGCAGTTCCGGGTTGTCCTCGCGGATCGCGCTGGACACCACGACGATCCGCGCGCCACCGTCGAGCAGGTCCAGGTTCGCCGCCGACTGGCCGATGCCGATCCGCGCGCCCTGCGCCCGCAGCGCCAGCACCGTCCTGGAGTCCTTGGCATCCGAGCCGGACACCGGGGCACCCCTGGCCAGCAGGATCCTGGCGATGCCGCTCATGCCGGCACCGCCGATGCCGATCAGGTGGGCGCCGTCCAGCACGTTCGGGGCCGCCGTCATTTGCGCACCGCTTCCAACACCATCCTGGCCAACGCCTCGTCAGCGACCCGGTGGCCGCTGCCCTGCGCTGCCGAGCTCATCGCGTTCAGCCGCTGCCGGTCGGACAGCATCGGCACCACGAGTTCGATCACCTTCGCAGAGGTCAGCTCGGCGTCGGGCACCATCAGCGCACCGCCGATGTCCACCACCGGCTGCCCGTTCAACGCCTGTTCCCCGTTGCCGTGCGGCAACGGGACGAAGATCGCCGGCAGCCCGACGGCGGACACCTCGGCCACGGTCATCGCGCCGCTGCGGCACAGCACCGCGTCAGCGGCCGCGTAGGCCAGGTCCATCCGCTCCAGGTAGGGCACCGCGACATACGGCGGAGCGCCCCGCCTGGCGTGCTCGTCCTGCAGGGCGATGGTGTTCTTGCGGCCGTAGGCATGCAGCACGCCGATGCCCGCGTCGCCGATCTCCCGTGCCGCACCGGACACCGCGAGGTTCAGCGTGCGCGCGCCCTGCGAACCGCCGGTCACCAGCAGCGTCGGCGCGTGCGGGTCGAGGCCGAAGAACCGCCTCGCCTCACCACGCAGCGCGGCGCGGTCCAGCGACGTGATGGACTTGCGCAGCGGAATGCCGATCACCTGGGCGTTGGGCAGCCCGGTGTCCGGGACCGCGGTGGCCACCGAGGTGGCGAACCGGGCACCGATCTTGTTGGCGATACCGGCCCTGACGTTCGCCTCGTGCACCACGATCGGCAGCCTGCCGCGCGCCGCCAGGTAGGCGGGCAGCGCGACGTAGCCGCCGAAGCCGACCACGACGTCGGCGCCGACGCGCTGGAACACGGCTCTGGTCGCCCGGACCGACTCGCGCACCCGCATCGGCAGCCGGAGCAGTTCCGGGGTCGGCTTGCGCGGCAGTGGCACCGGCGGGATCAGTTCCAGCGGGTAGCCACGGGCCGGGACCAGGGTGTTCTCCAGGCCGCGCTTCGTGCCCAGCGCCACCACCCGCGCGTCCGGCCGCAGCCGCATCACGGCATCCGCGAGGGCCATCGCGGGCTCGATGTGGCCCGCTGTGCCGCCACCCGCGACCACAACGCACGGCCCGTCGATCAGTGACGGCCCCGAGAACCGCTGGGTGAACGGCTCGGTGTCGCTCAACGCCCGCCTCCTTCCGCGGCCCTGCCCGTCGCACGGCCGACGCCATACCTCCCGGGCGCCCATCGTTCCTCACCGGCCCGCGCGGGGGTGCGCCGCGTCCCCGACGAGCCCGGCGCGGACCGAGCGGGCCGGCCGGAGGCCCGTGGTGGCGTGGACGGTCGTGCGGGTCGACGGCGGACCGGCGGCTGGTAGACGTCGGGTGCGGGCAGGTGCAGCAGCCTGCCGAACCGGCCGGGGCCCTGGCTGCGCAGCGCGGCCACCGACTCCGGTTCGTGGCGCGCGCAGTTGGCCAGGATGCCGAACACCAGCATCGTGACCACGAGCGAACTGCCGCCGTAGGAGATCATCGGCAGCGGGATGCCGGTCACCGGCAGCAGGCCGACGACGTAGCCGATGTTGATCGCGGCCTGCGCGATCAGCCAGGCGGTCAGCGTGGCGGCGACGACCCTGATCCACGGGTCGATGTTGCGCGTCGCGATCCGCATGCCGACGACGGCGACCATGGCGAACAGGCCGAGCACCAGCGCACAGCCGACGAACCCGAGTTCCTCGCCGATCAGCGCGAAGATGAAGTCGGTGTGCACGTTGGGCAGGAAGTCCCATTTGGACTGACCCATGCCGAGCCCTCGGCCGAACAGGCCGCCGTCGGCCAGCGCGTACAGCGATTGGTTGGCCTGGTAGGAGGACGCGGCGTTGGCGCCGGGGTGCAGGAACGACAGCACCCGGTCCAGCCGGTAGGACGCGCCGATGGACAACGCGACGACAGCGCCGATGGCGCCGACGGCGAACGTGGCGAACAGCCGCATCGGCGCGCCGATGAACCACAACAGGGCGAACATCACCACCGCGAGGGTGACGGTGCTACCCAGGTCGGGTTGCAGCACGACGAGCGTCAGCATCAGCAGCGCGACCGGGACCACGGGCACCAGCAGGTGCCGGTACTGGTGCAGCACGGCCCGCTTGGACACCAGCACGTGCGCGCCCCAGAGCGTGAGCGCCAGCTTGGTCACCTCGACCGGCTGGAACGAGATCGGGCCGAACACGAACCAGCCACGGGTGGTGGCGGCGCGGTGGCCCAACGGCGTGAGCACCAGGATCAGCAGGAACACACAGGTGACCACGAGCGGCCCGGACAGCGCCCTGATCCTGCGCAGCGGGAACCGCAGGCCCAGCCAGAACACGACGAGGCCGATCATGGCGAACGCCAACTGCTTCTTGAACAGCGTGTACACCGACGTCGACCCGGTCTGCAGCGACTCGACCGGGGACGCCGACGCGACCATCACCAGGCCGATCGCGGTGAGCAGGCCGAACACGGCCAGCACGAGGTGGAACGAGGCCAGTGGGCGGCCGAGCCAGGCGGTCAGCGGGCCGAGTGCGGCCCGCAGCTTCACGGCCCTGCTCGGCGCACGGGCCGGTCGACGCGCGGCGGGCCTGCCGGTCTGTACCGGCCGACGGAACTCCCGCGTGTCCCGGACCCCTCTGGCCGGGCTCGTCATTCCTGCTCCGCCGCCAGGCGGCCCACGGCGTCGGCGAAGGCCCTGCCCCGGTGGCGATAGTCGGTGAACATGTCCTGGGACGCCGCTGACGGGGCGAGCAGCACCACGTCGCCGGGACGGGCCATGGCGCGCGCAGCGTGAACCGCCGATGACATCACGGACATGGGATCATCGTCGCCCCCGGACACCCTGTGCACGGGGACATCCGGCGCGTGTCGCGCGAGCGCGGTGGCGATCACCTCCCGGTCGGCGCCGATCAACACCGTGCCGACCAGCCGCCCGACCGTCTCGCGCACCAGGTCGTCCACCTGGGCGCCCTTGAGCAGACCGCCTGCGATCCACACCACCCTGGGGTGCGCGCGCAGCGACGCAGCCGCCGCGTGCGGGTTGGTCGCCTTCGAGTCGTCCACGTAGCGCACGCCCTCGATCTCGCCGACGACAGCGGCCCGGTGCTCCCCCGGCTGGAACGCGGCCAGGCCTGCCGCGACGGCCTTGGGCGGCACGCCGTAGCACCTGGCCAGTGCGGCGGCGGCCAGTGCGTCGAACACCCCGGGCGGCCCTGCAGGGCGGATGTCGGCGACCTCGGCCAGCGGCTCCGCGTCGGCGAACGCGCGGTCCACCAACTGGCCGTCCAGCACGCCGAACTCGTCCGGGCCCGGCTCGCCGAGCCGGATGCCGATCTTCCTGGCGGCCGGTGCGGCGGCCAGCATGTTCGCCACGAACTCGTCGTCGACGCCCGCCACCGCGACGTCACCGGTCAGCGCACGGGCCTTGGCCGCCGCATAGGCCGCCATGCCGCCGTGCCAGTCCAGGTGGTCCTCCGCGATGTTGAGCAGCGCGCCCGCGGCGGGCCGCACCGACGGCGCCCAGTACAGCTGGAAGCTGGACAGTTCGACGGCCAGCACCGGGTGGCCTGCCTCGACGGCGTCGATGACGGGCAGGCCGATGTTGCCGCACGCCACGGCGTCCACGCCGGCGGCGAGCAGGATCTCGGCCAGCATGGCCACCGTCGTGGTCTTGCCGTTGGTGCCGGTGACCACCAGCCACACCGGCGGATCCGGCAGTTCGGCGCAGATCCGCCAGGCCAGTTCGACGTCGCCGATCACCTCGATGCCGGCTGCCGCAGCGGAAGCCAGCACCGGGGAGTCCGGCCGCCAGCCGGGCGCGGTGACCACGAGGTCGACGTCGGCCGGCACGATCCCCAGGTCGTGCTCGACCAGCAGGCCGGGCAGGCTGTCCGCCAGCGCGCGCAGCCGGTCCGCGTTCGCGTCGGTCACCGTGACCGTGGCACCCCTGGCCAGCAGCGCCTTCGCCACCGGTGGACCGGTGACGCCGG
>DASXYT010000049.1:0-16762 GCA_036502345.1 Pseudonocardiaceae bacterium | reverse complement strand
TCCGCATCGCTTCTACAACGCCGACGCTCTCGCCGGGCATCTGGTCGGCGGTCAGGTGGGACAGTGCGAGAAAACTGCCGGTCGGCAGTACCGACCGGTATTTCGCCACGATGTCCGATGGCCGCTTCTCGTCCGGCACGAAATGAAACACAGCCACCATCAACAAACCGATCGGCTCGTTGAAGTCGATGAACTTGTGGACGTCGGGGGAGTCGAGTACCTGTTCCGGTTGGGTCAGGTCGGCGTCGATCACGGTGGCCTTGTCATTGCCGCGCAACATCAGTTGGCTGTGCGCGACGGCCACCGGGTCGTAGTCCACGTAGGCGACCCGGCAATCCGGGTTGGCCTGTTGCGCCACCTCGTGCACGTTGCCGACCGTCGGGATGCCGGAGCCCAGATCGAGGAACTGCGTGATGCCCTGGTCCACCAGGTAGCGCACGGCACGGCTCAGGAACGCCCTGTTGGAACTGGCGATCTGCCTGCCTTGCGGCTGCACGCGCAGCACGATCTCGCCGACGGCTCTGTCAGCGGCGAAATTGTGCCCGCCGCCGAGCAGGAAGTCGTACACGCGGGCCGCGCTGGGCACGTCCACGTTGATCTCGTCGGGAATCCAGTCGGCATCCTCGGTCATGCCACCACACCTCGCTGTCGGTGCCCAATTAGAGCGCCAACCCTACAACCGACCCCAAGATCGTCGCGCTGTGTCTGGAATTCCCGTCGGATCAGCGTTTCCCGTGCAGGATCGTCATCAATGAGGCCACGGTCTTGTCCGCTTTCTCCGGCCTGGAGAATGTGGTCAGGTTCAGCGGCGCACGGAACCGGGGCCGGGCAATCGCCTTCGACCGCGCGAACTCACGCAGCCCGTCCGGCCCGTGGATCCTGCCGAAACCGGAGTCGGCGACACCGCCGAACGGCAGGCTCGGAATGGCGGCGAAGCTGATCACCGAGTTCACCGCGACCATGCCGGACCGCAGCTTGTTGGCCAGTTCCATCCCGCGTGCCTTGGCGAAGACCGTGTTGCCGAGGCCGTAGCGGGTGGCGTTGGCCTTGGTCACCGCCTCGTCCATGTCGTGCACCTTCGCGATGGTCAGCGTCGGGCCGAACGTCTCGTCGGTGACCGCCGTCGAGTCCTCGGGCACGTCCACCAGCACCGTCGGCTGCACGAACCGGTCACCGACCGCGTCGGCACCGCCGCGCACCGCCCGGCCACCCTTGGCCAGCGCGTCCGCGATGTGCTCCCGGATCACCTTCAACTGGCCCGGCATGGTGATCGGGCCGATCTTGGCGCCCGCGTCCGAGCCGGCACGCAGGCCCTCGGTCTTCGCCACCACCTTCGCCACGAACTGGTCGTACACCTGCTCGTGCACGTAGACCCGCTCGACGCCGACACATGTCTGGCCCGCGTTGGACATGCCGCCCCACACGGCGGCGTCGGCCGCGTCGTCGAGGTTGGCGTCCGAGTCCACCAGCAGTGAGTCCTTGCCGCCTGCCTCGATCACCACCGGGGTCAGGGTTTCCGCGCACGCGGCCATCACGCGCTTGCCGGTCGCAGCCGAGCCGGTGAACGCGATCTTGTCCACGCCCGAGCGGCACAGCGCGGCGCCGGTCTCACCGAGCCCGGTGATCAGTTGCAGCACCGGCTGCTCAGCCACCACGTCGGCGAACGACGCAGCCAGCCACGCGCCGACGCCGGGGGTGTACTCGCTGGGCTTGAACACCACGGCGTTGCCGGCGGCCAGCGCGTAGGCGATGGAGCCCATCGGCGTGAACACCGGGTAGTTCCACGGCCCGATCACGCCGACCACGCCCAGCGGCTCGTACCGCACGGACGCCGCGTAGTTCATCATCAGCAGCCCGGGGGAGCGGCGCTGCGGACCGAGCACCTTCGCGGCGTGCTTGCCGGCCCACGAGATGTGCTCGATGGCCAGCACGATCTCCAACTGGGCGTCGGCGTGCGGCTTGCCGGTCTCGGCGTGCACCACCTCGGCCAACTGCGCCATCCTGCGGGTCAGCACGCCCGCCCACCGCTTCATCCGCTCGGCACGGCCTGCGAACCCGAGGCCCGCCCACCAGATGGCAGCGGCCTTCGCCCGGTCCACGGCGGCCCGGACGTCCTCGGCACTGTGGATCGGGTGGCTCGCCACCACGTCACCGGTGCTGGGGTCCAGCGAGTCGAAAGTGGGCGCCGGCGGTGCCGAACTGGTCGTGTCCGTGTCGACCTGAGAGGTGGTCACGGGTCCTCCTCGTGGGCGTCGAGGTAACAGCTCCCCTCACATTACTCACGAGTCACTTCCGGCCATACCCCGAGCTTCGTGGCTAGCCGCCGCTCGCGTAGGCGCTCGCGCGCGCCGCCTTGATCTGGCGCAGCACCCGCCGCAGCACCGGCACGGCGCTGCCGCCGCGCTCGTCGAATTCCGCGATGCGGGCCTTGTGTGTTCTGCGGTCCTGCGCGGACAGGACCGAGCCGAGCTGGCCAACGGCCACCAAAGCGACCAGTGCGGCGTCCTCGGTGGCCACGGCCGACACCGGACGGGTACCGCGCACGGCCTCGCGTACCGACTCGCGCAGCGCCGCCACCTGCGCCGGATTCGTCAGCGTGACCCTGGTGGCCGGGAAGATGCCCAGCCGTCGAGTGTGTTCCACCTTGATCTGGCCCGCCGACGCCAACTGGTCCTGCACCGCGGCCAGCGTGGTCTTGCCGCCCCTGCGCAGCAGCGCCCGCCAACTGCGCGGTTCGCTCTCCGCCATGATCCGCAGCTCGTCGTCCAGCACCGCGTCCCCTGTGCGCCGCGAACCGGCCGGCCGCACCACGCCGTCCTCCTCGACGAGGCAGCCGCGCAGGCTCAGGTCGGCGAACAGGGCACCGCGCACGACGACGCCGACGTCCTGACCGCGTAGCCGATGCCGGTCGACATCGCAGGCCAACAAGTAGATCCGAGCTGGCAGCGTGGCCGGTAGCGTTCGTGAATTCATCACATACCTCCCCGAACGCCAGGGTAGCGGTCAACCGGTGAACAAGGTGCCCGGCGGAGTAGGGGATCCGGTCGCGGCAGCGTCGGTCACAGGTTTCGCGCCCGAGGTGAACCGGTCCAGCTCGGCGCCGTGCAGCACGCGCCCGGGGAACGGATCAGACGCGGTGCGCTGGACGTAGCCGCGCACCGGCAGGTCGGTGCGGCCGGCCACCAGCACGAGATTGCCGAACCGCTTCCCGCTCAGCACCGTCGGATCGGCGAGCAGCGCCAGTTGGTCGAACGCGGTGCGCACGGTGGCCACATAGCCACGGGCGAACGCCAGGCCGTTGCCGTCGGCCAGGTTCACCGCCAGCACGCCGGTCGGCCGCAACGCCCTGGCGGCCAGGTCGGCGAACTCGGCAGAGCTCACCGTGGCCGGCATCCGGCCACCGGCGAACACGTCCACCACCAGCAGGTCGAACGCCCCGGCCGGCACCCTGGTCAGCACGTCCCGCGCGTCACCGGTGCGCAGCCGCATCTTCGCCGCCCGGTCCAGCGGCAACTCCTTGCGCACCAGGTCCAGCAGCGCGCCGTCGATCTCCACCACCTGCTGGCCCGAACCCGGCCGGGTGGCGGCCACGTAGCGCGGCAGGGTCAGCGCACCACCACCGAGGTGCAGCGCGCGCAGTGGACCGGACGGCGCGAGGTCGACCACGTGTGCCAGTCGGCGGACGTAGTCGAACGCCAGATACGTCGGATCGTCGAGGTCCACATGCGACTGTGGGGTGCCGTCGACGAACAGCGTGCGGCCGCCCGGCCGGTCCGGATCGCTGACCAGTTCGGCGATCCCGGTGTCCACCTGGGTCCTCGTGCGGACCGCGTCGTGTCGTCGGCTCATCGGCTCAGGTAGCCGCGCAGGTGATCGGCGACCGCTTGTGGCGCTTCGAGGTCCGGCGCGTTGTGACCCGCCTTCGGCACTGTCGTGCGCTCGCTGTTCGGCATGCCGGCGTGCAGCAGGTCGACCACGTCACGCAGGTAGTCCGGGCCGCGTTCGCCGTTGCACAGCAACGTGTTCGTGTCGATCCCGGCGTAGCGGGAGCCGTCCGGGTCCAGTGATGTCACCACGACGACCTCGGCGTGCACCGTGGGCAGCAGCAGCGCCATGTCCTCCCGCATGTCACCGCGCAGCGCGATCCGGCCGAGGACCGTGCGCAGACGTTCCGGCACGTGTCGCAGCGGTCCCGCCAGGTCGAGGCCCGCGATCAGGCTGGTCACCGCGTCGGTGACGCGGCCCTCGGCGACCGCGAGGTCCAGTTCGGGCAGCCAGTCCGCCGTGATGGTGCCGTCGATCGAGATGGCCGGCTCGTAGATGGCCATCCGGTCGATCCGCACGTCCGGCCTGCGCAGCGCGGTCTCCAGCGCGACGAGCCCCCCGTAGCTGTGCCCGAAGACCATGGTGGCGCCGGTGCCGGCCAGCACGGCGGCCAGGTCGGCGCACTCGGCGTCGATGCCGTAGCCGGCACCCTGGGGTCCACTCGCGCCCCTGCCGCGCCGGTCCACGGTGTGCACTGTGAAGTCGTCGGCGAGGGCCGCGGCCAGGCCCCGGTAGTGCCGGGCGGCGCGCAGCGTGCCGGGCAGCACGACGAGGCCGGGCCCGGACCCGGTGCTGGCGAACCCGATCGAGGTGCCGTCGGCCGACTCGACGTGCGTGCTGTCGATCACCTCGCCGGCCATGGCGTCGAGGATATCGGCGTCTCCTCTGGTAGACGTGGTCCATGGACCTGACGCGCCTGGAAGCCCGCCTGCGGTCGTTCGCCGCGCTGCGTGACTGGGAGAAGTTCCATACCCCCAAGAACCTGGTGATGGCGCTGGGCGGTGAGGTGGGTGAGCTGACCGCGTTGTTCCAGTGGCTCACCCCGGAGCAGGCCGCTGTCGCGATGAACGACGTCGAGCTGTCCGCGAACATCCTGGACGAGCTGGCCGACGTGCTGATCTACCTCGTCCGGCTGGCCGATGTGCTCGGCGTCGACCTGCTCACCGCGGCCGAGGCCAAGATCGAGCGCAACGAGGTCCGGTTCCCGCCGCTCAGTCCGCCCGGCCCCCGGCCCGCCGCACCTGTTGCGCCGCAGCCTGCCCCGCCGCTCGGCCCGTCGCTCGGCTCTGCTTTTGGTCCTGCCTGAGGTGGGCGGCGATCCGGTCGTGGAACGGTCTCCTGGCCAGTGCCGCGTTGATGGCGCTGACCAGGTCGCTGAGCGGGAACGGCAGCTCGGCGTCCAGCTCGCGGGCGGCAGCGACGGTCGCCGCCGTCTCCACCTCCAGCGCGGGCAGCACCGAATGGGCCAGCAGCGCCAGGTGCACGATCCGCTGTCGGGCGTCCTGGCCCGGCGTGAGTTCGACGTAGCCCTCCCTGGCCAGCTGGGCGACCGTCTGGCTGGCCGCCGAATGGGTGACGCCGGTGGCAGCGGCGAGATCGCGGATCGACTGCGGCCCGGTAGCGGCCAGGGTGCGCAGAATCGGCGCGTAGCGGGGACGGAAGCCCGGTATGCCGAGGTCGCGGTAGATCTCGGCGACAGCGCCGTCCATCGTTTCCAGGACGTGCCGGAGCCTGGTGCCGAGCAGCTCCTCGGGATTCATGAGGGTTAACGTAACAGCGCTGTTGGTTCATTCGGCGGCGCTGTTGGTTCCACTGGCAATTTTTCCGCGCGATCGGCGTAAAGCTCGTGCTCCTCACCATGTGCTACTCCGTAGTACTGCGAGGTGAGAACTGATGCACGGCAGACCGGTCAACGGGACGTGGCCAGCTGAGTCGTTCCTCGGACGGTTGACCGCCGGGGAGCGGGACGCGCTGCTCGCGCGCGGTGGCTACGCCGCCTACCAGCCAGGACAGCACCTGCTGGTGAACGGCGACCGGGGCGGCTTCGTCATCCTCGTGCACACGGGCCAGGTCAAGGTGGTCATGCAGGACGAACAGGGCACCGAGCACCTGTTGGGCATCCGGGCCAGGGGCAGCCTGCTCGGCGAGCAGTCCTACGTCGACGGGCAGCCGAGATCGGCGTCCGTCGTCGCGATCAACCAGGTCCGGGCCAGCAGCATCGCGTGGGACAAGTTCGACCTCTACCTGCGGGACTTCCCGAGGGTTGGCATGGAGATCGCCAGGGTGCTGGCCAACCGGTTACGCGCGTCCGACCAGACCGGCAGGGACATCCACAGCAACCGTGTCCCCGTCCGGGTGGTGAACCTGCTGGTCTCGCTCGCCGAGAACTTCGCCGACCCGGGCGCCCGTCGCTCGATGATCCCGCTCAGCCAGGCCGAGGTGGCCCAACTCGCGCACGCGGCCGAGGTCACCGTGAACCGGGTGCTCCGGGAGTTCCGCGACCAGCGGATGGTGGGGACCGCGTATCGCAAGGTCATCGTGCCCTGTGTGGTCTGCCTCGACCGCTTGGCGACCGCGGTGTCCGCCGATCCAAAAGATGGCGCGAAAGGCGTCCTGGGATGTGGTGGCACCGATTCGCACAGGTGAGAGTGATGGTCGCCAGGTTGGGTCAGATGGCTGGAGGCGACCATCCCTACGCGAGTCTCAACGCTCCGCAGCAGGCCGGCATGGGCTGCATCCACCCTGTTGGGGCGGTTGCGGCCGGACGTTCGTGACCAGCTCCTCGAGCTGGGCATGGAACGTGAGTACGCGCGCAACCAGCCGATCATCCGGCACGGCGAATACGTCGACAGGGCCGTGCTGTTGATCCGTGGTACCGCGAAGGTGGTCACCTCCTCCGAGGACGGCCGGCTCGCGCTCCTGGGGGTAGCGCGAGCCGGCGATCTCGCCGACGAGTTGGCCGCGCTGTACCGCATGGAGAGCTCGGCCAACGTCATCGCCTGCGGCGCCGTCACCGTCCGGGTGATCGAGGCGGTCACCTTCCGTGAGTTCCTGCGCCAGCAGCCCGAGCTGCATCTCGCCGTGACCCAGATGCTCACCGAGCGGCTCCGCGAGGCCAACCGCAGGCGCGCCGACTACGTCCTGCCGGTCCCGTGCCGCCTGGCCAGGGTCCTGGTCGAGCTGGCAGACACCATCGGCCGCCGCGACACCGACGGCCGGTACGAGCTGCCCGACTGTCTGACCCAGGCCGAGCTGGGGTCGATGGCCGGCATGGCGCGGCGGACCGTGGAGGAGCAACTCCGCGAGCTGCAGCGCCAGGGCGTTGTCGAGCTGGCCTACCGGCGGATGACGATCAACGACATGCCCCGGCTCTACGCCATCGCGAGGCTGGCCCGGGCCGAGCCACCGGTCCAGCAGTGGCGGGGTTGACCTGATAGTCGGCTGAGAACGATACGGGGGCGGCACTTTCCACCTGGCACGCTGCGTTGATACTGGCAAGGACGGCCAGCGTGGCCAGCGCGGAGGAATGGGTCATGGACCTCATCGGTGCGGTAATCGGGTATGTCTTGACGTTGTTCATCGTGGTGCTGATCGCCAGGATGATCCTGGACTGGACGCGGGTGCTGGCTCGTAGCGCTCCGCCGTGGGTGAGCAGGGCCCGCGAACTGTCGCACGCCGCGACGGAGCCGGTCATCGCGCCGCTGCGCAGGCGGATGCCCCCGGTGCGAGCCGGCGGGATCGGCCTCGACCTGTCGTTCACCGTCGTGTTCATCGCGGCCCTGATCCTCCGCTCGATCGCGTTCGCCCTGTAGCCGCTGACCAGCGGGATGGGGCATGATCGCGAAGGAGGGAGGGGAGGAACGTGACGGACGAGGAACTCATCATCGAGTTCGCGCTGACCCGCATGGACAACCCCGACCTCGACATCGAGGAGATCGCCGCGCTCGTCGTCCGGCGGATGAGCCAGGACCGCGTGCTGGAGTTCGCATCGCAGAACCTCGCCACCCGGGGCGAGCTGCGCGGCGCCCTGTTCCCGTCCGCCGTCGAGCACGTCATGCGGGTCGTGCTGACCATGCGCGGCCCGAGCGACTGAGGAGGCGCCTGTGCGTGCCAAACGAATCACGGCCAACCTTCGAGTGGCCGACGTCGACGCGGCGAAGAGCTTCTACACCGACTTCCTCGGGCTGAGCACCGAGGAGTTCAACATGGGCTGGGTGGCCCGGTACACGTCGCCGGACACCGGTGTGAACGTCCAACTGGTGACCGGGGACGCGACCGCGCCGGAGGACTCGGTCATCTCCGTCCACACCGACGACGTCGAGGCCGCCTACGCGGAAGCCCAGCGCCTCGGCTACGAGATCGTGCGCCCGCTCACCACGGAGTCATGGGGTGTGCGGCGGTTCTTCGTCCGGGCACCCGACGGCAACGTCCTCAACATCGCGTATCACCGGGACTGATGTCAGCCAGCCGGGCGGCCCTGGATTCGAGGTACCGGCGCTCGGTCAGGCTGGCCGCCCGACGCGCCGCCAACTCGTAGCTCTCCCGCGCGGCCGGCAGGTCGTCGGCCATTTCCAGCAGGTGCGCCCGGACCGCCGGCAACCGGTGGTGGCTCTTCATCCGTGCATCACCGTCCAACGTGGACAGCAGTTCGAGCCCTGCTGCCGCGCCCTCGCACTCGGCCAGCGCGATCGCCCGGTTCAGCGTGACGACCGGGTTCGGCGCGATCCGCTCCAGGATCAGGTACAGCGTGTGCACCTGGTGCCAGTCGGTGTCCTCGGCCCGCTCGGCGCCGGCGTGCGTCGCCGCGATGGCCGCCTGCAACTGGTAGGGCCCGAGCGGTGACGTCGCCATCGCCTCGCTGATCAACGCCGTGCCCTCGTCGATCTGGTCACGGTGCCACCGGCTCCGGTCCTGGTCGGCCAGCAACACCAGGTCGCCGCGCGGTGTGGTCCGGGTGTCGCGCCGGGAGTCGGTCAGCAGCATGAGCGCGAGCAGCCCGGCCACCTCACCGTCGGTGGGCAGCAGTTGCCGGACCAGACGAGTCAGCCGGATCGCCTCACCGGCCAGGTCCGCGCGGTGCAGATCGCTGCCCGACGACGCCGTGTAGCCCTCGTTGAGGATCAGGTACAGCACGTGCAGGACAACCCGGAGCCGCTCGTCGCGTTCGTCAGCGGCGGGCAGGCTGAACTGGCTACCCGCGCCCTTGATGCTCTGCTTCGCCCTGCTGATCCGCACCGCCATGGTGCCTTCCGGCACGAAGAAGGCGTTCGCGATCTCGGCCGTGGTGAGACCGCCGACCGCACGCAGGGTCAGCGCGATCTGCGAGGCCTGGCTCAGCACCGGGTGACAGCAGAGGAACAGCAGGATCAGCGTGTCGTCGGTGTCCGGTGTCTCGTCAGCGGGCTCCGGCGTGCGGATGAAGTCGGTGGCCTCCCTGGTGCGCCGTGCGTGCTCGCTGCGGATCTGGTCGATCAGCCTGCGGTTGGCGGCCGTGATCAGCCAGCCGCGCGGGTTGCTCGGGACGCCGTCGGCAGGCCAGCTCACGGCCGCGGCGAGCACGGCCTCCTGTACCGCGTCCTCGCACTCCTCGAACTGGCCGTGCCGGCGGACGAGCGCGCCGAGGACCTGCGGCGCCAGTTCGCGCAGCAGGCCCTCGGTCACGGCGTCGGTGTTCACATCTCCAGCAATCCGTCCGCGAACATCACCTGGCGCACCTCGATGCCCAGGCCCTCGACCTTGGCGTCGGGGATCATCGCGGCGAGTTCGTGGGCGCGCTCCCTGCTCTCGCAGTCGATCAGGTAGAAGCCGCCGAGGTGCTCCTTGGCCTCCAGGTACGGCCCGTCGGTCACCACCTGCTTGCCGTCCCTGACGTGCACGACCGTGCTCTGCGACGGGTCGGCGAGGGCCTGGGTGGTGATCATCTCGCCGGACTTGGTGATCGTCTCCATGAACGCGCCGTGGCCGTCGCCGACCGCGGCCCGCTCCTCCTCGGTCAGCGCGTTCCACACGGCCGGGTTCATGTGCATGATCAGCAGGAACTTCATCTCGACTCCTCGTCGCACGTGGCCGGACCCCTGTCCGGCGCCTTCGACCGCTGGTCGGAGCGGCTGCGCTCGTCTTGACATCCGCCGCGAAGAATTTTCTCCGACCCGCATGTCAAGAACCCCTCGACCGCTCCGACCAGCCGACGACAGTGACGAGACGAGTGTAGGGAGCCGAGATGGAGACCACAGCGCGTTGTCGGGCCTGGCTGGGGCTGGCGGTGCTCGTACTGCCGGCTCTGCTTCCTCGTCGCGGGTTTCGTGATCACCATGGGCACGCTCGGCGACCGGATCGGCCGGCGCAAACTGCTGCTGCACATACCGCCAAAGCAGCGTTCACCAGCGGCATGAACGTCACGGCCATCATCGCGGCGGTCATCTTCGTCGGCCTGGCGATCCTGATCACCACGATGCGAGCACCGGAACGCGGCGTTCAGGCTGCTGGCGTCTCGTCCAGTCGCCGGCTGGTTCGCCACTCCAGTGCTTCAGGCTCTTCCAGGTAGTCGACGACGTTGGCGGCCAGCCCGAGTTCGTGCAGCACCTGGAGCACGTCGGTCGGCGTGGCGTAGAAGAACTCCCGGCGCAGGTTGACCCGGTTCACGCGTCGCTCGGCAAGTCGCTGGTGCAACGTCGTCTCCAACCCCACGGCGTCCGCGTTGAAGATGAGCGCGTGGACGTCGAACTTGAACGGCACCGACGCATCGCCGAGTTCACGGACCCGCTCCAGCGGATCGAGCCTGCGAGTCAGCCCGATCTTGACCACGTTCTGGCCGAACGATCCGACGTTGGAGATCACGTACACCCAGCCGGTACGGATGTTCGCCTCACGTGCTTCGACGCTCCTGATCGACTCGTCGATCTCGGCCAGTTTGGAGTCGGCCTCGCCCAGCTTCGTCGTGTCACCCGCTGAGAGCCACTTGTCCCGGACGTTCTGCCAGTGAGACATTTCTTTGGCGAGACGGGCTTTCTCGCGCTCGAACTCCAGCCGAGCCTGCTTCTCGTCGCGCTGCCGTTCCCGCTCCGCCCTGGCTCGGTCCTTCTCCTCTTCCACCTTCGCCAGGTAGTCCGCTGTGAGGGCAAGCTCCTTCAGTCGAAGGGTGTGGTACCGGTCGGAAATGTTGATGTCCATGGTCTTGCCGAGCCTGGAGATGGTCTCGCGGGTCTTGTTCAGTCGGTCGGTGGACGTGTCGAGCCGGTGCGGCTTCATGGACCTCACGCAGTTGTCGGCCTCGGCGTTGTAGGCCCGCAGCATCAGCTTGGAGAAGTCGCGAATCATCTTCTCGCCTTCGACCCGCGAGTTGTTCACCGTCCAGTTTGTCGAGGCGTTGATCGCGCCGTTGTTCTTGGTGGTGGCTTTGATCGAGTCCTTGAGCTGCGCGAGCGCTGACTTGTACGCGACCGAGTCGGCGAGCGGATGCTTGTACTCGTAGATCCCCGCCTCTTGGAGCAGCGCCACCTCTTGTGTCTCGACGATCATCTGACGAGCCACTGTGAGTTCCAGCTTCGCCTGTTCGAAGTCCTGCCGGACGGTGTTCAGGTTGGCCTCGGCCGCTGCTCGCTGACGGGCGATGGCAGCTTGTTCCGTGGTGAACTGGTTGGTCAGCTGCGTGAGGTAGGTTCGGGTGTTCTGGATCTCCCGGTCCATGGCGACGGCATCCTTGCCGCGCAGCGTCGCATAGTTGGCTGCCAATTTCTCCAGCTTGACGACAAGGTCGGAATTCTTGGCCTGCGCGTCCTGCAAGGCCTGCTGCAGGCCGCGGTTCCGCTCGTTCACCGACTGGAGTTCGGTCTCCACCTCGCGCAACCGTTTGCGTGCGCCGAATACCACCCGACCGCCGTTGTCGCCGGGTGCATCCGAGCCGTCCGGTATGTCGGCCTCTGGCTGCGGCTGCTGTTCCGCCGCACTCGGCACAGCGGTGTCCTCGACCCAGAACTGCCAGGCAGGAGGAGGCGCAGGCCAATTGGCCGGCGGCTGCCAGTTGGCCGGGGGCGACCATCCCGGTGGCACCTTCGGCCAGTTCGGCGGAGTGTTGAAGCGGTGCGGCATCGCGCGTCTCCTGTCGGAGGGAGTCGCACAACACATCGTGATTCATATCGGTATGCGTTACTCGCCGGAGCGTGTCCATGAAATGTCCTGTCCGGCTCACTTCCGGCTGGCACGGAGGAATTCTCGGTTCAGGGTCGCGATGCTGGTCAGTGGGATGCCCTTGGGGCACGCGGCGACACACTCGCCGCTGTTGGTGCAGCCGCCGAAATCCAGCGCGTCCATGGCCTCGACCATGTCGAGTACTCGCTGCTCGCGCTCCGGTCCGCCCTGGGGGAGGGTGTTCAGGTGCCCGATCTTCGCCGCCGTGAACAGCATCGCGGAGCCGTTCGGGCACGCCGCGACGCACGCGCCACAGCCGATGCATGTCGCGTTGTCGAACGCCACGTCGGCGGCGGCCCTGGGGACCGGCGTCGCGTGTGCGTCCGGCGCGCTGCCGGTCGGTGCCGTCACGTAGCCGCCCGCCTGGACGATGCCGTCGAACGCCGACCGGTCGACGACCAGGTCCTTGATCACGGGGAAAGCCTTGGCACGCCAGGGCTCCACGTCGAGCACGTCGCCGTCGCGGAATGCCCGCATGTGCAACTGGCAGGTCGTTGTCCGCTCCGGACCGTGGGCCCGGCCGTTGATCACCACGCCGCACGAGCCGCAGATCCCCTCGCGGCAGTCGTGGTCGAACGCCACCGGCTCCTGCCCGGCCAGGATCAACCGGTCGTTCAGCACGTCCAGCACCTCCAGGAACGACATGTCCTCGGAGATCCCGTCGACCGGGTACTCGACCAGCCTGCCCGGCGCATCAGGTCCTGCCTGCCGCCAGATCCGCAGCGTCAGCTTCACGTGTAGCTCCGTTGGGTCGGGTGGACGTACTCGAACTCCAGGGCCTCGCGGTGCAATACCGGCTGTGCACCGGTGTACTCCCACGCGGCGACGTGGCTGAAGTGCTCGTCGTCGCGTTGCGCCTCGCCGTCGGCGGTCTGGTGCTCCTCGCGGAAGTGCCCGCCGCACGATTCCTGGCGGACCAGCGCGTCCAACAACATCAGTTCGGCGAACTCCAGGAAGTCGGCCACTCGGTTGGCCTTCTCCAACTCCTGGTTCAGTTCCGCGCCGCTGCCCGGCACCAGCACCCGCCGCCAGAACTCCTCCCGCAGCGCCGGGATCCTGGTCAGCGCCTTGCGCAGCCCGGCCTCGTCGCGTGTCATGCCGCAGTGGTCCCACAGCAGCAGGCCCAGTTCACGGTGGAACGAGTCGACTGTTCGGTCGCCGTGCACGGCCAGCAGAGCGGTCAGTCGCTCGGCGACCTCGGCCTCGGTCCTGGCGACGACCGGGTGGTCGGGCGGCACGTCGGTGAAACCGCCTCGCGCGATGTAGTCGTTGATCGTGGTCGGCAGGACGAAGTACCCGTCGGCCAGGCCCTGCATGAGCGCGGACGCGCCGAGCCGGTTGGCGCCGTGGTCGGAGAAGTTGGCCTCACCGATGACGAACAACCCGGGAACCGTGCTCTGCAGGTCGTAGTCGACCCACAGGCCACCCATCGTGTAGTGGATCGCCGGATAGATGCGCATCGGCGCCCGGTACGGGTCTTCCGCCGTGATGCGCTGGTACATGTCGAACAGGTTGCCGTAGCTGGCTTCGATCGCCGGCCTGCCGAGGCGCTTGATCGCGTCCGCGAAGTCGAGGTACACGCCGAGCCCGCCCGGCCCGACACCGTAGCCCGCGTCGCACATGTTCTTCGCGGCCCGCGACGCGATGTCCCTCGGCACCAGGTTGCCGAAACTCGGATACATCCGCTCCAGGTAGTAGTCGCGCTCATCCTCCGGGATGTCGCCGGGCGCCCTGGGATCACCCGCGCGCTTCGGCACCCAGATACGGCCGTCGTTGCGGAGCGACTCACTCATCAGTGTGAGCTTCGACTGGTGGTCGCCTGACCGGGGGATGCACGTCGGATGGATCTGCGTGAAGCACGGATTGGCCAGGTAGGCGCCACGCCGGTGGGCCCGCCAGATCGCGCTCGCGTTGGAGCCCTTGGCGTTGGTCGACAGGTAGAACACGTTGCCGTAGCCGCCGGTGGCGAGCACGACCGCGTCCGCGAGATGTGTGCTCACCTCGCCGGTGACGAGGTCACGCGCCACGATGCCGCGCGCCTTTCCGTCGACGACGATGAGGTCGAGCATCTCCGTGCGCGGGTGCAGTTCGACGTTGCCGGCGTCGATCTGGCGGGACAGCGCCTGATAGGCGCCGAGCAGAAGCTGCTGTCCGGTCTGGCCGCGGGCGTAGAACGTGCGCTGCACCTGCACGCCGCCGAACGACCGTGTGTCCAGCAGGCCGCCGTACTCACGGGCGAACGGCACGCCCTGGGCGACGGCCTGGTCGATGATCTGGCCGGACACCTCGGCCAGTCGGTACACATTGGACTCCCGGGACCGGAAGTCGCCGCCTTTCACGGTATCGTAGAACAGGCGGTGGACGGAGTCACCGTCGTTGCGGTAGTTCTTGGCCGCGTTGATGCCGCCCTGCGCCGCGACCGAGTGCGCCCGCCGAGGTGAGTCCTGGAAGCAGAACTGCACGACGTGGTAGCCCTGCTCGGCCAGTGTCGCGCCCGCCGAACCACCCGCCAGGCCCGTGCCAACCACGATGACGCGGTGCTTCTGCCGGTTGGTCGGGTTGACCAGCTTGGCCTCGAACCGGCGCCTGGCCCAGCGATCCTCGATCGGCCCGGCCGGTGCCTTCGTGTCGGCGATCGGCTCACCCTCGGTGTACTCGAGCATGTCAGCTCACCCATCCAGTCATCACCCCGACGGGCACCAGCACGAAACCCGCCGTGATCGCGAACGCCAGCGTCGAGCCGACGGCCTTGATGGTCCGGTCCCGGGCGGGCCGGTTGACGCCGAGCGTCTGCGCGGCGCTCCAGAAACCGTGGTTGATGTGCAGGCCGAGGGCGAGCACGGCCGCGATGTAGATCAGGTTGACCCACCAGACCTGGAAGTCGACGACCACGTTGTGGTACGGCCTGCCCGCCTCGAAGTCCGGGTTGACGACGCCGACGGTCAGGTCGAGCACGTGCCACACGACGAACAGGGCGAGAATGACACCGCCCCACCGCATCGTGCTGGTCGCGAACCTGGCCTGCGGGCGCTGGCCGTGTGCATAGCGGACCGGTCGGGCTCGCCGGTCACGAATGGACAGTTGTACCGCCGCCGTGACGTGCGCCACCAATGCGACCAGCAACACGACGCGCTGGATCCACAGGAACCAGGTGTTGTGCAGCACGGGTTCGCCGATCGTGCGCAGCCACGCGGCATAGCCGTTGAAGTCGGCGGCACCGAAGAAGATCTTCAGGTTGCCGAGCATGTGGGCCAGCAGGAACAACACGAGGAGCAGCCCGGAGACGGCCATCACCGTCTTCTTGCCGATCGTCGACGACCAGAACGTCGAACGCCTGCGGACCGCAACGTCAACCACCACGGACTCGACGCTAAGCGCGGGCTCATCAGAGGTCAAACACATGCTAACTCTTGAATCCAGAGCCAACGCCTATGATGAGTCATGCAGTTCCAACAGCTCGCGTACTTCGTGGCGGTCGCCGAGACCCGGCACTTCACCCATGCCGCGGAACGGATGCAGGTCGCGCAGCCGTCACTGTCGCAACAGGTTCGTGCGCTGGAGCGGGACGTCGGGGCCACGCTGTTCCACCGGATCAGGGGCAACGTCACACTCACCGAGGCCGGCGAGACGCTGCTGCCGATCGCGCGGCGGATCCTGGCCGAGACGGAGACGGCGTACCGGGCGGTCCGCGAACTCGACGAGCTGGGCCGGGGGCGGGTGCGACTGGGTGCGACGCCGAGCCTGTGCACCGGCCTGCTACCGACGATGCTCGCGACGTTCCGCAGGGACTATCCAGGGATCGAGCTGGCGATCCGGGAGAGCGGTTCGCGGGACCTGCAGGCGGAACTGTCCGAGGGCACGCTGGATCTGGCGATCATCATCGACTCACGGCTGCACGACGATCCACGGCTCTCGACCGTGCCCCTGCTGGCCGAGGAACTCGTGGTGATCTCGGCGAAGGACACGCCCATGACCGGCGCCCGGATGCCGATCCGTGCGCTCAGGGACCGGCCGTTGGTGATGTTCCGGCGCGGCTACGACCTGCGCGACGCCACGTTGGCGGCGTGCCGGGCCGAGGGTTTCGAACCGACGTTCGCGATCGAGGGCGGCGAGATGGACGCGGTGCTGGAGTTCGTAAGGGCCGGGATCGGGCTGGCCGTGGTCCCCAGCACGGTGGTCGGCGACCGGTTCCACACGACGCGGTTCGCCGAGCCCGGCCTGACCCGCACGGTGCAACTCGCCTACCGACGAGACGTCGAGCCGACCCGGGCCGTACGGGCACTACGCGACGCGATCATGAAGTCCCTGGCCGAGGCCGCACGTGAGGACCGCCTGCCGTTCGGCACGAAGGCGTTGTTCCCGGTTGACCCTGACGCCACATGAGGGCGGCGGTTGTCACATTTCCGGGTCCGCCGGTGTCTTCATGCCGCACAGGCATATGCACAAGGAGGACAGCATGGTGCTGCGAGTCCCGAAGGCTGAGCTCCCCGCCGAGCTCAGGGAGAACATGATCAAGCGGTTCGGCGCGGTGCTCGAAAGCGTCGAGGTGCTGTGGCACAACCCAACGGTGGCCAAGGACAGCTTGGCGTTCGGCGGCATGGTAGCCGCGTGGGATGCGGCCGACGCGAGCCTCAAGTCGGTTCGGCTCCGCGGCAGACCATGGACAGAGATCAACTCAGCTGTATCCGATTGGGGGCACGTGCTGGTCAACGCTGGTGGGGCCGAAGGGAGTCGAACCCTCACTGGCTGG
>DASXYT010000048.1:0-11032 GCA_036502345.1 Pseudonocardiaceae bacterium | reverse complement strand
TATCGGGTTTCTTGCTGGCGTGATCACGAGTATTTCGCCGTGTGTGTTGCCGGTGTTGCCGGTGATCCTGACAGCGGGTTCCGCTCGTCGTACGCTGGTGGCCGTGCCTGCGGGCGGGGTCGCACCGGCGCCGGATGGGCGAGACGAACAGGACGAACCGGAGCGCACGTTCTCGTGGCGGCCGATCGGCGTCGTGGTCGGCCTGGTGATCAGCTTCAGTCTGGCGACGCTGTTCGGCTCGGTCGTGCTCAGTGCCCTGCACCTGCCGCAGGACCTGCTGCGTGACCTGGGCATCGCCGTGCTGGTGATCATCGGTATCGCACTGATCTGGCCGCAGTTCGGCGAACTGCTGGAACGGCCGTTCGCCCGACTGCCCACCCGGCAGGTGAACCCGAACAGCAACGGCATCGTCCTCGGCCTTGGCCTCGGCCTGCTGTACGTGCCGTGCGCCGGCCCGGTGCTGGCGACGATCGCCGTCGTCGGAGCCACCCACAATGTCGGTTTCAGCGCGCTTGTCCTGACTGCCGCGTTCGGTGTCGGCGCGGGTGTGCCGCTGCTCATCCTGGCGCTGGCCGGTGACGCGATCAGCAGGCGGACCGGTGCGCTGCGGCGCAACGCGCACAAGCTGCGCGTCACCGGCGGTGTGCTGATGCTCGTGGTGGCCGTCGCGATCGGCTTCAACCTGACCGACGGGCTGCAGCGCAACGTGCCCGGCTACACGACGGCGCTGCAGAACCTGGTGGAAGGCAACTCCGGCGCCGCCAACCAGTTGCGCGACCTCAGCGCCAACAACAGCAACGGCCCCGGCAAGGTCAGCGCGGCGGGCACGGGTTCGGGTTCCGGTGGCACCGCCAAGCAGGCCAGCACCCAGTGCACCGAGGACGGCCAGGTGCTGGAGCAGTGCGGGACCGCACCCGACTTCACCGGCATCACCGGCTGGCTGAACACGCCCGACGGCAAGCCGCTGGACCTGGCGTCACTGCACGGCAAGACCGTGCTGATCGACTTCTGGACCTACAGCTGCATCAACTGCCAGCGGTCCCTGCCGCACCTGGAGGCCTGGTACAAGTCGTACCAGAAGGACGGCCTGGTCATCGTCGGCGTGCACACGCCGGAGTTCGCGTTCGAGCACGTCATGTCGAACATCAAGGCGCAGTCCAAGGCGCTGGGTGTCAATTACCCGGTCGCGGTCGACAACAACGACGCGACCTGGAACGCCTACAGCAACCAGTACTGGCCCGCCGAGTACCTGATCGACCCGACCGGTCAGGTCCGGCACATCAACTTCGGTGAGGGCGGCTACGGCACCACAGAGCAGCTCATCCGGCAACTGCTGACCGAGCACGACCCGACCGTCACGCTGCCCAAGGCGACCGATGTGCCGGACAAGACGCCGACGGAGACGCAGACCCCGGAGACCTACCTGGGCTACCAGTACGCGCCGCTGCACATCAGCGGCACGAACCCGGCGCAGGACGCGGCACAGACCACCAAGCTGCCGGCCACGGTGAACCAGGACACGTTCGCGCTCGGCGGCACGTGGACGTCGCAGTCCGAGGACCTGAGTGCCGGTCCCGGTGCCGCGCTGGAGCTGAACTTCCAGGCCAAGGACGTGTATCTGGTGATCGGCGGCCACGGCACGGTCACGGTGCAGCTCAACGGGAAGACGACGCAGACGTTCTCGGTGGCCAGCGTGCCGAAGCTGTACACGCTGTACTCCGGCGCGAGCCAGCGCGGTGTGCTCCGGCTGAACATGTCCCCAGGCGTGCAGGCATACGACTTCACGTTCGGATAACGTCTGGTGCATGGACGTATCCGAGTCGGTCCTGACCCCGCTGGCCTTCCTGGACCGCAGCGCCTACGTGTGGGCCGAACGGATCGCGGTCCGCGACGGCAGTCGAGAATGGACCTACGCGGAACACGCCGATCGGGTGCGCACAGCGGCCGGCGTGCTGCGCGACCGGCTCGGCGTGGCACCGGGGGACCGGGTCGCCGCGCTGCTGCCGAACGTGGTCAGCATGCTGGAGCTGCACTACGCGGTGCCCGGCGCGGGAGCCGTGCTGGTGCCGCTGAACATCAGGCTGACAGCGGCCGACTACGCCTACGTGTTGGACCACAGTGGAGCGTCGGTGGTGTTCGCGTCGACAGAGCTGCGGCCGACGCTGACCGCGGCGCTGAAACTGATGTCCACTCTGATCACGCAGGTCGTCTGGGTGGACGTCGCCGATCCGACGAAGTGCGAGTACGAGGAACTGCTGGCTGATGGCGCCCCGGTTCCGTTGGTGTACCCCGACGACGAGCACGCGCTGCTGTCGCTGAATTACACGTCGGGCACCACCGGCAGGCCGCGCGGCGTGATGACATCGCACCGCGGCGCCTACCTGCACAGTCTCGGCGTGATCGCGGAAGCCAGGCTGGACACCCGCAGCGTCTACCTCTGGACGCTGCCGATGTTCCACTGCAATGGCTGGGCCTACACGTGGGCGGTCACCGCTGCCGGTGCCACCCATCAGTGCCTGCCGAAGGTCGACCCGGCCGCGATCTGGCGGGCCATCGCCACGGAAGGCGTCACGCACATGTGCGCCGCGCCGACGGTGGTCACGATGATGCTCGGCGCCGAGGACGCCGTCCGGTGCCCGAAGCCCGTGTACCTGTTCGTCGGGGGAGCGCCGCCGACGCCGAGCCTGCTGGCCAGGGCCGAGCGGCTGGACATCGCCATCACCCACCTCTACGGCCTGACCGAGACCTATGGCCCGCTCGCCGTGTGCGCGTGGCACCCCGCGTGGGACGAACTGTCCACCGACGAGCAGGTGCGGCTACGGGCCAGGCAGGGCGTCGGCACGATCGTGTCCGACCGGATTCGCGTTGTGGACCAGGAGATGGCCGACGTGCCGGCGGACGGGCAGACACTCGGCGAGGTCGTGATGCGCGGCAACAACGTGATGCTCGGCTACTACCGGGATCCCGAGGCGACAGCGCAGGCGTTCGCGGGCGGCTGGTTCCACTCCGGTGATCTCGCGGTCATGCACGCGGACGGCTACATCGAACTGCGCGACCGGCTCAAGGACATCATCATCTCCGGCGGCGAGAACATCGCGACCATCGAGGTGGAACAGGTGCTCAGCGCACACCCGGCGGTGTCCGAGGTGGCTGTCGTCGGCAGGCCGGACGAACGGTGGGGCGAGGTGCCGGTCGCCTACGTGACCGTGGTGCGGGACGCCGAACTCGACGTCGACGAACTGCGGGAGTTCGCGAGGGAACGGTTGGCGCACTTCAAGCTGCCCCGGCAGGTCGTCGTGGTGGACGACCTGCCGAGGACCGCGACCGGCAAGATCCAGAAGTTCGTACTCAGGGACCGGACCTAGGCCGGGGCGACCTTGCGCAGGTACTCCATGAAGGCCCGCATCCAGCTGGGGTGGTCCGGCCACGCTCGACCGGTGAACAGTTGGCCGTCCACCACGGCGGCACCGTCCACGAACTCGCCGCCCGCCGCGACCACGTCCGGCGCCAACGCCGGATACGCGGCCAGTTTGCGGCCCTGCGGCGTGCCGGCGGCGGCCAGCAGCAGGGGGCCGTGGCACAGCGCCGCGACCGGGGCGTCGGTGGTCATGAAGTGCCGGACGATCCGCTGCGCGTCGGCGTCGTTGCGGATGAACTCCGGCGCCCTGCCGCCCGGCACCACGATCGCCACGTATTCAGCCGGGTCGACGTCGGCGAACGCGATGGCCGTCTACGACCTGGAGCAGCCCTACAGCATCACGCTGGACGGCGACTGGCGCTGCGACGTGATCGCGTTCCCCAGGGCCGCACTGGTGGCCTCATCCGGTTTCGTGGACGCGGCGCTGTGCAGGTCGGCGCAGGTGACGGAGGGACCGGGCAGCGTGCTGATCTCGCTGGTGTCCTCAGGCGTGCGCCAGCCGGACAGCGACCCCGCCGCCGAGCTGATGGGCAGGGCGGGGCTGGAGCTGATCAAGGCGGCACTGTGCGGGCAGCAGCGGCCCCGGGACCCGGACGCGGTCCGGCTGCAGGTGGGGACCTACATCCAGCAGCACCTCGCCGATCCCGGCCTTGCCCCGGCGACGATCGCGGCGACGCACCACATGTCGGAGCGGTCGCTGCACCGCCTGTTCGGCACAGCTGGGCACTCGGTGGCCGAGTTGATCCGCGTGCTGCGGTTGCAGGCGGTGCTGCGCGACCTGCGGGCCGCCGAACTGGTCGCCGAGCCGATCGCCAGGGTGGCCAGCAGGTGGGGCTACCACGACATGCCGCACTTCAGCCGGCTGTTCAAGGCGCACTACGGGATGATGCCGTCCGAGGCGCGTCGCGCGGTGGACGCCTGACTGGTTAGAAAGTCCCGCTCGGCCGTGTTCTCGGTGTGCTCGGCGGCGGCCTGGTAGGCGGCGGCTGCTTCGTCGGTGCGGCCGAGGCGGCGGAGCAGGCCGGCCCGGATGGCGTGCCACACGTGGTAGCCGGTCAGCCCGAGTTCGTCGACCAGCACCAGCGCGATCGCGGGGCCGTGTACCTCGGCGACGGCGACGGCCCTGTTGAGCGCGACGACCGGTCCGGGCGCGACAACCATGTGCTGGTCGTAGAGCCGCAGGATCTGTGTCCAGTCGGTCGCGGCCGCCGTTGGCGCGTCGCTGTGTACCGCGTTGATCGCCGCCTGGATCTGGTACGGCCCCGGCCGGTCCCGGCGCAGGCACCTGCGCACGATGGCCTGCCCCTCGGCGATCAACTCCCGGTCCCATTGAGTCCGGTCCTGGTCGGCCAACAACACCAGGTGGCCGTCCTGACCGGTCCTGGCCGCCTGCCGGGACTGCACCAGCAACGTCAGCCCGAGCAGGCCGAGTACCTCCGGCTCGTCCGGCATCAGGTCGGCCAGCAGCCTGCCGAGCCGGATCACCTCGGCACACAGGTCCGCCCGGATCAGGGGGCCGGCGCTGGCCGTGTGGCCCTCGTTGAACACCAGGTAGACCACGGCCAGCACGGCAGCCAGTCGGTCGGGCAGGTCGGCGTCGCCGGGCACCCGGTAGGGGATACCGGCGTCCCGGATCTTCGCCTTGGCCCGCACCAGCCGCTGGGCCATGGTCGACTCGGGCACCAGGAACGCACGGGCGATCTCCTGAGTGGAGAGCCCACCGAGCAGGCGCAGCGTCAGCGCGACCCGCACGTGGGCGGCCAGCGCCGAGTGGCAGCAGGTGAAGATCAGGCGTAGCCGGTCGTCCCGCACGGGTCCCTCCTCCACGGCCTCGTCGCCGGCGTGCACCAGGGCGGCCTCGGTGTGCCGCTCGTCCCGGGAGGACTCCCTGCGGAACCGGTCGATGGCCCGGTTGCGGGCGGTGGTGATGATCCAGCCGGCAGGGCTCGGTGGCACACCGTTGACCGGCCAGCGCCGGACTGCCTCGGTGAACGCGTCCTGGACGGCTTCCTCGGCGGCGTCGATGTCACCGAGGAGGCGGACCAGGACCGCGACGGTCCGGCCGTACTCCTGCCGGAACACGTCCGCGACCTCGGGCATCAGCCGGCCTGGTCCAGGAACGGGCGCACCTCGATCGGCAGCGTGGTGGCGGCGGTGAGCCTGCGACCCCACTCCAGGGCCGCGTCCAGATCGGCCGCCTTGATGACGGTGAACCCGCCGAGGTGTTCCTTGCCCTCGGTGAACGGGCCGTCGGTGATCAGCACGTCGCCGTCGTGCGGCCGCAGCACGGTCGCCGAGTCGGCAGGGTGCAGACCCGCGGAGAACACCCACGCACCGGCCGCCTTCATGTCCTGGTTCAACGCGTCCAGGTCACGGGAGATGGTGGCCAGCACCTCGGGTGCCGGGTTGGGACCGTCGGGCTGGTAGACGCTGAGCAGGTACTGCTTCATCGTGAGCACTCCTCGATGTCGATGTCCGGCTGTCACCCACTACACGAACGGCCTGCCGCCGTATCGACATCGGACAGCACGGGCAACCGGTCGAGTTCGAAACCGAAGATGTCCCGGTAGGCGGCCATGGTGGCCGACTCGGTGAGTTCCTGCTCGACGCGACGGTCCGCCGTGGTCCGGATCAGCCGCGTGCCGGACAGCGTGACCCTGCCGTCGGGCTGCCGTATCGAGCAGGCCAACCGCTTGGTGAAGCCGGAGTCCGGCGACGTCTGCTGGTACCAGCACATCGGCCCGAAGTCGGCGAGCGGGCGCGGCCGGTTCTCCAGTCGATAGACCGGTTCGCCGTCGTGCAGCACGTCGACATCGCCGAAGTCACCAACGGGCTGGATCCGGAACACGCCCTCCGGGTCGGGCTGGTCGTCGAGCGAGGAGAGCCGCAACGGATACACGGCGTGCCGGCCGAAGCCGACGTCCACCAGCCACGGTTCGGCGAGGTCCACCCGCAGCGCGAGGTGGTCCAGCGGTGGCCCGAGGATGCCGTCCTCGAACACCGAGGCGGCCAGCCTGGTCACCCGGTAGCCCAGCGTGGTGAGCAGTTCGGCGAACAGGCCGTTCAGTTCGTAGCAGAAGCCGCCCCGCCTGCGGTGCACGATCTTGGCCACCAGCGCTTCCTCGGCCAGCACGATGCGGTTGCCGAGGTGGATGTCCAGGTTCTCGAACGGGACAGTCGCGACGTGCAGCGCGCACAGTTCACGCAACGTCGACACGTCCGGCTCTGCTACCGGCGCAGCCCCGATCCTGGCCAGATAGTCGGCAGCTGTGTTCTCGTCCATTGTGTCATCCTGGCGTGCACACCAAACGGCCGCCGAGCCGACGATCAACTCGTCGAACTCGGCGGCCGTCCAGCAGTGTCAGACCGAAACCGCGGTGGTCGTCTCGGCGACCGGGGTCTGCAGCGGGAAGTGACATGCAGCCACGTGCCCAGGGCCGAACGACCGCAGGGCAGGTTCCTCGCTGGCGCACTTGTCCTGTGCCAGCGGGCACCTGGTGCGGAAGCGGCAACCCGACGGCGGGTCGATCGGGCTGGGGATCTCGCCCTTGATCGCAGCGCCGTCCTTTGCCTTCTCCACCCTGGGATCCGGGATCGGGATCGTGTTGATCAGTCCCGCCGTGTACGGGTGGGCGGGCCGGTGATAGATGTCGTCACCGTTGCCGACCTCGACCATCTTGCCCAGGTACATCACGCCGATCTCGTCGGCGAGGTACTTGACCACCGCCAGGTCGTGCGAGATGACCACATAGGACATACCGTGCTCGGCCTGTAGGCGCCGCATCAGGTTCAGCACCTGAGCGCGGATCGACACGTCCAGTGCGGACACCGGCTCGTCGGCCACGATCAGGCGCGGGTTCAGCATCAGCGCACGGGCCAACCCGATACGTTGCCGCTGGCCGCCGGAGAACTCGTGCGGGAACCGTTCCAGTGCCGTGCGCGGCAGGCCGACCTCGTCCAGCATGTCGTGGATCCGCGACATCTGCTGGCCCGCGCTGCCGACGCCCTGCACCTGCAGGGGCTCCCGCAGAATGGAGCCGACCCGCATGCGGGGATCCAGGGACGCGTACGGGTCCTGGAACATCATCTGCAGGTCACGCCGGTTGGTGCGCAGCTTCCTGCCGCGCATCTCGGAGATCTGGACGCCGCTCAGGGTCACCTTGCCCTCGTTCGGCTTCTCCAGCGCGACGATCACCCTGCCGATGGTGGTCTTGCCGCAGCCCGACTCGCCGACCAGACCGAACGTCCGGCCGGTGCCGACCGCGAAGGACACCCCGGAGACGGCCTTCACGCTGCCGACCTTCCGCTGCAGGATGCCGGCGGTGATCGGGAACTCCTTCACCAGGTTGTCCACCACGAGCAGCGCTTCGCTCTCGGCGGACCGCAACTGGACCATGTCCCGCTCGCGGACCACGATGCTCGGCGGGGCCTGCTCGGCGCCTTCCTCGTCGTCGGTGCCGATGGTGGCAGCGACATCGGCACCCAGGGCTTCGGCGTCGGTCAGCTTGTGCAGGTCCAGCGGTCCGTCCACCGGGTGCCAGCAGGCGAACTCGTGCTCGACGACGCCACCGCCCGCGGACAGCAGCTTCGGCTCGTCCACCCGGCACTGGTCCGTGGCCAGTGCGCAACGGGCGGCGAACCGGCAGCCCTCCGGCGGGCTCGCCAGGTCCGGCGGCAGACCGGCGATGCTGTACAGGCGTTCGGCGTTGTCCTGTTCGAGCCGGGGGATCGAGCCGAGCAGCGCCCGCGTGTACGGGTGGTGCATGTGCTCGAACAGCGACTCCGTCTCGGTGCTCTCCACGATGCGGCCCGCGTACATGACGTCGATCCGGTCGGTGTGCCCGGCGACGACGCCCATGTCGTGCGTGACCAGCAGCATCGCCATGCCCAGCCGGTCCTTCAGGTCGGACAGCAGGTCCAGGATCTGCGCCTGGATCGTGACGTCCAACGCCGTGGTCGGCTCGTCGGCGATGAGCACCTTCGGCTCGCAGGCCAGCGCGATCGCGATCACCACACGCTGCCGCAGACCGCCGGACAGCTGGTGCGGGTAGTCGTCCAGCCGTTCCTTCGGCCTGGGCAGACCGACCAGGCCGAGTACCTCCGCGGCCCGGTCCAGCGCCTGCTTCTTGCTCGCGCCCCGGTGCAGGCGCACACCCTCGGCCACCTGGTCGCCGATCGTCTTCGTCGGGTCGAGCGAGGTCAGCGGGTCCTGGAAGACCATCGCGATCTCGTTGCCCCGGATCTGACGCATCTGGTGGGCCGGCAGCCCGACCAGTTCCCGGCCGGCCAGCTTGACGGAGCCCTCCACGATCTTGCCGCCCACCGGCAGCAGGCCCATGATCGACAGGCCGGTCATCGACTTGCCGCAGCCGGACTCACCGACCAGTCCGAGGGTCTCGCCGGGCTTCAGGAACAGGCTGACACCACCGACCGCCTGCACGGTCGAGCGACTGAGCTCGATGTGCGTCGTGAGGTTGGTGATCTCGAGAACGTGCTCCACAGATGGATCTCCTTGCCGCGTCCCGGCCGCCGCCTCGGACTCGAAGATGTTGGTCATCGACGCCTCAACCTCACATCCAGCGCGTCCCGCAGCGCGTCGCCGATCAGGTTGCATGCCATCACCGTGACGATCAGCAACACACCGACCGGGTAGATCAGCCACCAGTAACCGTTGTTCAGGTTGCCGGCGCCGTCGAACAGTTGGTCGCCCCAGTCGGTGCCCGGGTACTGCACACCGAACCCGAGGAAGCCCAGCGCGGACAGCGCCAGGATCGCGTCGGCCACCTGGAACGTGATGTTCACGATCACGGTGCCCAGCGCGTTGGGGACCAGGTGGCGCAGCACCAGCCGGCTGCGGTTGGCGCCCATCACCCTGGCCGCGGACACGAAGTCACGCACCCGCAGCGTCAGCACCTCACCTCTGACGAGTCGGGCGGGGATCAGCCACGAGAACACACCGAGCACGATGCTCAGCGACGTCACGTTCGAGCTGTACCTGACCGAGACGATGAGGATGATGAACAGGAACGGGATGGCCAGCAGCACGTCGATGATGCGCATCATGACCGCGTCCACGATGCCGCCCGCCAGACCGGCGATGGCGCCGTAGAGCGTGCCGATGATCGTCGCGATGAGAGCGGCGAAGAAGCCGATCTCCAGCGACGTCTGACCGCCCTTCATCAGCCTGCCCAGCACGTCGAACCCGTTGCCGTCGGTGCCGAGCGGGAAGCCGGCACCCGGCCCCTGGTCGGTGTTGAGCAGGTTCGAGTTCAGCTGGTCGCTGTGATAGAAGATCGGGCCGAGGAACGTGAACAACACCAGCAGGACGAGCACGACGAGGCCGGCCGTGGCCAGCTTGTTCGACATGAACTCGCGGACGCCGAGCTTCCAACCGCTCTGTACCGCACCGACCTCACCACCCTCGGGCAATGGCTCCTTCGAGGGGGGAGCGGCCTTCGTGTAAGAGTCAAGGGTTGCCATGTCACACCAGCCGGATTCGTGGGTCGGCGACGGTCAGACAGACGTCGGCCACCAGGTTGCCCAGAACGGTCAACACGGCGCCGACGAGCGTGTACCCGATCAGCACGCTGTAGTCCTCGTTACCCAGACTGTTGAAGAACAGCAGGCCGAGGCCGTTGATGTTGAAGGCACCCTCGATCAACAGGTTGCCGGCCAACAGGATCGGGATCGACAAGCCGATCAGCGTGATCATCGGCAGGCAGGCGTTGCGCACCAGGTGGCGCAGCAGCACCTTCCGTTCGGGTAGTCCCTTCGCCCTGACCACCTTGATGTAGTCCTGGGCGAACACGTCCAACGCGGACGATCTCTGATATCGGGAGTACGCGGCGACGCTGACCGCGGTCAGCGAGGCGATCGGCAGAATCAGGTTCTTGCCGTGCGCGAGCGCGCCACCGAGGGACTGGTCCTGGCTGACGTTGGCGTCCACCCAGCCCAGTTTCAGCGCGAAGATGTCGATCAGGATCAGTCCGAGCAGGAACACCGGCATCGAGTACAGCGTGAACGACACCGCGGTCACCACGTTGTCACCGATGGTGTTACGGCGAACAGCCTGGTAGATGCCCAGCGGGATCGCGATGACGATGGCCAGCGCCGTGGACACGCCCGACAGGAAGGCGCTCAGCGGCGCCTTCTCCCTCAGCAGGTCGGTCACGGGCTGGTTCAGCTTGAAGGAGAAGCCGAGGTTGCCGTGAATAACTTGGTTGAGGTAGCTGAAGAATTGGACGATGATCGGCCTGTCGTAACCGTGGGCCTTGTCGTAGGCCTGGACCTGGAGGGGGCTGGCCCGCAGACCGAGAGCAGCGCGGCCGGGCGTCGGCGCGATGACGTGCAGCAGGATGAACGTGACCAGGACGATGCCGAGCAGCACGATGACGGCCGTGGCCAGTCGCCGGATTAGGTAGCCGGTCATTGCCAGGGGCGTCCCTTCTTCCGATGCGGGAGGGCTGTTGCCCTGCCCGCTACCAATGTGAGGCAGGAGTCGGCGGACCGCCAGGGTCAGGTGGCCACCGTTTGGGGACGTGCACGTCGTCAGCGAGCGCGACGCGACCCGATGAGGCACGCTCGCTGCCAGCCGCGCCCCACTGCTTGCGGTTC